>JAFGKU010000155.1 GCA_016928415.1 Spirochaetales bacterium
GGAGTTCCCCCACTTCCTGGGTTAGCTTCTCGATCCTCAAATTAATCTGTTTCGCGGTAGCCATTCTTTCCTCCCCCAACGGGCTGCTTGATTTCGGCATCTTTTCAGCGGTTAAATTATTTTCCCATTTCCCAGCGGGTTGCCATAGATTCGCAGTATCGAATCTTACCCGGCTTTTTTCCGCATGTAATATGGTAATCACTGTAAACCTACCGCGCAAACCCCGGAAGCTTGAATTTTACGGTCACTTCGCCTGTCTGCCTGTCGATGTTCACCATCTTTGTCCCCGGTTCGGTTTCAAGGGGTTTGCCGGTCGCCATGGCGGTCAGGCCGCTCAGGAACTTAAGGCCGTTTTCGAGAATTTCCTCCATCCGTTCCGGGTCCGGTTTTTCACCCGCCGTATTTTGGGCGGGTTCTGCCGTCCCGTCGGACGGTGAATCGCAAACCAGGGCCTCTTCCTTCGTGAAATCCAGGTCCGGCTCCCGGGAAAGGATATCCGGATTGAGAAAATAGGGGGTGGATTCAGGCAGCTCTTCGGCCTCCTTCTGCCCTGATAAAACCGGCTTCAATTCCTCGTTCAGCATCATTCGCACGCGGTTTATCATTTCCGTTTTCCTCTCTTCGGAAAAATCGACGTCGTCCGCCCCGCCGTCGAACACCGCTGAAAACAGTTCCGTTTTCCGCACGATGCCGGCCGCTACGCTCTCCTCGATTGACTCTTTGGCTATGAAGTTCACAACATTCACGCAACGGCTTTTCTGGCCGATCCTGTTGACCCTGCCTATTCTCTGGGCCAGTTTCGCGGGATTCCACGGAAGCTCGAAATTGATTACGCAATCGGCCGATTGGAGGTTAAGGCCTACCCCGCCGGCGTCTGTCGAGAGAAAGACCTTGCATTCGGGATTCGAGTCGAATTCATCGATCAATGCCTGCCTTTTGTCGGACGCCACCTTTCCGGTGAACTCCACGAACGGAATACCCAACCCGGAAAGCATTTTGCCGATCAGGTACGTCATCGTCGTCCATTCGCTGAAAATCACCGCCTTGCGCCCGTTTTCCAAAACAATTTCCGCGACAACCTTTTCCAATTCCGACAGTTTAGGCGAATAGTTTGTTTTTTTATCGATGAGGTAGGTGGAATCGCAAACCATCCGCATGCAAAGGAGAAGCTGTTGGATGTGCCGTATGTCCATCGGCGTCAATATCTTTTTGTTCAAAAGGGGTAGAAGGGAACTGACGTAACCCGCATGAATCCGCTTCTGTTCCGGGGTAAGGTCAATGTGGTAAATATTCTCAATTTGTTCGGGGAGGGAATCAAGCACATCCTCCTTTTTCCTTCTGATGACCAGGTTTTTGAGCCTGGCCTGGACGGTATCCAGGTTTTTATATCCCACGATTCTTCGCTTTTTCCCCTTGAGAATCCGCATGTGGTTCGCGGAAAACACCCAGAGAGGGCTCAGCAGTTCCGCATCGGAAAACTGGACAATGGAATAAAGGTCCTCCAGTTTGTTCTCAAGCGGTGTGCCGGTCAAAACTATCGAGTGGCTCCTGGGAATGGAAAGGACGGCCTGGTGTGTCTTGGTTTCAAAATTCTTTATCCTCTGGGCCTCATCAAGGATCACAAGGTCGGGATCGCTTCTCCGGATGGCCGGGAGATCACGCAGCACGGCTTCATAATTCGTGATCACGAAAAAATCCGGCGTGTCCTCGTGCTGGGCCTGTCTTTGGGCCGCCGGTCCGGAAACAATCATCGCTTCCATATCGGTGAACCGCTCTATTTCCCGTTTCCATTGGCTTTTTAAGGATGCGGGACAGACGATGAGCGCCCTCCGGAATCCGAATACGTTCTTCTTGAGCACGGCCAATGCAATGGCTTGAAGCGTTTTACCGAGTCCCATCTCGTCCGCTATTATCAATCGTTTCCTGTAAAGGCCGAACTCAATCCCTTCCTTCTGGTAGGGATACAATGCCGCCTTGATGAAGGACAAGTCCGGTTTCCTCGACCTGTGGGTCCGGATCACCTTGTAAAAGAGGGCGTCATTCACCTTTTGCACAAGATAATCGTCAATCCTGACGTCCCTCCCGTCTTCTATCCCGCATAACAGCTTGTACAAATCGGCGAGGTCTCTCAACTTGTAGAATCCGTTCCCGTCAAAATATTCAAGGACGCTCTCCCGCACGGCGGCCGGTAATTTCCGGTCATAATAGAAACGCGGTTTCTGGTGATAGGAATCGTAAAAAAAATGGACGAAAGGCATTCTCTCCCTAGTGCTCCCGGAATCGTAATTTTTGTCTTTGGAAAGTTTTTCAATGACATGGATCAGGTGTTTACAGGTGCCTAACCTGTTGTGCCGGAAATCGGGGCAGCTGCAATGCCCCAAACCTTCCTTTGGGTCGTGTACGGTAACGGTATATTTCATGCCTTTTTTGTTGACGATGAAATGCTCACCTTTCCTTGTTTCGCCCTTATCCAATGTAAAAGACTCCGTTCTGGCGCTTAATTTCCGGCTTTCCAGGACCTCATCACGAATTTCTTCAAATGTAAGGATTTCCGATTCGCCGTAATGGCCGTCTCCGGCGGCAATGGTGCCCTTTCCCGGTGACTTGAGCCGGCCGGCAAGGTCAAGGCAAACGGCAACGGTATGCTTGCACCCGGCAAAGGGATAGGGGCAGGTGCATCCGGTCGTCAATTTCCCGTTAAAAGAAACGGTAACGTCATATTCGCCATAACTTCCGTCCACCTTGTACGAAAACCGTTTCCCGGTAAAATCAAGGGTTTTCGCCGAATAATTCCCCAGATGGAAAATATTCTCCCCCCTTCTGTAAATGATTTTTGTGTGGGCAATATTTTCCCGGATGTATTCACGGGTTAGAAATTTCATTTATTCCTCCTGCGCATTGCTGATACGTGTGTAAATTATCACAAAATGGCAAAACAGTGAATGGAATTCTCCTGCAGAATTAATTCATCAAGCCGGTATTCAACCCCTACACACCTGAAATTTCCCCGAGCACCTGCCGAACCCTACCGTAAGGAATTAATTCCTGCTCCAACCGTACCGCTTTTCCGTAGGTATCCCCGGACAAGTCCCGGAACAGTTCCTGCTCCACTTCAGTCAAGTTGGCAGGCATTGCCCTGACTTGGTCCTTCTCCGATACCCAGCTTGACCGGCAGGATAGCAGCGTGTTTCTGTCCATGAGAAAGGAGCGGGTCTGCGGAAAAATCCCGCGAAACTGGCTCAGGATGGCAAAACCATGTGTGTCGATATCGCCCCAGTAATGAATTTCCTTTTCGCGAAGCCAGGCGGCGTCCTTTAAAAAGTCAAAACCGTAACCTCTACCGAACAGGACAATCCCTCCAGGAACAGGAGGAAAGGAAAGGCCATTGATGTCGTTTTCGGACACGAATATCCTGTCCGCATCAAGCGGTATCCTGCAAAACTCGTCCGTCCGCACCGTGATATCCGAATAACCTCCGGTTGCCCTGCCGGGTGCCAGGTGACGGAAACGGATCAGGATAGGCTTGTCAAGGAATCCGAAGCGCCGCTCAAATCCTTTGATGCCTGTAAATTGCCCGTCTATATGAGCGGGATCAAGGAGGATATCCAACCATTCGCCGATCGTTTTCCTGCGGGCCTCAACGAATTTCGTGTCGACGTTCTCCAGGGCAAGCTGCCTTAAATAGATTCCCGGCTGTGGATGGTCCGCAATCCATCGTGTGACAGATATCAAACGGGACAGAACGGGTTCCATCGCTGTTAAGCCAGTGGCATTTTTAAAAACCCAGTCCTTTAGCGGGGGAAAGGCGGATAATAGGGTGTCCTTCAGCACAACGAACCTCGAAAGCTCCATCTGCCTGCCAAGAAATCGGGACACGCCGGCAAGATCGCTGAAAACAACGGCAACCGGTATACGGTTCTGTCCCAAGACCCTGTTCTTCTTTTCTTTCCATTCAATGGTATAGGACGCCTTCCCGTCGGCATCATCATACTCATGGATCCACTCCCTCACAGCGGAAAAATTGCGGCTCAGGTCGACCGGACCCGGTACGGCAAGCGGAATCCTTAGGGGGAACAGGTCCTGCGGTTCCAATATTTCCCTGAAAAAAAGACCTGAGTCCCATTTTTTTTTCAAGACGGTCTTAAGGCGGTCAACCGTCGTCCATTCCTTTCCTTCAGTTTTCATCCTGATGCCGATTCCTTTTCCCTCCGGTATTCCTCGATCGTGAGGTTGCGGATCCTCGATTCGCGGCCGTCCGGGCAATCCACGAACCCCACGCTGGAAACGAACGGTTCAATAATGTGGATCTTCTGGAGCGGAGTGACAATCAACAACTGCAGGTTGAGCCGTTTGAAAAGTTCCAGACCAAAGCGGGCGGACTCATCCGATCCCCGGCCGAAAGCCTCGTCTATGGCCACGAACCGGAAGCTGCGGGATTTCACCTCGCCCCAGGAAAGCCCGAACTGGTAGGCCAGGCTGGCGGCCAGCACGGTGTAGGCTAGTTTTTCCTTCTGGCCCCCGGATTTTCCCCCTGAATCCGTGTAATGCTCGTGTTCCGTGTGATCTTCAAACCAACGTTCGGAAGCGGCGAACACGTGCCAGTTTCTCACGTCCGTCACCTTCCGGGTCCACCGTTTGTCCGCTTCCGTCCGGTTCTCCCTCCCCCGGAACCGGTCGATAATGGCCCGGACCTGGAGGAATTTTGCCTCGGCGTATTGATCGTCCACGGAACCGGTAAGGGTTCCTTCCGTACAGGCTGTCAATGACTGCTTGAAATCCCTGATTTCCGCGTCGGGACTTTCCTGGATTTCCAACCGGATGTAGCGTCCCTTGTTATATTCGATTTTGGAAAGCGATTCATTGATCTTTTCGATGCGCTCCTTGATAGATTGCCTTTCACGGTGAAGGTTGGACTGGAAATTCGCTATCTCCCTGATCGTGTTCTCATTGAGCAGATCCTTGAATCGTGATTCAAACCGGGGAAGGTCATCCTGTTCCAGCCTGGCCAGCATGTCAAGGAATTCATTACCGCTTTCCAGCCGGGCGTCCACATCCGTTGTCTCAGCCACGTATTCCCGGCGGTAGTCCTGCATGTTCCTGATGATCCTTTCCTCGAGCCGTTTCAGGCTTTTGTCCTCGGCGTCTATCTTTGCCTGGATCTTTTCGCGCATTTCATGCTGGCGGTTGTCGCACGACTCCACGGACAGCACATGGCCGCCAAGAAGGCTCTTGCGGTGAGTGTCCAGTTTGACGGCAAAACCGTCCGGCCATCCGTCCGCATCGAGCATGTCGGTACGGCATTGATCCATTGACTGAACGGCAACGGCGCGTTTTTCATTGCTGCGGGACCGAAGGTCCTTTTCCTCGTCAAGGCGATTATTCGTTTCCCGGATTTCCTCCTCGAGTTTTTGAAGCCGGGTGTTTAATTCGGCCAGCACATTCGAAGCCGCTTCAAGATCCTTTCTTTCCCGTTCCAATTCCTCTATCCTGACGGCGAGGGGCTGATAATCAAGTTCCTCCCAGGTTTGAAAGCCGTCAAGCCGTATAAGCAGGGATTTCCGTTCCGACGCCTCCCGTTGTTTGTCCTGCAGTTTAGAAAGCTTTCCGGCCGTATCGGCGATCTCCTCTTCCAACTCGAGCCGGCGTTTGTTTAACGAGGCGATCTTTGCTTCATTGCTCCAGCCTAAAATGTACCTCTTCCTGTCGGCAATGTCATACCGGTCGTCTTTTTCGTGCCGGTTGCCCGCGCCCTTGATTTGACCGGCCCGGGTAACGGCGAATTTTTCCCGTTGAAAACGGTCCAGGTCGTCACAGCATGCGTAATCAAAGCGTCTTGAAATCTCAGCACCCAGCCATTCTGAAAATTCACTGCCCGGCTTCACTTCCACTTTATACACCAGGGATTCGGGATGAAGCTCAACTTCATTTACGAACAGCTTCCCGCTGACCTTGAAGTACACGATGCGGGCGCGGGAATTGTTTTTATTCACCCAGCGGCACACCTTTCCGTAATGGCGTTCCGGTACAAGCAGGGATAAACCGAAATTTCTCAAGAGCCTTTCAATGGCCCCCTCCCAGGGTGCATCCTCCGGCCTGACTCTTAAGAGTTCCCCGGCAAAGGGAATATCCTTTTCTCCGATCCCTGTTCCCAAACACAGCTGCTCCCGGACCCGGATCAGGAAGGCATCGATATTGCTTTTTCTCTTTTTGAGTGATTCCAGTTCATTAACAACCTCTTCATGAGCGGACCGCAGTTTTTCAAAATCAACATTAACCTCCATCATCCTGTTTTGAAAATCGGCTTCTGAAGCCGTTACACGCTCAAGTTCCGCCGGTAAGAATTCCCTGTTTTTAAGGAAAGAATCCATGGATCCGTCAAAAGGTATACCTGACTTTTTCATCAGCGTCCGGTAATCGCCGGATTTCCCGAGGCGGGCTTGTTTTTTCTCGGTCAGATCCCGAATTTCAACTTTCAGCCTCTCCAGCCTGTCGCCGCCGTTCTCTGCAATCGCCTGCCTCAACCCGTCCCGCTCGGACTGTTGATGTGAATGTCGCTCGTTCCATTGAAGGATTCGCGCCTCAATCCTATGCAGTTCGCCATCGATATTTGTTATTCTTTTTTCAAGCAGCTCGAATTTCAATCCCGCAAAATAGGCTTTAAGCCCTTCCCGGCACAACCTGAGTTCCTCCCGTACGGCTGAAACTTCCGCATGAGAATCCAGGTCTTCCCGAAGGGGTTTTAATTTGGAAATCTGGGCCTTGGCCTTCAGCACCGCGTTATGGGCACGGTTCAGATCATCGAAATGGTTTATAAGGGCCGCAATCCTCGGTTCTATATCAAACGCCTCAAGCATGTGGGTACGGACAAAATCGGTCAGGTTGCCAACCGTTTTCATGGACACGGTCTGCAGAAAAAGCTCAAGGGCCTGGTCGTTTTCTATACCGAATCTTCGTTTAAAAGCCGCTGCATAGGGGGGAAAGCTGTCAAACACTCCGTCCTTTCCTACCTGGTGAATGGACTTAAGGTGTTTTTTCAGGTCACGGATTTCATCTCCAAAATCCGAAAAATGTTCCGATATGCTCAAGCCGGTATCGGCAACAATGTAAAAGCGGTCCGGTTGGCCTGTCTGGTCACGTTGACAGAATACCTGGGCAAGGGTTACGGTTTGGTGGAATCCTTCATTCGTAAACACTCCCAGTATCACGGAAAAACTGTTTTTCTCCCGCAAGGCCACGGGTTTGGCCCCGTAGCCTAGTTCCGTCCTTTCAGCCTTATAATACCCCTGGACGTACGAACGCAAGGTACGTTCCCGGGTTTCCGCACCGGCGGCCTTGTTGTAGGATATATGGTGTGCCGGAACCAGAAGGGTCGTAACGGCATCAATCAGGGTTGATTTTCCGGTACCAATGTCCCCCGTTACCAGTATGTTTTTTCCGGAAGGTAGAAGACGCCATACCTTATCATGGAATGTTCCCCAGTTATAAAGCTCGATGCGTTCAAGCCTGAAACCAGCAAGAGAGTCATTGTCCGAAAATTCAAGATCCATTTGGCCGCTCATCCGTCCTCCTCTTGCCTCTCGCCGGACTGCAAGCCGTTTGCGGCGTACTCCTTTAATTTCTTCTCCATTTCGCCAAGCCATTGGGCATCCACGAATGCCTTCAATATCCTCCTTACCTCGAATTTACCGCTTTCATTTTTAAGGCGCCTGACAAATCCAAGATCCACCGCCTTGTTGATGTACGAGTCTATCTGATCGGTAATTCTGGCCTCATTGGTTCCCCGGGTAAGGAATGTTTTCATCAGATCCAGAATTTCCTGCCTGTCCAGGATCAGGCGTCTTTCGCCGCTGGTGGTGTCGTGTTCCGCAAGCCGCTTTCTCAAAAGGGCCAGCAAAAGGCTCACCGGATAGCTCAATTGCCGCCTCACAATAAGTGTAGGAAGATCCCCCTCTTCCTCACCGCTCTCAATTTTCTTCAACCAGGCAAAATTTTCATCCTCATGGATGACGAGTTCCAGGCCCATAACCCGTACATAATCCCTGACGGAAGCCTGCAAATTCAGGAGCTTCTGCCAGAGGTCCGGATTCTCATCGCCGTATACGACACCCTTGCAAAGTGTAATGACCACCAATGACAAATCTCTGTCCGGATTGATTTGTTCAGCCATGAGTCCTCCTGTTAAAAATAACGAGGGGAATGGATGCCTTTTTTTCCCTGCCGTCGACGGCATTCCAGGTTACGTGCACTTCGGAGTCATCGTCAAACACTGTATCTTCCTCATCGCTGGCGATTGATAGATAAGCCACGAGTTCGGCAAGCCCCCTGTTCAATGGATATTTGCTTATCAGGTCATGGAGGGCAATCTGGTCCCTTTGGACAAGTTCCCTGCGTATGTTCTCTCTGAGTTCGGCCGTGTCCACAAAAAACTGGTGTAAAAGAACACTGCAGTCAATTTCCCCGCCGTCCGCCACACTTACGTCAGAGGTTAATTTAAGCCGGGCAGCCGGTTCGAACAAACGTCTTTCCAGGGGAAGGCGGATTTGGACGGCGGGATCCTCCGTTTCCATGAACGTCCCCCGCGGCGGGTTGTCTCTCGTGTTGAGTGCGGCAACCGTGATATCCTCAAGTATCCCCATGATTCTCTTGTTCTCAAGATACGCCTGGTTATCCAGATACCTTCTGAGCTGTCCAGAAAGACCGGCTACCGTGCGTTGTGTGTGTTCCCCGGCTTCCAGCCAGTCGAAATGGATGCGCTTAAGGCGGCTTTCACCGGCAAATGAAGAAAGTGCTTCAAGTGAGAACACTGTTTCCAGCAGGGATGTCAATTCTTCCTGGCTTTGGGTCGACATGAGAAAATCCCAGAATGCCCTGAAACTCCGGCCCTGGTCCGAATCGGTAATCATGTCCCGTTCCCCGAAAATTTGTTCGAGCAGTTCCCCTTTGCTGCCTTCCCACAAGGTGATTTTTTCGCGCACTGACGCGTCCAGTTGCCTGAAATTATGTTCCACTGTCCTGAAATCGGAAAGAAGTTCCCGGGCCATTGCGGAAAATTGCATAAACCGGTCACGCAAGGCCGTTCCATCCATTATTTCAAATTCACCCCTGTGGATGGCAGCGATCCGGTCTTCAATTTCCTGCTTTTTCTTTTCAAGTTCGGCTATTCGTACTTTCGTGTCCTCTTCGGAGCCCAAGACCATCTGTCTGAGCAGTTCGAAGACGGTCATAAGCCGGGATTCCGTACCGACAAATTCCCGCGAGGAGAGCCCATCGATCCAGGCAATGGCTTTTTCGGCCGATGGGGTCAAATCATAGTGCGGTTCATCCGAATTCTCCGGGTAAAATTTACGGAGCCATCCCTTCTCGTTCTGGGCCCAATCATCCAGATACGCCTGCGCGCTCCTCGGGTACATATCCTCACCCTCTGATTCCCTCAAAACATACAATGTGTCTTCCAGGCCGGAAACAAGTTCCGACTGGCTCATAAAACGCACATTGGGCTGGATAAAAACCCTGTCCAGAAAGGAAAGAATAAGCGGAGCATGTTCGGCGCGCAGCAGTTTAATGGCAGGATGAGACCTGAAAAGATGATTCAGTGAATCAAACGATAGACCCATAAGTCACTCCGGTGCTCATGTTACAGAAAATCCTGAAATGTCGCAAGGAGTAATGATAAAACCTAATAGTTCTAATAGGTCAAAACCGTTTGGAGCATTATCCTTATATACATGAGCGGTCAAGAGGTAATATATGGACTGTCGCTGATTAAAAACGAGATGGCACAGGGGAGGTGATAGGATTAAGAATGATCAGATGTAAACATAAACCACCCCTATTGATACACTCCTATAAATGAATTAACTTTTCTTATGGATAGATACTTGTTTGAGATCAACTTTAAAGGCATTCCCGTCAAATTCCATCTGTCATCAATCTTTTCTATACGCTTATAGCTCAACTCACTTTTTTTTAGCAAGATAATGCTGGTCCAAGGCAAGCCTAAGATACATTTTAATGACCGCCTGCCTGCTTATATTCAGTTCTGATGCGATGTAATCAAGTTCCTTTAACATGCCCACGGTGAAATCAACATTTACCTTTTGGACGGGATATTTCATTTTTCCTTTATTGGTAAAATGGGAAGAGATGTTCTTGCCGCAGTCCGCCATTTCGGCTATTTCTTCAGGGTCTATCTTTTTTGATGTTTTCTTCATAAATTTTCTCCTCTTCACTTGTGGATTTCCACAAAGTAACCAGATGATAATATTCACCTGCTTTATCGTGCCGCATTTCAAAAATCAATGAATACAGCTTGCCATTCGCCCATCCGATTGCCCTGAATTGTTCCGGATCATCGGATTTCCGGTCTTCATAATAGGGATGAGTAAAGATCTCCCTCGCTTCTTCAAATCCGATTCTTCGTTTCGGGTTCATCCTCAATTGTTCACTTTTACTTTTATCGAATTTGAACCTCTTTGACAAAGGTATAACTGTTATACCCAATTTATCAAGAAATATTGCAACTAATTAATAAAATCACCTTCAAAGGCAGGATTGAGGACATAATTGAGTACTTTTTCCACGGAATTCCTGAAATGCAGGTTAATGGTTAATCTGCCATGTGTGTGCTTTTTAAATTTCATTTGACATTTTCTCATCTTTTTACTATCTTATAAAAAGGAGATTTAAAGGAGTTAATATGGAGTATCTTGCCGTAAAGGATTTAAAACGTAGCAGGGATCTTTGGGATAAACTGAAAAATCAACATGAATTGGTTGTCACAAAAGACGGGACGCCTTGCGCCCTGCTTGTAGGGATCACACCGGAAACACTGGAGGAATCCATTTCAGAGATCAGGAAAGCCCTTTTTTCGGTGGCCGTGGCAAACATGAGGAAAAAAGTCTCGTCCAATCCGCCGGATGAATCCGAAATTCAGGCATTAGTGGGTAAAAGCCGGTCCCAGAGAAAAAATAAGTGAAAATCGTACTGGATACAAATGTGCTTGTTTCAGGCATGCTTTTTTCAAGTGGACCGCCGGGACGTATCATGGATCATGTGAGAACAGGGAAAATTCTTCTTGTTACGGACGACCGCATTCTTGACGAATACACTGATATTTTAAGGCGGGATTTTATGGATAAATATACGACCCATTTTGAAAGGGAAGTAATCATCGACTTTTTGTATCATGAAACGGAGCATATAGTGTCAACTGTAATCATAAAAAGCCTTCCGGATAAGAATGATATCCCATTTCTTGAAGCCTCACTTACTGCATCGGTTCCTCTGGTAACCGGCAATCTTAAGCATTTTCCTGTGAATCGTCGTATGGGATGCAAGGTATTGACTCCAAAGGAATTTTACCTGACGCTTTGAAATAGAGAACAATTTGGTTTTTTTCTGAAAAAAGTACGCTGCTTTAATATAATGAGTTTGATGCAAAAATACCCCCAAGGGAACTTGGGGGCACTAAAATTCGCGAATTTGGGGTTTTACGATTCATTCCC
>JAFGKU010000156.1 GCA_016928415.1 Spirochaetales bacterium
TCAGTGACAAGGAAAATAACTGGAAAAACAGGCGTGTTGAATTTATTTTAATCAGAAAAGATTAATATCAGAAAGGGAATAACTGGGCTGTCTTTAAAATCAAAGACAGCCTTTTTTGTTTGTAATAGCAGTTAGCTCCCCATGAGGCAGAGCCATTCGGCCTCGGCGGCGAGTTCATCGCCTACGTAGGCTTTTCCGGCCTGCTTGATCATTTTGGTGCTGACCCTGAGATTGGTGATGACGAGTTTTACTTCATCACCGGGTCTTACCTGTCTTTTAAATTTGGCTTTATCGACAGTTGCCAGGAAAAACAGCGCATCTCCCGATGGATTCAATGATTTGATTCCGGCACCGCCGGTTTGCGCCATGGTTTCGACCAGGATAACTCCCGGTACTACCGGGTAGGACGGGAAGTGGCCGGCAAAAAAGAATTCGGTTTCTTTGAATGTCTTGTATCCAATAACTTCCTGTTCATCCGCTTTTTCAATTCTGTCAACGAACAAAAACGGTTCCCTGTGGGGCAGCAGCTTTTTAATGTCTTCCATTTGATTTTCCTTTCAAAATAAAATATGCGAATTTTTTATGCAGATTATACTTTCATTTGTTCCATGGGGCAATAGGCTGGGCCGATCATCTGAATTGACAATTGAGAAATGCCATGGTAAAATAATGTCTGAAGATTCATGTCTAAACATACGATAAGTGTGGTGAAATGTGAATTAATACGTATAGAAAAAGATAAAAACTACGATTATGTAGTTGCCGTTTTTAAAATAAGCGTGTAATTCTTTGTTTTAAAAGAAGTTATTTCTTTAAATTTTTATTGCATTTTGGTATGATTTTTGCATAAATTATATTAGGAACCTATGGATAAATTGTTTATTAATATTTTAACAAAGCTGAGAAAGAGTAATGTAGCCAGTACCAACCCTGCATTCAAGGAAATCGTCAGGAAATCCATTCATTGTTTAATCGTTCTGGCGCCTATATTCGCGGCCATGAATATCTATATAACCCTGTTTATTCTCATGGCGGGTACTCTTTTTTATGCCATTGTAGAACATGCGCGTATTAAAGGGTATTCTCTTTCATACATCACTGAAATCACCGAGCTGGTTTCCCGGGACAAGGATAAAACCCGGTTCGTCTATGGCCCCGTAACTCTTGGAATAGGTGCTGTTTTAAGCCTGCTGTTATTTCCCAATCCGGTGGCTACAATTGCCATCTGTGCCCTTGCCTTCGGGGACAGTGCGGCGAGTATTTTCGGTAAAGGTATCCCTAGCCTGAAACTGCCTTTTTCAAAGAATAAATCATTGGCAGGGACACTCGCCTGCTTTATCGTCGTATTTTTATGTACTTTCAAAATTACCCAGGACCCATTGCTTTCCCTCCCCATTGCAATGGTCGCCGCTTTGATAGAATCCATGCCTACCGGCGATATGGACAATATTATCCTTCCTGTAGGTACGGGTATTTTTTCTTTCTTCTTGTTATATCATTTTCTTTGATACATTGTCTGCCAATAACAAATACACTTTCTTTTTTCCTGGAAAAGCGGTAAAATCCCCTGGTTATGGAAAAAACACAGGTAGAAGTACCAGAAAATGTAATCGATCTGGGATTGGGGCATCCTTCCCTTTCACTCCTGCCAATGGATATGTTAAAGGCAAGTGCAGATAAAATTTTCCAGGCAAAGGACCCCACCTTTCTTCAATATGGTCCGGATGAGGGCGGGGGATATTTTCGCCACATGCTCTCCGGATGGTTGAGTGAGAAAAACAGAGCTTTTATTGCTCCGGAATCGCTTTTCATAACCAATGGAATATCACTGGGTCTTGATCTGGTATGCACCTGCGTAAGCCGTCCGGGTGATACGGTTATCATCGAAGAGCCGACATACTTTTATGTCTACGAAATTTTTAAAAATCATCACCTCAATATAGTTTCCGTCCCTGTAGATCGTGAGGGAATGGTTGTGGAAAAGCTTGAACATATATTAAAGGAGGTAAAACCTTCCTTTATTTACACCATTCCTTTTTTCCACAATCCCTCATCCGTTTCCCTTTCCGGGAACCGTATGGATCAACTGTTTTCTCTCTGCCGTAAACACGATGCATTGATAGTCAGTGATGAAGCGTACCAATTCTTGAATTTTTCTCCGCAGTTCCCCGTTTCACTCGCAATACGGGGTATGGGAAATAAAATTCTCTCATTGGGGTCGTTTTCAAAGATCCTGGCACCCGGGTTACGTTTGGGATGGATTCACTCAACCCCTGATTTGATAAAAAAAATCGCCGGAACGGGCTTTGTGAAAAGCGGCGGCGGATTGAATCCGTTTACCGGGAGGATAGTTGGAGCTTTCATGAAAAACGGTTCACAGGACACACATCTTGCGTCATTGAAAGAAACATACAGGAAAAGGGCAGAAAGAATGCTTGCTGCCCTTAAGACTTGTCTGCCTTCCGATTTTGAATATGCGGAGCCTTCAGGCGGATTTTTTGTATGGATAAGGATGCCGGAGGAAAGGGATGCCCGGGATTTGCTGTGCAAGTGTGAAGCTAATGGAATCAAATTCAAACCGGGTTATCTTTTTTCAGAAACGGGCGCACTTCATAATTTTATCCGTTTAAGTTTTTCCTATTATAAAGAAGATCGTTTATCGGAAGGGATTGAACGGCTGGCAAAGGTTTTATAATGGCTGAGTTTAAAAATAAATTTTATCTATTTGCCTGTAAAACCCCAAAGTACCGATGAGTATCAACAAGCCGCTCAAAACAACCGGGACCGGTGATATGAGAAAATTGATCAGTTCCCTGCCTGAAATTACAAGGAGAAGGTAGGGAATTGCGGCGAGAAATTTTGAATCTTTGTTCAAGGTAGCCCCGACAAAATTGATTATGATTATTATATACACTATGAGAAAAATAAAGAAAATCCCCGATTCATCACCCAGTTTATACAGGAAATTAGTGAGAAAAACGGTTGAATCAATGGGAATGGAATAGGAGAGAGTCAGGGCGATGATGGCGGAGAGACCGAGCAGGGTTTCGTATCTCTGGTATTTTATATCCGCTGCGTACAGGCTGGTAAACAAGAGTGATAAAAGCCCCAGTATTCTTCCGAAGTAGACTATCCTCGAGGTAACCATGGAATAATAGATCGGTGCATTTATATATTTGAAAAGTACGTTTAGTAATCTGAATGATTCAAAGGAAAAGGACAAAAGGAAGGCCGAAAAGAAAAAAATTTCGGGAGATATTGTCTTTTTAAAAAGATTTCGTGAAAGAAATCCGCAAATAATACTTAATGAAATAAGAATAAAAATGCCGGCGATATTTGAGATAAATTGAAAATCATCCGCCTTGATATCCATGTTATAAGCAAACCAGAAGAAATTGGATTGGGTGAATCCCATTTCCTTGGCATTCATCTCCGAGATGAAGCCGATGTAATAAACCATTGCGCAGAGACCTATGAAAAAAAGAAGGGATATTATTATAAATACAAGCAACAGGTTATTACGTACACTTATCAGCATAATATTTTAAATATCATTATATATCAATTCAAAATTTTTTTCATTAATAGTTGCTTTTCAGGTCATTTTTTATGCTTATAATCACGCATCACGCTTCAATTTTATATCGCATTAGGAAATGAATTCCCCTTTGATTTATTCACTTGTACCCTGAAAATCAAATCCTTATGCGCCATATGTCTTATTATTACACATATAGCTGAATAATTACCATATAATACCCTGAATTCCGACCGCATAAATAAAAAAAATTACCGGCAAAAAGTTACAGTTTTTTGAAAATAGTACGATATTTTATGTAGAGGAAAATATGAGACTGAAACTAGCCGTCATACTTATACTCATTTCAATACCCGTAATGATTTTCCCGGGAGATGTGGCTCATTTTGTCAATCTGGGGTTTTCAAGAGATTCCCGGTACTTTCTTTTTGGTTATTACGGGGTGAATGAAAAAACATCACTGGCTTACGCGGAATTATATGCCGTTAATGTCCCCTCAAATTCTTTCGTTCCTGACGGGAGGATTTTAAGGCAATATCCCAATGAAATTGAAGCGGGGAATGACGGCCTGGGAGGAATATTCGATATTTTCATGGAGAATCGGAGGCTTGTTTCCTCTTATGGTATCGATCTTCTGTCTACCGGCCGGATTCTGTATTTCCTGGTGGATGGCGAAGTACCGAAAGACCAGCTTGATTTCAGGGATTTTGTTACAAAAAAACGGTACATGATCTCCTTGATTCAGTCTTCCTGGGGAACGGGGAAGGCTGTTCAATCGTCTTTTTACATTGAGATGACTATCCAGAATTCAGCGGGTTCTACCCATCAGGTACAGTTAGGCCGTCCGCTTTATAAACGCCAGGGAGTAAGAAATTACAGGATAAAGGAGATTATCCTGGCGCCGGATTCCAAATCGTTTGTTTTCGTGATTGAAAAAGCGGAAGAAGATTCAAACGGGGTAAATGTCCGGTATATGGTTGAAACAGCCAGGGTGAATTTCTGACTTGTTTTTTATGCCGAGACGATTGACTGCAACAGCTCCACTGCCTTGAGTCCGTCCATACCGCTCGATACGGGTTTTTCCTGTTGGTTTTTAAATACCTTGACCGCATCTTCCAGCATCCCGGAAAAATAACCCGTTTTTTTGAATTTAATGGATCTGATTTTTTTGAGTGAGTTTATTTCCTCGTAGTAAGGACTTTGTACGCTTCCATATTCCTCATAAATCCCGTTTCCAACCACTATCCTTCCATGGGTGAAATCAAGATCGAGTTGAAATTCAAGGTAATCCCGGTTACAGGCGGCATTAATCAATACGTCCGCGTCCCCTGACTTTAACAGTATCATGGCGGAGCCCGCCTTTTTATTGAGATCTCCGGATACCTGAACTAGGCTGAGTTCTTCATCCGTGAGAAACCGTATTATATCAATCATGTGGGTCGCGTCGTCAAAGAGCATGTCTTTTACTCTTTTATTTCTCCCCATAAACAGCTTTCCCGTTATACAGGAGAGAGTCCCGTAGGTTTTTTCCCTGATAAGCTTATTTACAAGCGTGTAATCCATTGAATACCGTCGTTCGTGATTAACGATCAAAACGGACTTGCCCTGTCCGGCCGTTTCCACCATTTCCCTCGCTTCCGTGACATTCAATGCCAGGGGTTTTTCACAAATGATGACAGGGACCCCGTGCTGGACAGCCTTTTCCAGAATGGTTTTATGGCTGTCCGGTGGCGTGGCAATACAAAGAATATCGGGTGTTTGACAGGCCAGTAATGTCTCGATATCCGGAAATACGAGCCGGCAGTTCCATTTTTTAGCATAATGGTCACGGCGTTCCGGGTCAGGGTCGCAGCCGGACAACAGGGAGCATTCCCTGTTTCTCATGATGGCACCGGTATGGGTGGCCGGTTTCTCCCGAAGCCTGTCGTCTTCGAGTAAAGAGGCAATTCTGCCCAATCCGGCAACGGAACAAAGTATTTTCTGCATAATCCTCACTTAATTCGCACTAACTGTTTTTATAACGGAACCCAAGGTAATACGTCTCCTTGGAGGCGTTTTTTGATGCTTTTGGTTTGAATCCCTTTGCCTGATCGAAAAGTTGCCGCATTTCCTTCAGAATTTCAATGGCATCACTTCCCTGGAAAATTTTTATGACCAGGTTTCCGTTTTTTTTAAGGAATTTTTTGGCCAATTGTATTACCTGCAGGCAGATTTCATAGGACCTGTACGAATCCGTTCCCACGTCGCCGCTCGTGGAAGGCGCCGCATCACTCAATATCACCTGGAAAGGGGAGCGGGTCTCAAGATTTGCCTGTGTTTCCTCATCAAAAACGTCTCCCTGGATAAATGTATATTTATCGTTGTATTTACTGTCCATTTTGACCTCATTGAGGTCTACGCCGACAACCTCATTTTTTCCTTTATAGAGCTCCAGCACATACTTGCTCCAGCTTCCGGGAGAGGCGCCTACATCGAGAACCCGGTCAAATGGTTTGATGACCTTGTATTTTTCCTGAATTTCCTTCAATTTAAATATGCTGCGGGCCTGGTACCCCTCGTCCCTGGCCATCAATGAATAATGGTCAGGTTTTCTTTTCATTTCGGTCTCCCATATCGAATAAGTTAACGGTTTTAGTGTCTTAATGCAAGCCGGCCATGGCAAGCTGAAATCCGGGATACCGGTTAATAATTGTGCAAGGCATGCGGTATCAGGGGAGAAATTTCCGATAACTGCCTGCGAATACTCATCTGATTTCTTGACAAAAAAACTCTTTTGATATACTTTCGTTTTGAAACTGCTGCGGTGGTGGAATTTGGTAGACACGCTTGTTTGAGGGGCAAGTGAGAGCGATCTCATGCTGGTTCAAGTCCAGTCCGCAGCAAGTTTTATTTGATCTTTATGATGGCCTTCTCATCAGAAGGTGTGGTATTTTTGACAATCCTGAATCGTCTTAGCCTGAAAATAATATCCTGTCCATTTTTAAGGAAGAAGGTATGAAAGATAATTCTGTAAATAATGCACTTTTAAAGCAATTGGCGTCCATCGCCAAAAATAACAACAATATCCAGCAAGATCTGTACAGCTACTATAACGTTAAAAGGGGATTAAGGAATTCCGACGGGACCGGTGTTCTTGTAGGACTGACGGAAATCGGTGATGTCCACGGCTATATTATTGATGAAAACGAAAAAGTACCCGTACCCGGCAAGCTCCATTACCGTGGAATCGATGTGGAGGAACTTGTCCAGGGATACTGGACTGAAAAGCGTTTCGGTTATGAGGAAGTCTGTTATCTTCTTCTTTTCGGTGAATTGCCGGACAGGGAGACGCTTGACCAGTTTTCCATGCTTATAGGCGATAACAGGTATCTTCCCAAGGGGTTTATGGAGAATATGATTTTCAAGTCCCCTACTGATGATATCATGAACGGCCTGGCCCGAAGTATCCTGGCTTCCTATTCGTATGATAAAACACCGGACGATACCGATGTACAGAACACACTGAGGCAATGCATCGAGCTCATTGCCCGTTTCCCCGTTTTGGTGGCGTATGTGTTCCAGACCAAGGAGCATAATTTTAATGGAAAGAGCCTCCATATCCACAATCCCATTCCCAACCTCTCGACGGCTGAAAATTTTCTGCACCTGATCCGCCCTGATTCGGCATATACGGTCATGGAAGCGGAGGTCCTGGACCTCTGCCTCATCCTGCATGCCGAGCACGGCGGGGGGAATAATTCCACGTTCACCATTCACGTGGTTTCATCGAGCGATACGGATACGTATTCGGCCATGGCGGCCGGTGTGGGCTCCCTGAAGGGACCGAAACACGGCGGGGCCAATATCAAGGTCATGAAGATGATGGAAGACGTCGGCCGGGCAGTTCGTAATCCGGCTGACAAGGACAGGATTGCCGATTACATACAAAAACTTTTGGAAAAAGAAGCCTATGACGGAATGGGGCTTATTTACGGATTCGGTCATGCCGTTTATACCCGGTCAGACCCGCGCTGTACCCTGCTCAAGGATAAGGCCCGGCAGCTGGCGGAACAGAAAGGTATGCTGTCCGATTACCAGCTCTATGATACGTTTGAATCACTCGTACCTGAAATATATTCCAAATTTAAAAAAACGGAAAAGCCCATTTGCTCGAACGTGGATTTTTATTCCGGACTTGTCTACAGGATGCTGGATATTCCCGTAGACCTGTATACCCCTCTTTTTGCCATCGCACGCATTGCCGGATGGTCCGCACACAGGATTGAGGAAATCGTCAGCGGCGGAAAAATTATCAGGCCGGCTTATAAAAATGTGTCTGGGAAAATGATCTACGTTCCTCTCGATCAGCGCGGGAAATAACGCAAGGGCACCTCAAAACCCTGTTTTTTTAAGGGTTATTGGAGATCCTTATAATCACATCTGATTTTGAACCAATTAAAGTGGAATTCCATGGAAAAAGGCCTTATATTTTGAAATGGATAAAAGTTTTTACCAATATCGAGGAGGTCTTTTCATGAGAAAATGCTTGTCTATTATCATATTTACAGCCGTTTTATCTGTGGTTTTATTCTTTTTTTCCTGCGAGCCGCCCTCTCCCGCCGCACCAACCATAGCGGGAGAAGCTATTTTCGGGATTCCGCCGAGCATAACCGGTACGTCCATGAAGGGAACAAAAGCGATAACAGCAGAGACGCGGAGTCTCGTTAATGAATTTTTTGACTATGCCCGCACACAGATATATGTAGCCAATGCATGGGCTGATTCGGTAAAGTTGTTGATTTTGTCCCTGGAAGCCTCCGGAGTGTTTACCTATGGTTCGAACTGGGAAGGGGTTGTCACCGACGGATCGTTTGCGGGAGACAAGGCACGGTGGACGGTCAATGGCGGGGATGCCTACACTCTTGAATGGTGGAAGAACCAGGGGGTTGATTCGTATGAAAAATATATTGTGCTCGATTTGACCCATTATACAAAAGTTGATAACGTGATTACCGTCAGGGGAACCATTTATGTTTGCGCCGATTCTGATCCGGCCAATTCCACCCCCTGGACAGATTATAACAAGAACGCCAGATGGGTCGTTATTCAATTCGACTCGGCTAAACAGGATTTGAGCAATAAGAGATGGATGAAGATTTCCGTGGCTGGATTCCAACATAATCTGCTGGATCCTTCCCAGCCGCCGATAAGTGATTCGTCCGATTACCAGGAGTGTATTTTCGAGGCCACAAAGGATGCAGACGGTATCGTAGAGCTTAAAGGCGCCACTTCGGTTCCGGGTATAGACCTATTAAATTATCTGGGGGAATATGAATACAGGTATTACATGTATAAGGCCAAGGGAAATTCGAGCCAGGCTACCATGAGTCTGGCTTTACCGCTTGATACTGCATACGCAGCAGCTGGGGCTACCCCCGATAATATCTTTGGTGATAATGAAAGCATCATCGGAGGGGTTGTAACGGAATACGTTGCTGATTTATTAAGGGCTGACGGAGCCATTGGAGGGACAACAGGCTGGGTGATATTGGATGGTCTCGGATTCACAGCCTCAAGACCGTACGAAAATACTACACCGACACCGTTAACCGGTTCCATCAAAACAAATCTCACTATCGCCTACGGGCTTTATCCAGATAATGAAGATCTGGAGAATCTTAATTACGTGATGAACGTCATCAATCCTGTTTACCTCACAGCTTCAACCTATGACTCGTTCGGCCCCGTTGTCCCGTCCGGTTTTTATTCTGCATCGGAATTGCCGGAACTGACTGTGCAAAAATCGGATCTCGACGGATTGGCCGTCTATCTGGACAATACGGCTAACACGTTCGATCCGGATGAAGCCCCGCCAGGTATACCATGATTTTTTTATAAATATTTTTTTATTTTATAGTATAATGTGAATTATGATTTTCTCCATATTAAATGAATAAGAACAAATTCAGCTATCAATAGATTAAAAAATGAATTAGAAATTGGATAGACAGGTGTTTACCTCAATGGTAACAAACGAATGATTGGTTTTAGCTAGAAAATAAAAAAAGTAATACCTTTAACAAGGATCACACAAAACAAATATTTAGATGGAATAAAAATCGGGGATCTTAATAGCTTCTTTCAGGTCATAGTAAATTTGAAATTGAATTATCTATGAATGTGCAATTGAGGGTGCAGGGACACTTAATAAGTAAGGTGATGGTTTAATATTATATTAGTTGTTAAATAACATATAAGTTATCCACAAGATTTTGTCAGCGCTGACAAAATCTTGTAAATACGACCGTTTGATCCTGCAAAAAAAGGGCGTTTAAGGGCACCCTTTTGTGTTTACATTCCGCCTCCATTCCAGGCGGATACAGTTGAAGTTGAACAGGCAGCCCACGGGGAGACGGGAGAGTTTGAGGTAGTTGAGCAACTCGGCTTCATGTATGGCTATGATATTTGCTACGGCTTTGAGCTCAAGGATAACCGTATTTTCCACCACAAGGTCCGCGATATATTTACCTACGGGTTTCCCTTTGTATGAAATTGGATACACCTTCTGTCTTTCCAAACTTAAACCAGCCACACCTAACTCTATACACATTGCTCCTTAAAAGCACACGTAGGGATATAAAGTATCCACACATAACCAATTATCCAGCAAATAAAAGTTTTATATTAATTTTCTAAAAATCCGTGAGGGCAGGCCGGAACGTAGGCATCCGCCCTTCCACCGCGGCCATCCGTGGCAATGAACTGGACTTTCCGTAAATAAGTGGGTTTTTTTAGAAAAGGAGACGAAGGCGAAGGGGGGGGAGTAGAACTCAGAACCAAGGAGTCAGAATTATGAGTAATTCTTTGTGGGTTTCGTTGCCGGGAAAAGGAATCGCCGACAGCACCGAAAAAGATGAGTACTTCGAATAGTTGGATTATCATAGCGAGAGAAAATTTTTTGCAAAAATGCGAAACCTTTATAATTGGACAATACGGAATAGGTACTATAGTGAAGGTTAAATTATAATTTATTTATTATTATGAATGACTGTAATTATGGTAACGATGTAACATACTATCCAGTATTGTTGTTGTAACTAACTTGTTATTTTTTCTCTCCCAACCCCATTGCCTGTCTGGCGTACCTGACCTTCTCGATATCCTGGAACGTGGACCCGCCTTCATGCTTGTTATACTCGTATATTTTAATCTCCTTTTTACCGGCAAAGTGGTTATAAGCGGCAAAGACAGTGGAGGGCGGGCAGGTATCATCCATGAGGGCTACCGAAAAAAAGGCGGGACACACGGCGCGGGCGGCAAAATTCATGCCGTCAAAATAGGCGAGTGTTTCAAAGACCTGCCCCGTTTTATCCCTGTGCACCTTGCAATACCTGACGATTTCACCGTACGGATTTGTTTCAACCAGCTCCGTTGCCCGTTTAAAGTGGCAGAGAAACGGGACATCGGGCATGACGAAAGCGACGTGTTTTACCAGGGCACTCACGGCCAATGCAATACCTCCCCCCTGGCTTGCTCCCGTTACGGCAATCCTGGAGGGGTCAATACCGGGATGGGCACGGGCCACCTCAACGGCACGGACGGCATCGGTGAAGACACGCCTGTAATAGTACGTTTCGGGGTGTAATATTCCCCTGGTCATGAAACCGGGATGCTGGGGGTTGCCCGGTTCATCCTCGATATCCGGGGTGTCCCCCTTCAGAAAATCGGAACCCTGGCCGCGGGTATCCATGACCAGGTGGGCAAAACCGCAGGAGGACCAGAGCAGCCAGTTCGTGGGGAAATCGCGGCCTCCCCCGTAACCAATGTATTCCACGATGCAGGGCAGTTTACCTTTTCTCTCTCGGGGAAGAAGAAGCCAGGCTTTAATCTGTTGTCCCCTGTATCCGTTAAAAGTAACGTCAAACGCCTCGATGATCTCCAGGCCGAAATCCGCAGGTTCTATCCTGGCATCAAGGGGATGGGCGAGGGATTCCTTCAAGGTGGCCTCCCAGAACGCGTCAAAATTTTTCGGTGCCGTCAGGGAAGGTTTGTATTTCTCCAGCTCGCTGAGGCCCATGTCAAAAAAAGGCATACCCGTTCCTCCGGTTATATTTTCCATTGACTTTATAATACTTCCGGTGTTTCGTCTATAAATATGAGTATTTCCTACCGTCCCTAGTTACAAAAGAGAGAATGCGAAATTTGCTGTTTACTTTAAAAAATATTAGAAATCAAGAAAACAATACAGGTGAGGTGACTCCATTTTCTGTAAGCTTGTCCATTCTAATAGCGTTTTTGCGTTGTACCTGTTATGCTTTGAGGGCGGAACAGGAAGCACGGCGGCATCTGAGCTTGAGATCGCTACTGCGATCCGGGTTCTGTGCGGAGGCAAGCGAAGTAGAGCCGGGATTCCTGTTCCGCCCGACAAATGGCCTAAAAAGGTATAGCTCAAAAAACCAAGATACTTGTCCATTTCTGATACTTGGGTTATCATACTTCGCATCCGTAATGTCCGATAAACTGAAGCTTGAAACGACGCAGGACCGCCTCCCGTTCCGTATTGACGGTATTGATGAAAAGTCCCATGCAAGGGCCTGCGCGTTCACCACGGCCCATAATGAAGTACTGACGCCCGTTTTCATGCCTGTGGCCACGTTTGCCGCCCTCAGGACCCAGAGAACGCCCGATGTCCAGGAACTCGGGATTCCCGTGCTTTTGGCCAACACATACCATCTTTTTTTGAGACCCGGCCTGGATGTATTCCGTAAATGCGGGGGAATCCACCCATTCATGCAATGGAAAAATTCGATACTCACCGATTCAGGGGGGTACCAGGTTTTCTCATTGTCCCCTTCGGTCCGGTTATCGGAAAAGGGGGTGTATTTTAAAAGTTATGTGGACGGGAAGACCATCCTGCTGGACCCGGAAACGAGTATCAGGGCGCAGCGCGCTATCGGCAGCGATATCATGATGGCGATGGATGTCTGCCTGCCCTCAAAATCGGATGAAACCGCCTGCAAAGAAGCTGTTGAGACAACCGCCGCCTGGGCTGAGCAAAGTCTTCTGGCGCGAGGTGATTCATGGCGGGCGCTTTTCGGCATCGTTCAGGGCGGCTGTTTCCCGCGGCTGAGGCGGACAAGCGCAAAACAAATAACATCCCTCCCCTTTGACGGATACGCGATAGGCGGCCTGGCCGTCGGCGAATCGGACGATGAAAGAAAAGAAATGACGGCCCTGACGGCGGCCCTGCTTCCGGAAAACAAGCCGCGGTACCTGATGGGTGTGGGAACTCCACTCGACCTTCTGGAGGCGGTGCATGACGGCATTGACATGTTCGACTGCATTATCCCGACGGCTTTCGCCCAGCAGGGGGTAGCTTTCACATCGAACGGCGTTGTCGCCCTGCGCCGCGGCGTCTACAAATTTTCGGACAAACCCATTGATGAGGACTGTTCCTGCCCGGCCTGCAGCCATTTTTCACGATCCTACCTTCACCACCTGGTGAAGACAGGGGAATATTTCGGGGGTAATTTAATCGGCCTGCATAACCTGACTTTCTACAGGGACCTGATGGCTCAAGTGAGGAGGAGGATCATGGAAGGCGGTTTCCGGTCCTTTTACGAGGACCAGAGGGAAAAACTTGCAGAAGGTGATAAGGAAAATCCGGCAACCCCGCCAAGAAGAAAGAGAAGAAAAAACAGGAGCAGACTGGGATCCTATGAGGTCGTCGGCCAGGATGGCGGGATTCACAGTATCCGGGATATTACCTCGGGTGAGATCATGCATTCGGTATTGGACCCGTTTACAGAAGCGAAGGCCCTTTATGTTGAACAGTCCTCTTTGCGGAGTGATATTACCGGGGACAGGAACCCGGAATATTTTCTCTGGGATGTGGGCCTTGGCGGCGGAGCCAATGCCATGGCTGCCTTGCTGGAATATGAAAATCTCAGGCAGGAGGGAAGACGGTTAATAAAATTAAACATTATAAGTTTTGAGAAAGATCTGGATTCCTTCCGGCTCGTGTTAAGAAACCCGGGTCTTTTTCCTTATATACGGTCCAATGCCCCGCGGGAATTTTTAAGAAACGGCATATGGTTATCCTCCGACGGCATGTGCCGCTGGATGCTTTTGAAAGGCGATTTTTTAACGACCATGGCGAACGCTCCTGTACCGGACTGTATTTATTATGATCCTTTTTCATTCTTCATAAATCCGGGGATGTGGAGTGTCCGGGCTTTCAGGAAAATACTGGACAGGTGCGGAGGGCATCCCGTAAAACTTTTCACCTATTCTTCATCCGTACTGGCAAGAGCTGCTTTGCTCGCGGCCGGTTTTCATGTGAGCAGGGGTTCGAGTACCGGGTTGCAAAGTCAAACCACCGCCGCCTTTTTCCCTTTGGATATTTCCAGCGGTTTTCCGCTTCTGGATAAGGCCTGGCTGGAGCGCTTTAAAACCTCAAGCGCGCACAGTGATTTTTTAAAAAAGGAAGGGTGCGAAGCCGTGCAATCGGTATTGGACCATCCACAGTTCCGGGATCCCGGTTCGTGATTACGGCTCGTCTCGAGATGTTTCGCCGTTATAAAACAGGCTGATTATCCCGTTGAAATAATTTTCCGCGATTTTCCTGTAACCTTGTCCGGAGGGCTCGATATGAAGACCGTCGTGGTAGAGGTCGCCGAACATGATGGATGAATACACGTCCGTGAAAAAAATGGTTTTTTCAAAGTCGGGATCGGATGTGGCAAGTGTTTTGATCTCCACATTCAGGTGAATTACCCGGTCCATTATATTACCCCAGATATTTATGGGCGGGATGGATGAAAGAAAAATTTTTGCCCGGGGATAATGCGCGCGTATTTTTTCTACGATACGCCTTATGTTTTCTTTTGTTATTTCCGCGGGAATTTTTTTCAGGACATCATTTGTACCAATGAGCAGGAGAACGATATCCGGTTCCGTATCACCGATCCATTTTGGCAGCTCTTCCAATACGTCGTATGTTGTGTATCCCCCATGACCTTCATGGTTTTTATCAGGCAGACCATCCGAGCCGGTTTTATTGGACCCCATGTAATTTATTCGAATTCCAACCTGCCCGAGCAGTTGCCAGAGGTACAATCTGTAACCGTCTGTTCCGGGCCAGCCATAGGTCAAACTGTCTCCGATCGGCCAGATATTGAGGGGAGGGGACGTATTTATTTTTTGCTCCGATATAACCGGCACATTTATGAATATAGTCAAAATGAAAAATGTGAACAGCCGGAGCAATTTCTCAAGCACGCATAACCTCCCTGCCATGGTATTAAATTTCGTTTATTTAGTCCAGGTAGAGCCGGGGTTCCTGCGCAGCCCTGGAAATGGCCAAAAGGAGCACAACGCAAAAAACTCATACTGCTTGACAGCGGGGTTTTTATGCATATATTGTAAATTGTAACACAATGAGTACCAAATTATCGGGCGATGATATAAAACGTGCCATCCGCAGTTCTGTTCCCCTCGTTATAAAATCACACACGCTTCCCCATGAAACCGAAACTTACATGGTTAAAATCCTGGAAAAATTCCTTGAGTTTCTGGGGCGAAAGGATATTTCCTCGGCCATATCCTATTGTATCCGCGAACTGGCCGTAAACGCAAAAAAAGCAAATACAAAAAGAGTATATTTTAAGGAGAAAAACCTGGATATAACCAATCCCGGGGACTATACCGAAGGGATGAAGACATTCAAAAAGGAAACTCTTTCCAATATCAAGTTTTACCTGGAGAAACAAAAAGAGTACGGTTATTATATAAAAATTATATTTCACGCCAATTCAAAGCACTTTCGCATCTCGATTGCCAATAACGTGGAAATGACCAAGAAAGAGCAGATCCGTGTTTTTGACCGTATTGCCCGTGCCCGTGCCTTTGATACCATAGCCGAGGCTTTTTCCGCCGTGCTGGATGATTCCGAGGGGGCGGGACTCGGCATTGTTGTCATGATTCAAATGCTTAAGCAGATTGGTCTGGGAGAAGATATTTTCGAAATTGATGTAAGGAACGGGGAGACCGTTACCCGCATCACCATTCCCCTTGCCCAGGTGAATGTCAAGAAACTGGAGGCGCTTTCCACTGAAATTGTACGTGAAGTCAAGTCCCTGCCGCAATTCCCTGAAAACCTGATATACCTTCAGAAGCTTATCTCCGATCCGGAATCAAAAATCAATGAAATATCCAGGCAGGTAAGTTCCGACCCCTCTTTAACCGCTGAACTGCTGAAACTCGTCAATTCGCCCATTTATATGGTTGCCAAGAAGGTAGAGAATATATCGGAAGCGATTAAACTGGTGGGCATGAAAGGCTTGAGAAACCTGCTGTACTCCTACGGGTCCCAGATGATCCTGGGCAAGAAGTACAAGGAAATGAAACAGTTGTGGAATCACTCCTACAAGGTTGCTGTCTACGCCTATAACATTGCGAAAAATTTCAGGAAAATGGATATCATCGACGATGTTTTCGTGGGCGGAATCCTGCATGATCTGGGAAAAATAATTTTTTCATCCCTCCATCCGAATCTTTTAACCAAGATCCAGAAATTCGGCACGGATAAGGGTATAGCAAGCGATATGCTTGAAAATATTGCCGGGGGTATGAATCACGCTGAAATCGGCGCCTTGATCGCGGAAAAATGGAATTTCCCGGATCAGTTAGTCGCATCAATCAAATGGCATCATGAAGTGAATTTAGCTGACAAGAGATTCATGGACGTGGTTTACCCCGTATATTTTGCAAATTTCATTGTTAACATGGAAAATGAAATTATTTCGTTTGACCAGGTTGATATTAATGTTTTAAGGTACTATAAAATAGTAACGGAAGAACAGCTTTTAAAGCTGGCGGAACTATTAAGTAAAAAATATAATCAGGAAAGTCAGCACAGTACGAACGTAAAATAATACCAGGGAGGCTCATGGATGAGTGTTTATATTTATTCCACAACAACTTGCCCTTATTGCGATAAAGTAAAACAATATCTGAAGGAGAAGGGTGTGCCCTTTACTGATTACAATGTGGGTGAAAACAGGGAAAAGGCCGAGGAAATGGTCAGAAAATCAGGACAAATGGGTGTCCCTGTAGTGGATATCAATGGGAAAATTATTATAGGATTCAACAAGCCTGAAATAGACAAGGCATTGCAAAAATAATCTGTCCCACATAAGAACCCAAAAACCGAAGAAGAGAAGAATATTTCTCGCAAAGATCGCAAAGCACGCAAAGACTGTTTCAAGTCTTATATAATATCTTTTTTGTCCATAACTTTTTATATGCTATCATTTAGATAATGATAAAAAAATTATATTCAAAAAAAATAAGGGCATAATATTTTTTTTCATTGACATATATCCAGGTTTCGATAGTACAATCTTGGCGTTCTGCGAGAGACTTTTTCTTCATTATCACCTGCGGTAGATATACCCAATTTCAGAGTATCCGTCTACCCTAATTCCGCCGGCAATGAATGGATTTTTTTATCTGCTGGTCAGTTCCTTCATTTTTTCGTAGCCGTAATGGAGATACAGGTGATCGAGCAGGACCATGGCGGTGTAGCATTCGGCCACCGGCCAGATTCTGGCCACGATTGTCGGGTCGCGTCTTGTAATGGCACCGAGTTCCTTGTTTTCCAGCGTGTATTTATCAATTGTATTTTGTTTTTTATCGATGGTAGGGGTCGGCTTTACCGCCAGACGTACAACAATGTTCTGTCCAGTTGCCAGACCTCCCGTAATACCGCCGGCATTGTTGGAATCGAATTTGACCACACCGTTTTCGGAATGGATCTTATCGTTGCATTGGTAGCCGGTCATATCCTTGACACCCATGCCGGCTCCCACTTCTACCGCTTTTACGGCGCCGATTCCCAGCATCCTGCCCAATTCGGCATCCAGCTTGTCGAAAACAGGTTCTCCCAGCCCTGCAGGGATGCCTGTAGCCACGACTTCCACTATGCCGCCGCTTGAATCCCCTGTTACCGTTATTTTATTCACGGCCTGAACCATTTCCTCGGCAGCCTGGATATCCGGGCAGTTGAGGACGGGGTGAACATCGTATTTCGAGATAATTTCATTCGCCTTGAACTCGGGTGTCTTTGCCCGTATGGCGTCGATTTCCTTTTCAATTTCGGCAAATACTCGCGCTTTTTCCAGGAAACGCATGTCAGGATGAATTCTTTTCTTCACGTATATTTCCTGGTAAAACGGGTCATAATCCGCCCTCATTTTTTTGAATGACTCATTCCTTTTACGGGCAACTTCATAATCCACTTCGCCGCAGGAAACCGAGGCGGCTTCCTTGATATAAGCGAAAATTTCGACGCCGCATTTTTTCAGTATCTTTTTGGCGATCGAACCCGCCGCTACCAGGGTATTCGTGTAACGGCCTGAGAAAAATCCCGCACCGATGGCATCGTCGGACGGACCGTATTTTGCAAAGGAAGCATAGGATGCGTGCCCGGGCCTTGGTGTACGGTTCGTATCCTGGTACTGCTTGATATGAATGAAATGCCTGTCCAGGTTGGGAATAAGGATGCAGATGGGGGTTCCGTTCGTGAGATTCTTGTTGAAGGCGTTTTCAACCGTATCGGCCGCATTTATACCGGAATAAATGATGGGCAGGTCGGGTTCTTTCCTGGGAGACGACAGTTCATCCGCTCCCGGTTTCCTTAAAAGCAGGTCAGCGTATATTTCATTTTCAAAGATGGCCAAACCTGCCGGTGCTCCCTGGATTGTAGCCGATGAACCGTCCTGGTAAGAACCGCCGGCTACCGTAACCTGAAAAAATCTTCCTAAATGACAACCGATCATAAAAACTCCTTTAATAAAACTATTGTATGGTTATATCCTGAGTTAAACAATGTGAGCTTCACAAATAACCTGTTGTTGATCGCGGTAAACTCTAATAATACTTAAAAGATCAATTATAAGGCACCTCTAAAAACCACCTTTTATGGCGGCTTTCCGAATCAAAACCTCTAAAAAACCGGGGTTTTTAGAGGTTGCCCGGAGCAAATATATAGTTCTTGGGTTCCCTATATTTATTGGAAAGTCTTCCAATAATGCAATTTTGAGATATTAACAATAACATAATCTGATTTTTCGTTCAATAGCCGGGACTCATTAATTGAATAAATATTATTAAATTTATAATATTTAGAGGATCAGGATGTGAAGCAACGATTTTTTACCATACTCCCGCGTCAATTTTCGAAACCTGGTACTCTGAGATGAGTTCACCTATATCCACGCGGTTTTCATAGATCGCTTTTCCTACGATGGTTCCTATGACATTTCCCGCCTTGTTTTTTGCTATATTTTCAATGTCATCACGGCTCCCGATGCCGCCGGATATAATGACGGGGAGACCGGCGGTATCCGCCATAATATTGGTTCTCAGGATATCCGGCCCGGAAAAGGTTCCATCCTTGGAAATGTTCGTGTAGATAATTCCGGATAATCCCATGGGTTTCATTTTCAAGGCAAGGTCGGTATCCTTGATCCCCGTGCCGGATTCCCACCCGGAAACCTTTACCTGTCCATTGAAAGCATCTATTCCGGCTGAAAAAACATGGCCGTACTGTTTAATCCAGTTTTTCACCCGTTCGGGTTCCTTTATCAGGATTGTGCCTAAAATAAGTCTGTCGATTCCGATTTCCAGCAATTCTTCAACATCTTTTTCCGTGCGGATACCCCCGCCTGTTTCGATATGACAGTTTACATTGTTTCTGATTTCCCTGATTGTCTTTCGATTGTTTTTTCCCTGTCCCCTGGCGCCGTCCAGGTCAACGAGATGAATCCAGAGAGCCCTCGCCTCTGCATACGATTGGGCTACTTTAACCGGGTTCAGGGAATATTGCGTGGCTTTTTCATATTTCCCCTGGAAAAGCCGGACACAGTGCCCGTCTAATAGGTCTATTGCCGGGATTATGAGCATATGATTTTAATTATTATTGATCAGAGTCATTTGAGATCTGAAAATTCCGATTTATGTGACCGGACAATAGCTTCATACATTTGTCCATATTCAAGGTATTTATAAATTTCTTTCAGGGTATCCTGGTCCGTTGTAAACCCCTCTTTAATTGCCTTTTCAGTATCAACGAGTTTATCTTCATTGTTGTCCTCACAAAATTTAAGGACTTTTACCGGATCATCTTCTCTCATTTCAATAAGTATCTTTAAATGAATTGCCATATTTTTATCCTCCTTCAATCAGACTGTCATAAAGACGCCTTAAGAATCCCCTACGTATCTGCCTTCAATTATAATCGCATAGATGAAAGGCACTTGTCAATACCTCCCTGTTGTGTGTGAACTGTTTTCAGAACAGGCTAGAATTTAATCCGGATTCCACCCTCAAAATGGGTCATTTCAACCGTATATTTCCATGGTTTCATATCAGCGTAGATTATTAAATTGTCGGTAAACGCAAACTCGACATTCGGACCGAGAACGCCGATATCCAGCATCAAGCCGTACGGCAAAATGGCGCCCATTTCGGCGAATCCTCCTAAAGAGATTGTGAATCCTCCAATACTGAAACCCAGCAGCAGATTAACGCTCACTCCCACGTGCACAATTCCGAGTCCGCCTCCCATTTGTAATAAATTCTGAGAATCACCGGAGGTGTACGAGTTAACCAGGGGCTGGGTGAAGGAAAGCATGTTCCCGTAAAACGATATGCCCGCCTTGAACAGGAAATCGTCCTCCGCCTCATTGAAAAACCAGATTCCCGACGTAGTTTCAATGTACAGGCAGTCATTTTCGTTTCCCATGTACGGCGAGAGACGGACATCCACGTAGGAATTTCCCATTTCAAGCCCGAGCCGGAACCCGTAAAGACTTGTGGTTTTGGGACGGATGTATTCACTATAGCCTTCGACATCGTCGTCCACGGACTGGTCCAGGAGCATACCGATCGTTTCAAACGAGATCATACCCATTCCGACCGTAATAATCAGGCCTTCCGGGTCGGAGATAAGACTTCCAATAACCTCGTAAAATTCGGTTGCCCCGGCCAGAGGTGACAGAGTTATGATCAGTAATACTATCAGCAATATTCTTCTCAACGTTCCCTTCATTGTCAATCCCAAAAGTCCGACTCCAATATACTGTTGAGCATGAAATTCTCGTCCGCTAGAGATTGTTCCATGCCTATTTCCAGGCCGACAAAAAGCATGAGATTTTCCTGCATAAAATTCAGGTCATTCATCGTTTCATCGGAGTTGTACCCTATGCCGCATGTAAGCCTGGCAAGTTTCCCGAAAACAAGACCTATATCCGCATAGTAACCGAACTTATAAACATCATTCTGTTGAAATGCCGTACCGTATCCCCTTAAAGCGATGTCTATCGAAAAATCTTCCTCTTCGACTACCGGGATGGTAATATCCAGGCCCAGTTTGGCGTAATTCAAAGGGGTCCAGGGCTGTACACCGAAATCCCACCTGTAAAAGCAGGCGAAGTTCGGCGTCAGATAAAAATGGTTGTCAATACGCATTTCATAGTACTTGAGAAATTCCAGGTAGGAGAGGTTGGCATTGAAAAGTAATGGCGATATGGCCCCCAGCAGGTCTTTCTCCAGGAAAAAATCAAAAAAGTTTTTAAAGGAAAATCCCACCCCGAACATATCCAGTAAACCGTTTTCCGCCAGATTGAGAAGGGTTTCTATTGTAAGGCAATTGAAGAGATTGTTGTAAAGAAAAATTTTGGCCCTTGTCTCAAACAGGACACTGCCGTCCTCGGCATAAACGAGGATACCGCCCTGCGTCGAGAAATCCTTGTCCGCGCCTATGAAATCCTGAAATCCTTCCAGGTGGGGAAAATGGATGAAGGAGAATCCCGCGAATACGGAAAACAATTCCAGGACCTTGAAACAGAGACCGCTGTAGGTTCTCCCCAGAATAGTTGCCTCGGGCTGGGCGAAGTAATTGATATCGAAACGCTTGAAGTCCAGATAAAGCAGGTCGGTTGTGAACAGGACATTGATTCTGAATATGCTTGAAAACGGGACTTTCTCCCTGGACTGTTCTTTTAACGCTTCAAAGGATCCTATAAGTATGGCGATGGGAATGGCCGCAATTTGCCCTTCGGCATCCGCCAGAATATCTATAAGGATGGCGGGCGGCAGCCAGATGGCGGAGGCGAAGATAGGTCCCCAGAACATGCCCTGAAAGGTGATGTGGCTGATGTTTGCCTGGTATACCTCACCCGAGTCCATCATGAAATAGGACGGATCAAAACAGTACTGGTAATCCAGGCGGAGCGCGAATATATCCTTTTCCAGGGTTTCCTCGAACAGCCTCATCGAATTCCTCGGGTCGCCTATCCAGTTTTTAAGCTCATAAAAGGTAATGGGATATTTGGGGTTTTTTCCGTAGTTGTACTGGGCCCATGCCGTTCCGCCAAACCAGACGAAGATGACCGTGATGAGAAGGATTAAGGCTGCTTTACCATTCTGCCTGGAATATTCCATTGTTTCCGCTATCCTTAATGTTTAATAACAGGCCGCCCGAAAAGGTGTAGGTGAATGACGGTGTGATTGTGGCGGTGTAGTACCCGCTTCCTCCTGATGTTGTGGGTGTATAATTATTGGGAATGGCTCCAAGGGGGGCGGTGTAAGAGACATTTACCGTTCCCGGGGAACCGGAAGTTGTATAAAATTCAACAACAATCTGGTCAATTGGAAGACCATCGATGGACCGGGTATTGGTTCCGTCAATGTACGTCTTGCTTGAGTGATAGTAGTTGTAATCATGAAACAGATAAGATGTACCGTATCCGGTAACATTAATCCTGATGCTTTTTACGCAGATTCCGTTGAAATCCGGATTGTCCTCCGGTCTTAAATCCCGCTCGAACCAATCCTCACAGGATATGAAAACAAGAATGATTGCCAGCCCAAAAATCACTTTCACAATTTTCATAATCCATTGTTTAAGTATTGGTGATTGAAGTACGCCTGTCAATAAAAAAAATTTGATTTTTTTGATGATTTCATTATGCTTGAATCTATGGAGTACTCGAACGGCTTCAAGGGATTGGAGAAAAAACTACTGGACAGGTTTTTAACCTATACCGGGATTGACACGACATCGAGCAGCCATTCAAAAGACCGTCCTTCCACGAAAGGTCAACTGGAACTGGCCGGGGTTCTTATGGCTGAATTGAAGGAATTGAATGTTGACGATGTGACCATCACCGAGCACGGTTTTATAATAGCCAGGATTCCAGGCAATCCCCCGGCAAAGGACAACCAGGAGTTCACGGTAGGATTCATGGCTCACCTGGACACGAGCGAGAGCGTAACGGGTAAAAACGTCAAGCCGATGGTTCACTCGTTTTATAACGGCGGTCCCATAATTCTCAAGGAGGGTTACCGGCTGGACCCGGAAGAGTATCCCCGCCTGCTGGATTTTGTCGGTGATACGATCATCACTTCCAATGGAACAACCCTGCTGGGGGCCGACGATAAAGCCGGAATCGCGGAGATCATGACTGCCGTGGAGTACCTTCTGGAAAATCCTGAAATACCCCGTCCCGTTCTGGAAATAATATTCACACCGGATGAGGAAACCGGCTTCGGCATGGACTTGTTTCCGGTTGACAGGATAAAGTCCAATATCTGTTATACGGTAGACGGGAGTGAAGAAGGTTCGGTAGAGTCGGAGTGTTTTGAGGCGTACCGCGCCGATGCAGCCTTCCACGGCAAAAGCATTCACCTGGGCAGGGCGAAAGGAAGGCTGGTTAATGCATTGTCCATGGCGGCGAATTTCATTACATTGCTCCCCCGTACGGAGAGCCCCGAGGCTACCGAGGGCAGGGAAGGCTACTACTGCCCACTGGAAATGTCCGGTAACATAGAAAGCGCGCGCGTGTCCGTATTTGTCCGTGATTTTGAGGAATCCGAATGCCTGAGGCGCATCGAGACTTTGAAACAGCTGTGTAAAACGATCGAGATGATGTACCATGGCGGTAAAGCAGCCATAGAGATTAAAAAGCAATATTCCAACATGCGGAATTTTCTTGAAAATCGGCGGAAAGTACTGACCGTCCTTGAGGAAGCAATCCGTGAAACGGGAATTGAACCGGAACGTAAAAGCATTCGGGGTGGAACGGACGGAGCCAGGTTAAGTGAAATGGGAATCCCTACACCGAATATGTTTACAGGAGGGTTCAATTTTCATTCAAAACTTGAATGGATACCGATTTCGTCCATGGTAAAAGCAGCAATAACCCTGGTAAATTTGGCTAAACATTGGTTTATCGAAGAAAATAAATAATAGAAAACTCTAAAAACCGAGAATTTGGTCATATTTTGCCATTTCCCGGGGATAGATAGCCTGGTTTTCCGGCTTTGGGCCATCATCCGGCCGGAATTCTTGAATTTTCATCGAATTTGCTCTATATTTTATATAGCGACTCGAAGAATCAATTTGTAAGAAAAAGTATAGTTTCAGGGAGCAGTAAATTCCTAAGATTTTTCAGGGTTGCTTACGATAAATAGGAATATAGGTTAAATTTATCGTTAAATAAAGAGGGAACCATGTTTAAAAGATCCTGTAAAATACTCCTCGCAATAATGCTTGTTTTATCAGCCGTTGAAGCGTTCAGCCAGTCCGTTGTGGTGGAATATTATTCGGGAATGGGCATCACCATATTCACGCCGGAAAAAAAATTTTTACAGCCTCCGAGACTGAAAATAGGTGACGAGGTGCCGGTTGGAAGCAGGATAGAAACGGGTGAAAATTGTTTTCTGGAGCTTAAACTGGTCGCGCAGAATTCGATCATTAAAATGGGAGAAAACACGACTATCGCCATCAATTCGATCTATGGGGTCAAAGGCGCCAAACTCAATGAAATAAAAATATTCGCAGGGCAATTACGGGCGTATTGTGCAAGCGGGTCAGCCGATGAACAGTTCATGTTCCTGGGTTATATGTCGACCAATGTCCTTTTCAATGCCGATTTCGGCATTCTGATCACTCCCGCTGTCAATGAAAAGATATTCGCGGTAAATGGTCTGGTCACTGTCAGAAATCCCGTGGGAAACCAGCTCCAGATAGCGGCCGGCCAGACTGTAGACATGTATGAACCCATGCTGAAGGCGGAACCCATATCGGATACAATGAAGGCCCAGGCCGATAAGCTCGCATACACGGAAGGGACGGAGGAAATAGCGCAGACCACGTTGCCGGATAAAAAGACGACGGAGACGGAGGAAAAAGTAGCCATCAATCCGGATGACACCAGGAAATTCAACATGAAAGATGAGACTGAAATAAAGACGAATGAATTACCTCCCGAGCCCACGTTGAAAAATCCTGACGGTTCGGATTTGATCGCAATGGACAGGTCCCGGCAGCAGCGCCCTGAAGGCGCGACCTTTGGACTGGATATGGGGCTTGGCGGTAGCGGCTGTATTTTTGATCCGAACATTGTCGGACCTTTTGTAAATCAATTATTCCTTTACTCTTCCAGAATTTTCTGGAATCTCGATCTGTACGTGAATATAAATAATATTTTCAGTATCGGTGCGGAAGGCGGTTTCGGGGCAATGGGAGTCACGGAAACTTTTACCTATATCAGTTACACGGCCATAGATGTATTGGGACGAGGTTTCCTGAGGGTCGGCAATAAAGGCTTTTTCTTTCAGGTTTTTGGCGGATATTATTACACTCTTCAGGGATTAATGCCGCTTACGGGATTTGAAGCAGGAGGGAAATTGAACCTTTTCGGATTTTATGTAGAAGGTGCTTATGTTTTCGGTCAGACGCTTCCCACTAATTTCATCAAGGTTGGCGCCGGATACACCTTTACCGATATTTTCTATAAATAAATTTCACCGGAAAATAAAAGTTAACTGGCATATTCCCGTATGCTTTGATATTGTTTAAATTACTTTTTTAGAATTCATGTAATTTTCTTCATGTAGTGGAAATTTTATAAAAAATACTTTAAAATTTGTTTCTGAAGGTGCTTCCAAAAGCTGATAACGGCTGCAGAAATTTGTTTTTCGAAGTGCAATTTAATGATAATCGAAGGAGAAGGAGCTGTATATGAGAAATTTAAGCGTATTTGTACTTATGATATGTGTTCTTTTTATTTTTACCGGGTGCCAGGATAAAGGGAAGGACAAGGGACAGGATACGGCGTCCGGAGAGGAAACATCCTCAACCACGGAAGATACAACCGCTGCGGCGGATAACAAAACCACGGAAACGGAAACAGCCGGAAAAACCGAACTAAAAGAGAGTAAAAAAACGGTTGAATCGTCGGATACAACCGCGGCTGAGTCAAAGACAACGGAAGAAGCAAAGAGGGAATTAAAGAGCGGGGAAGCGGGTGAAGTGGTGTATTGTCAAGGAGATGTCGAGATTACCCGGAACGGTTCCGTGATTGATGCGGACATAGGAACGGGAGTCGAAAATTGGGATATGGTTAAAACCGGGGATTCCAGCTCCGCTGAGCTGGAGTTGAGGGCCGCCCTGACGCCGAAGACCATTATAGAGGTCAAGGAAAACACTCTTTTTACCATCGATTTGAATAAATTGAACAGCAAGGATACAACCCATATAGATATGATTTCAGGTTCCATCGGCTTAAAAGTACAAAAGCTTTCCTCAAGCCAGGACTTAACCGTCACCTCTGATTCGGCCTTGATGGGAGTTCGCGGAACCTCGTTTGATGTGTCCACCGTTCCCACGGGAGATGTTCTTATCACCTGCAGTGAAGGCGATGTAGAGTGCAAGGACAAGGAAACGGGGAAAAAATTCCATGCCAAGCCTGGGCAGGCCGTGGAATCTACTGCCGGAACAACACCCAAGACAATAAAAGTGGCTGTTACGAAATTGAAAGAATACCGTGAAAACTGGCTGGATGAAAAGGTAAGACTTCTGAAAAACGACGCACTGGCGCAGATAAAGAAGTACTACAAATTATATGAAAAATATTCGGCCGATTTTGAGAAGAATTATACCGCTCTTTCCAGCGCCAATGGAATACTGGATAAATGGATGAAGGAAGATAAAGAGGGGAAAATAGGAAGCAATATCGATGTGATGAAGGAGAAAAAAGGGGTCATCAGTCACCTGATGAAAATCCAGAAAAGCCTTTTCTGGATGCAGCGAATTTATTACAGGTTAAAGAAAATTGAGAAATACCATGACCAGGGATTCGGTGTGGGAGAGATAAAGCCCGGCCTTTCTACCAAAGAATTTTTTAATTCTTTGAATAAATCGAATTTTGAAGCTAAACTCTCCAAGATCCTGTTTGTACATAAACTATATGCAAAACGAAACAAGGGGAGCACGCCGTTGGATGCATTCATGGAAGGCATGGACGATTTTTCGATGGATTCTTCCCCGGATGACGGCTTTTTTGATGATAATTCCGATGATTTTTTTAACGATTAACAGGGAAAGGGAGCGGAAATGGGTGATTTTGAAGATAAACGAAGATATTTACGGCTGGATTGTCTTTTTAAAGTTGAATTTGAAAATATAGAGAATAGTCAACAAATAGAATCGCTGGCGAAAAACATCAGCGCCGGCGGAATTTGCGTGATCACGAACGAACCGCTTCCAAAATCAACGGTCCTGTTCCTCAGGTTTCATTTTCCGGAGAAGCCTCAGCCGTTCAGCCTGAAAGGCTGTGTTGTCTGGAGTAAAAAAGTAGAGGAAAGTACCGAGCCGGGCTATGAAAACGGGATCCAGTTCCTTGAAGTGAATGAGGAAATAAAACAGAGCATTGAAAGTACCAATGTAGTGAATTTGAAGATGAAAATCTGAAGGGGACCTTAAAAAACTATGGTTTTATCCTGGGCAACCTCTAAAAATCCCGATTTTTATCAGGATTCACCCATTACCTGGATAAAAATCCTCCGGGAACGGCCCCGGTTGTCATGATCTATAACAACGATCTGCTGCCATGTGCCAAGCACTAAATTACCGGCGGATACGGGAACCGTGATGCCCGGTCCCATCAGGGTGGCGCGAATATGGGAAAAACCGTTATCATCACCCCAGGTGGCCGAATGCCGCGTGGGGGTCCTGCTCGACATGAGTTTTTCGAGTTCATCCCTTACATCTTCAACAAGCGCCGGCTCGAATTCTATTGTCGAAATGGAAGCGGTTGAACCGATTACAAATATACAGGCTGTTCCGTTTTTTATTCCGGATTTCCCGACCACTTTTCTCACTTCACCGGTAATATCCCTGACATCTGAATAACCCCTGGTCTTAACCGTTATTTCTTCACCATGCACCATATAATCTGTATATCAGATGATGGGCGGGATGACAAGATTTATATTGCAGGTGCCGTCAATTTTATCCGGGTATTGACTTTCCATTTGAAAAAAAGACTTAAAAATATTATGATTTTTACAGATAATAACTAAAGGGGAGTTTTTATAACTTTTCTAAAAGAATTGGCTTTTTATGAATATAGATTCGAAGAATGAAAACCAAAAGAGTCCCGGCGGCGCCACGAAAACCGTGAACAGGGAAAGTCTGATCCAGAGGATCATCAATTTCTTTTTTAACCGCAATAATCCCGCCTATGAACGAAAACGGCTGCTGAAAGATATCAGTAAAAGCCTCCGGAAAATGCACACAAAGTACTATTCCCCGAAAAATCAATATGCCTTGCCGGGACTCGCTAAATTGTTTTATGAATTTTACAAGACCCTGGGGCCGGCGCAGACCCTCGTCCAGAACGCGGATTCTTCCGGTGCCTTAAAACTGATAACAATAGAATCCTTTCTGGATGATAAACAATTTCAGCTTAAAAGCCGTTTTAATGAAAAGGAGATCAGGGAACGGGTTCAATACTCCAGTCCCAAGAAGGTGGCCCAGGAATTAAAGGATGAACTTGTCACGTATTTTGCCATCTATGATACGGAAAAAACCAAATTAATAGACAGCATCTATGTTTTTTTACAGCATTTTCTGAGTCTTGTCCATTTTGACTATTACTTTCTCATTAAAAAATTCGATGCCAGCCTCCCTGAAGGAAATTTTTTCTACAAGCCCAATTTCGAGGCCATTAATGGCGAATATATCGTGGATGAATTGAAAGATTTCCTGGATATTACCTACAACATGGACAGGCAGGTGAACTGGGATTCCGTGCTTGACATCCTCAAGGACTACAGGAGCGTGGAAATTGTTTCCAGGAACGGTTTCAGGAAATTGATTTCCCGTATCAAGGAGATAAAAAGAAACCGGGCGCTTGAATTGATCATCAAGCATATTGAGGGAGACCCCTATTATAAGCCGCGTCCGATAAGTTACAATTCGCGTATTGTCGAGCCTTACCTTTCCAAGTTAAAAACCCAGACGGACCTTATCATCCAGAAGCTGAGCCAGGAGAAAAGGTCAAAAAATATAGAAGACCTTTGCATGCAGATCTTCGGGACAACTTCCGTGTCAAGAATGAAAAATTATACGGAAAAAGCCAATGAGCAGTTCAAGAAAAAAATGATCGGCGGTTTTATCTATGTCACCCCTTTGAATTTTTTAAAGGCCTTTTTGATCGATTATAATAAAAAGGATGTCCGTGAAGTGGTTGACCTGCTTTTGGTGCGCGGTAAGTGGACGGCGAACATTCTTTCCCAGAAGCTTTCGGACTGCTTCAACCAGCTGATGGAAATTACCGACAGGCTTCTTCAATTCGATGAAAGGCTTGTTGAAGACGGCCCCATCCGGATAAACCTGAAGAAAGCGCTGCTGAGGGTGGAAAAAGACGCGAAAAACGCCCGCGATATACGGCAGATGCTCAAGGAAATCAACGATGAAGCGAAATCCATCGTGTATGAATCCGCCCAGAACCTTATCAGCCTGGGTAAAAATTTGAAGCAGATCCTGGATGATTATTCGGCTAATCCGCATAACCTTATTATTAATTGGAAGGAAATTGATACGTTTACGGATAACCGGATAAAAAAACAGGTGATTGAGATCTATAAGAAAATATATTATTTCATCAAGCTCCTTCAGTATTACAGCGCCTGAGAATAGCAAACCTTTTATAAACTATCCACTTTATTTTTTTTCAATTTACGATTATATTGATCCCATTGCAAGAAAGCGGGGTATACAGTGAAAAAAAGCGACGTTTATTTTATCGGGCTTTCCGGTAAAAGCAGCATGGCCGAAAGACTGGAGGCCACAAAAAAGATTCTTCAAGCTTCCTCGTTTGACAGTATCCTGAAAAAAAAGGACACGATCGCGGTCAAGCTTCATGTCGGCGAAAAGGGAAATGACACCTATGTAAAAGCGGACATCATCAAGGTAATCGTATCGCGGATAAAACGTTCCGGCGCCCTGCCGTTTCTCACGGAAACTTCCACCCTCTACAAGGGGAGCAGATCAAACGCCGTTGATCACATCAACCTGGCCTACTCGCATGGATTTACCCCGCAGGCTGTCGGTGCCTCCTTTATCATGGCTGACGGTCTTATTGGAGATTCGGAAACGGATGTGGAAATTCCCGGCAGGATATTCAATAAAGTGAGCATTGCCAGGGAAATTGTCACCACCGACGCCCTTGTAGCCGTATCGCACGTGAAAGGCCATATGGTGTCGGGTATGGGGGCGGCCATTAAAACGCTTGGTATGGGATTGTCAAGCAGGAAGGGCAAACTGAGGCAGCATTCCTCCATGAAACCGGCCATTAATCAGGATAAATGCACTTTTTGCAGGAAATGCATACAATTCTGTCCTGAGGACGTGATTGTTGAAAAAGGCAATGGGAAAAAATATGCCTTTATTCTTACCGAAAAATGCATCGGGTGCGGCGAATGCCTGGCTGTCTGCCGGTACGACGCCGTCACCTATAATTGGGGCGTCGGATCGATGGATTTGCAGAAACGCATGGTTGAACATGCCCTGGGTGTATTGATGAACAAGAGAGAAAAGTGTTTTTTCCTCAATTATCTCATCGACATGACCAAAGATTGTGATTGTTTGAATGCGAAACAGGACATTATCGCCCCTGATGTCGGTATTGTCGCATCGACCGACCCTGTTGCCTGCGACCAGGCGTCCCTTGACCTGACCGCCCGGGCGGACGGTAAAAACATATCCAGGAAGGCGTATCCCTCTCTGGATCCCCGGATCCAGTTGAAATACGGTCATGAGCTTGGACTGGGTTCCACCGACTATAACCTGATTACCGTGTAATGCAATGCCGGAAAAATTTTTATCAAAACTCTTAAAGCTGTTACCGGAACTGTTATCCCTCTATCGTTCGTCTATGGGACTGCCTGAGAAAAAATTACCACCGGACCGTTTGACGAAAAACGAGTTATTGAATGTGGCTCGGTGGGTCAGGCAGTTGTCGGGGGGATTGACGGAAAACCGGGAATTGATCGGCGAAGTGTACATGAATGAGGATGAATGGCTGTCCGCGTATTTATTGTATTATTTCCCCATATCCTTTATTCAGTCCTCGCACGGGATCGGGCTGCTCGGAAATTTTTCGTCCAGGCTGGAGAAAATGAACGCCCTCGATCTGGGTTCCGGCCCCGGCCCCTGCAGCCTTGCCCTCTGGAACCAGGGTGTGCGGAATGTACTTGGCCTGGAAAAAAGCAGGAAGGCCATCTGGCTTGCCGAAGAACTTGCCCGCCGGGTCGGCGCGCCGTGCGTATTTCAGCATCATGATGCCCTCAAAAACAGGCCTTTGCCCGATCGCCGGTTTGACTTGATAATAGCCGGTCATTTTTTCAATGAATTGTGGTCTAAATCGGAAACGAGAATCCGGCTCAGAATTGAATACCTGAACAAGGTTATGAAGCATCTAAATAAGGACGGTTATCTGATTTTGTTTGAACCCGCCCTGACAAGTACAAACCGGGATACGCTCAGGTTAAGGGACGGGCTGCTTGAAAACGGGTATACCGTTCATTACCCGTGTTTCTTCCAGGGCGGCTGCCCTGCGCTTGAGCCGGAGAACGGGGCCTGCTACACGGAAATATACTGTCAATTACCGGGATTTCTCAAAGCCATTATCCGGGCGGCCCGATTCAGGAAGGAAAACCTGAAGTATACCCTTTTTATTATGGGCAGGCGGGAAAAGACGGGAATAAACACCTTCAAGGACGGCTGCCGGGTAGTTTCGTCCCTGATGGAATCGAAAAGCGGACGTCTGCGTTATTATATCTGCGGCCGGGACGGGCGTTTCACGATATCAGCCCCGGGGGACCTTGAAGCGGATTATATGAAGACTTTTCTTACCCTCAAAAGAATGGACGTTATCAGCTTCCGCTCGGTTGAAAAAAGAAAAAACGGAATCGGTTTAACCCCTGAAAGTAAATTAGAACGGTTATAAAAACACCTTTTCATAGAGAACTATCTGGTTTCGCCCGTGTTCCTTGGCGTAATAAAGGGCTTTATCCGCCCGGGCAATGATATCTTCACATTTTTTATCCTGGGAATGGAATTCGGATATTCCAATGGAAAGGGTAACCGAAAAGACGGCATTTTCAGGACCTTCGAATTTTATCTGGCTGAATCGTTCGGCAAGCCGGATTGACGGTCCCAGTGCGTTATTGGAATTGGTCTCGGGAAGGATGATGATGAATTCCTCGCCCCCGAAACGGCCGGCAATATCGTTCTCCCTTAATATTTCTTTATCAAGGAATAATTTTCCCAGCGCCTTCAGTACGGAATCCCCTGCCAGGTGCCCGTATGTATCATTGATTGTTTTGAAGTGGTCCAGGTCAATCATGAGGATGGAGAAGGTACCGAAATGGTCCAGTATGCTGCCTATCGGTTCATGGTCGAATTTTCTGTCTTTGTTCGTGATATTCTGCGCTTCTTTCGGGAGCACGCTGTTTTCAAGCCGCCATAAGTCTCTCGTGGTCCGCTTGCGTTCCTGTTCCAGAAAATCGAACAAGGCGCTTCGGTTATAGATGTTTGTCAGGTTGTCGATTCTGTTTTTCTTTTCCAGCTCTTTATTGAGTATTTCAATTTCTTTATTTTTTTTGCTGATCAATTCCGAATAAACGACAACCTTGAAAGAATCGGAAATATAACTGGATAACCTGTCGGTCAATGTGGAATTCTTGAGGAGCAGGTTCGCATAGAAGTTCAGATTGTTGGCCTGCAGATCAATCTCGTGCCCGCTGCAGAGATTGAAATGATTTTCACTGTACAGGCCCTGGTTTTTTTCTTTCCCGCCTGAATTGCTTGTGTTTATCAAAATGTAATTGGAAAAGGTAAATTTGTATGACGATTTAACGTAGTCGGAAATTCTTTTACTGTTTGATTTGAAAGAAGTCTCCTCGATGATAATAATGCTTCTGAGAATGCCCGATTTCTGGAGCTCATTGATGCAGTTTGAATTTATAAAGTCATCGCAGGACATAATTTGAACGGGTGTGGACGCTATTTTTGCCAGGACTTCGAAGATGTCCATGAATTCGTTTAAGCTGTCTTCAAGTATAAAAATTATCCCTTTTTGCATACCTTAACTGTTACGAGATAATTATAGGTTGTTAATTGTTATTTTTCAAGGAAAATTGGAATCTAAAAAATTGACTTTTTTCATTTATTGGAGTATAAGACTTAATTCACTGAGAATATGATTACAAAAAAAAATCTGAGTGCCCTCAGGCTAAAATTCATTTTCTGGTTCGTTTTTGTAGGCACGGCTTCGGTCACACCGTTTATAGGCCTGTATTATAAAAATGTCCTCAGGGCTCCTGACGGCGCTCCCTTCATAGAACTCATCGGGGTGCTTCTTTTTGTCAATCCATTGTTCAGCCTTTTGTCAAACCCGCTTATCGGTATCCTGTCCGACAAGTTCAAGATCAAGGATAAGCTGCTGTTTACCTGTTCCGTTTTTCTGGTGGTTGGTGCCGTATTCACCGTATTACCTGGATTTTCCTCGTTTTATCCCGGCAATCTCTTTCTCCGTTTCGGTTTCCTGGCGCTGGGAGTATTGTTTATCGGTTTTTTTCAAAGCCCTATTATTCCGCTCCTGAATACCGAAACACTCGATTTTCTGCATAACAACAATCTGGACAGAAGGAACTACGGGAATTACAGGGTTGTCGGAACACTCTCGTGGATAGTCGTTACATTTATTATGGGAATCGTACTCCATTTATTTAACGATATGATCATTACCCTGTTTTTTTATGCGGGCGGGTTTTGTGTTGTAGCGTTTCTTGCCATTAAAGGAATGAAGGCCAAGTTAAAACCCGTCAAGCTTCCCTGGCACCTTTTAAAAGGCGACCGGTATTTTCAAAAATTTCTCGTTTTTGTGTTTCTCCAGAGCATGGGTTTATTCAGTTCGTTTAATTTCACCTCCTATTTTATGGATGATTTGAATGTGGGGCTTTTTTTTATAGGACTATCATTTGCCGTAGCCGCTTTTCTGGAAGTTCCCGTTATGTTGAAATCGAGGCAGATTATCCATAAATTCGGCTATAGAAAAATGATCATGGCCGGTACGGTAATCCTCATAATCAAGCTGTTCCTTTTATTCATATTCGCACCCTTAAGGATTGCCTGGCTTATGGTCCTGGCCATGTCCGTCCACGGTTTGGGCTTCGGTCTGCAGAACAATGGCATGATTGAATTGATCGCTGAACAGGCACACAAGGACCTTCGGGCGACTTATATGAACCTTTTCAATATGGTCAGAATGATTGCCATTGCCTTCGGTAATCTTCTCAACACATATATCATAAAATTTTTTGATTCAACATGGATGATATTCGTGAATGCCCTGGTGGTGTCAATAGCAATTTTCTATTTTTTCTTGTTTGTGAGGGAGAAAAATTTTGCTGAAAGGGGCGGCTGAACTTATCATTTTTCGAGTAATTCCCGCTGTCCCCTAAATCCAAATAGAACAATGACTTAGGGATTGGATAAAAATCAATTTACCCCAGAAATAATACAA
>JAFGKU010000157.1 GCA_016928415.1 Spirochaetales bacterium
ATATTAGTAGGGCGCTTTCTCTTTAAGCCATTGACTTTCCTCAGTGCTCTCCGTGATCTCTGTGCCTCTGTGTCAATCTTCCCTTTATACAAATCAATAGGCCTTCATGATTCCGCTTTTCAAGCCTATAGCATCACACTCTGTGCTCTCAAACCATCGCAGTGGCGGTTTTTACTCTGTGCTCTTCTCAACCCGGGGCCCAATCAGTCAGGGCTTACTGTAAACTTATACCCCACCGCATGCACCGTAACAAGATGCTTTGGATGCGCTGGATCGTCCTCTATTTTTTTCCGCAGCTGGGCGATGTGCTGGTCCAGGGTGCGCGTCGTGCCCTCGTACCTGACGCCCCAGATTTCTTCAAGCAGCGTATTGCGGTCAATCACCTCGTCCTTGTGATTACAGAGGTAATCGATGAGCTGGATTTCCTTTTGGGAAAGCTGGATTTTTTTGCCCTTTTTTTCGCATGTATAATTCTTCAGGTCTATGACCACGTCGTCAAACCGGATATGCGTTTCCTTCTTACCGGCATCCGCCGGCCTGCTCCGCCGCAGGGCCGCCTTTATGCGCGCCAGGAGCTCTTTAATGCCGAAAGGCTTGACGATGTAGTCGTCGGCGCCCAGTTCAAGGCCGACCACCTTGTCGATTTCCTGCCCCTTGGCCGTGAGTAGAAGAACGGGAAGCTGTGTGTCCGTTTTCCGGATTTCCCTTAAAACATCATACCCGCTTTTCCCGGGCATCATGATGTCGAGGAGAATCAGGTCCGGCCTGTTGTTCCTGTATGCCTCGAGACCTTTAATCCCGTCTTCGGCGGAAAAGACTTCATAACCCTCGCAGCCCAGCAGGTCGCAGAGGCCCGTCAGGATCGCTTTGTCGTCTTCCACCACTAAAATGGCCGTTTTTTTCATACCTTCTCCCCTGCCCTTAATTTAATTGTAAAACAAGTTCCGCCCCCCGTGCAAGGCGAGCAGTAAACGGAACCCTTATGGTCCGTGATTATCTTTCTGGCAATGGACAGCCCCAGTCCCGTGCCCTTGACGTCCGCCGTGAGCGAATCATCCACCCGGAAAAAAGGATCGAATATTTTCTTAGCCAATGATTCGGGGATGCCCTTGCCCCTGTCCCGCACGTGGATGAAAATCCATTGCTCTTTTTTTTCACAGGCAAGGGATATTTCTTTTTTATCCGGTGAATACTTTTCCGCATTGGAAAGGAGGTTGACGATTACCTGTGTCACAGCATCCCTGTCAATAACCGCAGGGCATGCATCCGGTGAGGGCTGGAACGTGAACGTAAAACCGGAATGCTCGAGCGAGGGTTTCTGGTCCAGGTAAATTTTTTCGCAGAACCCGTTCAGGTCCGTCAATTCCCACCTGTATTCCTTTTTCCGGTTATCCATTCTTGAGAAATCCAGCACATTATTTATAAGATGCGAGAGCCTTTCCGTTTCAGAAATCATGATGTCTAGGTAATTCTGCTTCCTGGCTTTCGTGGCGACCCTGCCTTCCCGCAGCATCTCGGCAAACATCCTGATGGCCGTCAACGGCGTTTTCAGCTCGTGCGTCACATTCGTTACAAACGACGTTTTTTTCCTGGCCGCGTCCACTTCCGAGAACACGGTCTTGACCAGAATCCCGCCGCCGGAGACGAGGGATAATATCAGCACGAACATGATAATCCATATCAACGTGCGGGTGTTATTCGCCCTTACCGTGATGATGCCCGGGTCCGCCAGGTAAGCGGCAACCTCCCAGCGGGGCAGCACCTCGCTCACTTCCCGCGAAACAAAGGGGAGACGCACGTCCAGGTCTTCGGGAACGGGAAGGAGCGGCCGGCCCCTGTCGTCCAGTACCGTTAAATACCGCACCTGGTTCGTGCTGTCCGGGAAAAGGGCCAGTATCTCCCGTTTGATTTCCTCCACGTTCAGCAGCGAACCGGCAATCTTGTTCCCGGGAAGCTTCCTGTAGTACAACAGGTTGAAGTCATCATCGACAAACCGGGGTATGAAGCCGTCTTCCCGGCCTTCGATTGCATTGGCGAATTTGAGCGACTCCACCACAATCAGGGAACGCTGCTTCCTCGTGACCGGTTCGTCCTTGTTCTGGAACGTCACCACGTTCCTTTCCAGGGTCTTCTGCCCCTTTGTGTCCGCCTGGCTGTATATTTTATCCTGGACCTCGTCCGATTTCCGGAATTCATTGATGACGCTCTGGATATTATAATCCTCGTTAACCGCCGATTTCTTTTCCTTGGTGGTTGCGCTGAGAGACATCCCGGAGGATCTTTCAACGGCCCCGCCCTCCTCCGCCGTTTCCTCCGCATCAAGAGCCATGGGCGCGGCGTTTTCTTCCTTCACTTTCATCGTGTCGTTGAGGACCACCTTGTTGTTTTGATTCGTGTTTTCCAGGATGTCCTTCTGGTAAATGACGGCGATATTTTTGTAAACGGGAATGGTTATCCGGTTCTCCAGGAAGTCCCTGTTATACTTGAGGAAAATGGCCTCATCGTTCGAGAGCTTCCCCTGTTCATCCGGGTAAACAACCTTGCCTTCCGCCGATATGTAAAAGGGAATGCCGATTAACGGCGAGTCTTTTTTCGTTTCCTTCAGATACTGTATGATTTTACTTTCCTTTATATTGACGGAATCCGGCGTCATCTCCCCGGCCAGTTCCTCCCTTACACCCCGGATGACGGAAAGGACGTTCAGGATCCTGTCGTTCACCTCGGAAAGCAGGGAGAGCTGCAGGCTCTTTTCAATATAAAGATCTTCCTTGTCCAGGCCGCGGTACGCAATGACGGCAAGAATCAGCGCGGGTATGATGATGGTGATAATCAAAATGAGGCTTAACAATAATTTTTTCTTAAGCAGTCGCATCTCTTCCTTCCCCTTAAAGTATGCCGTAATTTCCGGCCGTTTTCAACACCTTGAAAACGGGGACCCGCCGTCCAATCTTCCGGATTTTTCCCCTTCACCTGAAGTATACCCATTTTTCAATCCGTCATTGTCACGGGAATGTCAAGAAAATGTAAAAAATGTGTAAAATAATATTTACGCTATTTTATAATATGCCGCATTATGTAAAACCCCCAAGAAAACAGCTGCATCACTTTAATCACAAGTTACGATTATTTCCTATCGATAGGTTTAAAATAAACCATCATTCGAATCATGATAAAGCAGGCTGTTTTCCCGGGGGATCGAATATCCAAAAATTGATTAAACATCGCGTTAAATATTAACAGAGCTTCTTGACAAAAAAGGTTAATTGATTACATTTGCCATTATATGATTGACCTCCACACCCATTCCACCCAATCGGACGGCACGAACACACCCAAAGAACTCATCCGTCTTGCCGTGAAACAAAAACTCAAAGCCATCGCCCTGACGGACCACGATACGATTGCCGGGTTGAAGGAAGCGGCCCGTGAGGCCAAAAAGCTGAACATCATTTTTATTCCCGGCATTGAAATGGAGCTGGAATACCCGGACGGCGAATTCCACATGCTCGGGCTGGGAATCACCAAACCGGACAAATTGAAAACATGGATTGAAAAACTGAAAAGCATCCGGCAGGAACGCAATAAAAAAATGATTAAAATCATGAAAAAGGCGGGCATTAAAGTGACCATGGCCAGGCTGCGGAAAATCGCCGGGGGTAAAATCATCGCCAAGCCCCATTTTGCCGAACTGCTCGTCAAGGCCGGAAAGGTAAAAACCGTCGCGGAGGCCTTCGCGCTGTACCTCCGCAGGGGCATGCCCTTTTACGTGGAAAAGGAAAACGTTTCCTTTGAAAAGGCCATTAAGGCAATCCATAAAGCGAGCGGCAGGGCGGTGCTGGCCCATCCCCGCTCCCTCCGCCTCGAATGGGATGACCTTGCCGCCTTTATCCGCCGGCTGAAAGGCATGGGCCTGGACGGCGTCGAGGTATTTCACCCCAAGTGCCCGTCCGAACTGAGCGCCAGGCTGGAGACATTGGCACAACAGGAGAATCTGCTCATGACGGCAGGCTCGGATTTCCACGGAAAATTTTACCCGGACAGGAAGCTGAGCTATACGGGCAGCGGGAAACGGATTCCCTACCGCTTTGTCTTGCCGTTTCTGCAAAAATAGATTACCTTTAGGCCAACCATGGAAAAATCAAAAGTTGCCGTAATCCGCTGCCATTCATACGATGAAGAACCGGTGTACACCGCCGTCAGCCGCGGGATTGAGCTGCTCGGCGGCGTATCGCGCTACACGCGCAAAAACGAGAAAATACTTCTCAAGCCGAACGTGCTTATCGGCGCCGACCCGGCCAAAGGAATCAGCACCCACCCCTCCGTTTTCAAGGCGGTTGCGCGCGTCCTCCTGCAGGAAGGGGCTTCCCTTTATTACGGCGATTCCTCGGGAATGGGCAAACCGATTACCCACCTTAAAAGGGCGGGGCTGGCCGCCGCTGCCGAAGAGTTGGGCGTCCTTCTTGCCGATTTCATAAACGGCCGGGAGGTCAGCAATGAATCATACCCCCTTATCCGAACGTTCACGCTTGCCAATGGCGCCCTCGATTGCGACGGGATTATCAACCTTCCGAAAATGAAGACCCATGCGCTGGCCCGCGTGACGGGCGCCGTCAAGAACCTGTTCGGCTGCATCCCGGGATTCCTGAAGCCGCAGTTCCATGTCAAGCTGCCCAATCCTGTTGATTTTTGTAAAATGCTCGTCAGCCTCAATCTCCTTCTCAAACCGCGGCTGCACATAATGGACGGGGTAGAAGCGATGGAGGGCAACGGCCCCCATTCGGGGACCATACGGAATATGAACGTGCTGCTTCTCTCCGAAGATCCCATCGCCATTGATTCGGTTATGTGCCGGTTGATGAACCTGGACCCGAAAATCCCGCCCACCATTACCATCGGTGAGGAATGGGGACTGGGCACGGCCGACCCGGAACAGATAGAGCTGCTCGGCGACCCGCTCGAACCATTAATTGCCCTTGATTTCAATGTGGTCCGCAAGCCGGTAAAGCCCCTGCCTGCCGGCGGTATCCGGCTGTTCCTGAAAAACGCCCTTATCCCCAGGCCGGTCATCACGGAAAGCGTCTGTGTCAAATGCGGCGTCTGTACGGATGTCTGTCCCGTCACCCCCAAAGCCCTGGCCTTTCCGGATGGGAATAAAACCAGGGTGCCCGAATACGACTACCGGAACTGCATCCGGTGCTACTGCTGCCAGGAACTCTGTCCGGAGGGGGCCATCACCGTCAGGACGCCCATTCTGGGCAGGATCGTGGAACGGAAATAAAGCCGGGAGCTGAATACATGCAGGAAGCGGAATTGACCAGGAAACAACCGTCACTCACGGCGAGGATTATAAAGATAGCTTTTCCCGTATTAATTCAATGCCTCATCAGCTATGTATTATATTTCACCGATACGGCCTTTATAAGCAGGTATAACCTTAAAGGATTATCGGCCGTCAATAATGCCCTTGCCCCCTACTTTATGTTTCTCTCGTTTTTCTTCGCACTGGTACAGGGGGCAACCATCCTGATTGCCCAGAGCCTGGGCGCCGGCAAGCCGGAAAAAGCCCGGGAATACGCCGAGGTGGCCTTTTTCTTCAACACGTTCATCTCCATCGCCTATTTTTTCTTCTGGTTTTTCCTGGGCAACTGGGTACTGGTCGTCATGGGAGCCAGGGACGAGGTACTTACCATGGGGACCACGTACATCACGACGCTTTCCTTCATGTTTCTCGTCATGGGTCCCGGCTTGACGGCCACCGCCATTTTCGAAGGCATAGGCAACACCTTTCCCATCATGATTGCCTCTGTCGTCAAATCCCTTTTGAACATCTTCCTGGACTGGGGCCTCATTTTCGGCAACCTGTTCTTCCCCAGGTGGGGAGTCTTCGGCGCCGCCGTCGCCACCTGCATCAGTGAATACACCGGCACCATTCTCATTCTCTGCATGGTTCCCTTTATTAAGGAATTCAAGGTCCGGCTCAAAGGCATATTTCTCACACCCAAAAGGCTCTACCTGAAAATCATCAAACTCGGCGTCCCCCAGGGGATGGAATTCATGCTCTGGTCCCTCGGGCAGAGCGTTCTCTTCTTCATGCTGAACCAGATAGACGCCCTCGCGGCCGGTGTCTTCGGCATCATCAACCTGCTCGGCATGCTTTTCGTCAACATATACCAGGGCATAGGCGTGGCCGCCACGAACCTGGTCGGCAAGGCCACCGGCGCCGGCAATCCGGTAGAGGCCCTTAAGGCGGGCAACACGACAGTCGCCTACTCCCTGCTTGTCTGCACAGTAATCTCCGTGCTTTTCATATTTTTCCCCGGCCAGATTCTTTCCTTTTTCACAACAGAACCGGAATTAATCAGGAACCTCATTACCCTTCTGTGGATCCTGACCATAACAAGCTTCCCCAGGGCCCTGAACATAGTGGCGGGCAATGCCATAAGAGGTACGGGCAACACTGTCTGGATGATGCTCACCCAGATAGGCGGAACCATCGGCGTGGTCGCCTGCACCGCCGTTTTCCTCTTTGTCTTCAACTGGGGAATGACCGGTGTCGTCTTCGCCGTCTTCCTGGATGAGCTGTGGCGGGGGGTGGTCAACTACGTGAAGTTCGCCGTCTTCGACCACCGCAAGAGGATGCGCGCCCTGCAGCCGGAGGTTGCGTGAGAAATGGGCTGTTCCATACAATACTTTAAAGGCCAGCTGTTACAAAGGAACCTTTACCGCCGATGAAGACGAATAAGACGAGTGCGCCGAATTCGGGATAGCCGCTGCGGGTGCCTTCGTAGAAAAATACAATTATCAATTGCTGTGTGATGTTTAAATCTAATAAAATTATCCCACAAACGGAGTTCTATTCTTTTCCTTGACAACTATATACTTCAAAGAATATAATTTGGTTTATATACCTATATTTGGAGGAATCAGATGGTTATCCGTAAAATGATTTATACAATTATAATCCTCAGCACGATTTGCTACTTCACATATGCCGATTTGAAGGATTACGTAGGGATAGTCAAACCGCAGATACACGAGAAAACCACCAAGCTTTTCATGAATATTGCGGATTATTTCGAAAAATCAAGTTTGGAAAACAAGGATATACTGGCCTCCATCTTCAGATCTTTCGCTAAAAGCGGATTCGGCAGCTGTTTCATCATTACCGACAAGGAAGGTAATAATTTTATTATAACCAACAACCATGTCGTCAAGCAGGCGGAAAAAGTTTCCATTGAATTCGAGAAACCGGACGGAACCAAGAAGGTTTACTCTGACTGCCCTATTTTATATTCGGACAACGATATCGATATAGCGGTTCTTCAATTCCCGGATAAGGAGAAAGTATTGAAGCGCGGCCTCGACCTTGACGAAAGTATGCTGGCCGACGGAAGCGAAGTCTGGTCAGCCGGATTCCCGGGTCTCCTGGGCAGGCCCAGCTGGCAATTTGCCAAGGGAAACGTTACAAACCATAAGGCGTTTATACCGGAGATGGTAGACCCCTCAATATCCCATGTCATCCAGCATTCCGCTTCAATCGATCCCGGCAACAGCGGCGGCCCCCTTCTTGTAAAGGATGAAAAGTCAGTCGCTGGTTTCAAGGTCGTGGGAATAAACACATGGAGCGTAAACGACAGGCAAAATACCTTTTTCTCTCTGCCTTCAATCAATATTAATAAAATCCTGGAAGAAGCGAAAATAGCGGAAGCCTTGAAGAGCGATGAAAAACAATTGAAGGAAGCCCTTTTAAAAACCTGTAAAATACTGGCCGCTGAATTGGGCAGCTCAAATCCTGACCTGGAAAGGGTGAACCGGTTTATTTCATATACCTTTGTCGGTGAAAGCGGTTGGGACAGTTTTTTAGCGGTTTTAAATGCAAGCGATAAAACACAGGCCGCGGAATGGGAAAATTATTTTTTCAATTACTCCCCCATCGAGGCGATGAGAGCAGCCATTTACACCCTGTTCTGGTACAATTTGAAAAAAAATGAAAACCTATCCCAGATCGAGTATGACTCTATTAATTTTGCCGATGAAGATAAAATCATGAAATTGAAGGATATCAGGACAAATTTCAAAATAAAGGATGAAAAAATCGAAATTATATGGAGTTACGAACTCGGCCATTGGCTCATAACCAAAATGGAACTTTCCCCGATTGCCGAAAGCAGCACGCAGACAACAAATACAACCGGACCAAATGATGATGGGAAAAAGACGAAAAACCCATGCCGGCATTCCATTACCGTTGGCGTAGGTGGATTATATACCCCTGGGTATTTGGGAGATACTTATAATATACCCTATAATCAAAACTTGCTTAATGTCCATTTATCGTTATCATATTACTTCCTTCTCTTCAATGATAATACCGGCTATTTAGGGTTAGGACTCCAAACCAAGGGCTTTTATGTTCTTAGTACAGATCATGCTCCCTCTGAACCAGATATATTTTATCCAAATATAAT
>JAFGKU010000158.1 GCA_016928415.1 Spirochaetales bacterium
ACGGTCCCGGTAACGGGCGGCTGGCAGAGCTGGACAACGGTGAGCGGCCCCATAGGTACGCTTTCCTCGGGTAACCATGTTATCCGGTTGAGCGCGGGCACAAACGGATTCAATATCAACTGGTTCAATATTATCCCCGGAACCGTTTCCACCTCCACTCCCGGTCCCACTCCTACACCGACACGGGGGACTGTCACAGGGGGCAGGTACCATGTCCTCACATGGATTGCGGCGTACAATGTGAACCAATGCCTGACAAACCTCAATGCAAGCTACGGCGGGGCATGGAACCCGAGAAACGTCATCTCGGCCATCGGAGCCCAGTTCTACCTTGTCAACTCCAACGGGACCATATCGCAGAACGTATCGGAAACCGATATGCAGAGGGTGAAAAGCTTCTGCAACAGCAATGGCATCAAGTTCCTCCTCACCATCTTCAATTACGACGGCTCCTGGAACTGGGGCCGGGCCGCCTCGGCATTCGGTCCGAACAGGACGGCGCACGTCAACAACCTGATCGCGGAGCTTCAGCGCGTCGGGGCAGACGGCATTGACATCGACTACGAAGGCAACCTCGCCGGCGACCCTAACAGGGCCGAATTCGGCACCTTCATGCGGGAACTGGGCGGACGGCTCCACTCGATGGGGAAAATGTGCACGGTTGACGTCTTCTCCTCCATCTGGAACCAGCCGAACGTCAACTGGTTCGGAGACTGGACGGGATACGTGGACATGATGAATTCCATGGGATACGGCGCCCTGTACGGCGGCGGATCGGGCTGGAATTCATTCAATTACCAGCTGAACGCCGCGTTAAGCGCCGGGTACCAGAGCTGGCAGATGGATGTCGGCTTCTGCGGCACGTGCGACAGCTGGGGTTCGGGCGGCCTGGGTACAAGCATCGTGGCCCACGTCAACGAGGTGATGACACCGCCGTATTCCAACCGGCCCATGTCCATCTGTTTCTGGGATGCAAACTGGAGTAATGGCTGGAGGGACCCTGCCGTCTGGGAAGCCCTGCACAGGTTAAGGACATTACAGTAGTCATTTGGTGCGGCAAGGCAGACCGCACCCCACTTTAATAATTTTTATGTTTTAAAAAAGGGGCATGAACCTTTCCCCAAGAGAAACCCTCTTTCATTCATGCCCCTGTTTTTTACATTATACCGATACATCAACCCATCGTTTGCCAATTATATTGATCTGAAAAAGGAATCCCCTGTATACTACTCATTTGGCGAGATTGATGTCGGGAGGAATATATGAAAAAATACGACTTTCGGGCGATTGAAAAAAAATGGCAGGGGAAATGGGAAAGGGACAATACATTTAAAGCCGCAGAAGACAGCTCAATTCCGGAAGACAGGCGTCTTTATTGCCTGGAAATGTTTCCCTATCCTTCCGGTGCCGGACTTCATGTAGGGCATTTGAAGAATTATGTCCCGACAGATACATATTGCCGGTTCAAGCATATGCAGGGATTCAATGTAATGCACCCGATGGGATGGGATGCCTTCGGCCAGCCGGCGGAAAATGAAGCCATTAAAAAAGGCAGGAATCCCAGAACAATGGTTCCCGAATACGCGGAAAACTACAAACGGACGCTAAAACTTGCCGGCTGCAGCTACGATTGGGACCGGGAGATAAATTCGAGCCTGCCGGAATATTACAAATGGACCCAATGGTTTTTCCTTCTCCTGTATAAAAGGGGTTTGGCCTACCGGAACAATGCCCCCATTAATTGGTGTCCGTCCTGCAAGACGGGTTTGGCCAACGAGGAGGTTAAAGAAGGGCGCTGTTGGCGGTGCGATGCGATTGTGGAAAAAAGACCGATGCCCCAATGGTTTTTCAGAATCACGGAGTACGCGGACCGGCTGTTGAATGACCTTGATGGGCTGAACTGGTCCGATGGAATGAAGGAAATGCAGCGCAACTGGATAGGCAGGAGTGAAGGCGCCGAGGTTATCTTCGAAACCGGATCCCCAAAAGTAAAAATACAGGTCTTTACCACCCGGCCCGATACGCTTTTCGGCGCCACGTTCATGGTTCTGGCCCCTGAACATCCCCTGGCCGGGACAATGACAACTCCGGACCGAAAAAAGGAAGTTGATGAGTACATAAAAGATGCCGGAAGTAAAAGCGAGATTGAAAGGATGAATGCCGAACGGAATAAAACAGGAGTTTTCACCGGATCGTTCGCCGTTAATCCTGTCAATGGCAAAGAAATTCCCGTATGGATCGCCGATTATGTCCTGATGGGTTATGGAACGGGGGCCATTATGGCCGTTCCCGCCCATGATACGCGCGATTTTGAATTCGCGAAAAAATACGATATACCGGTTATCCAGGTGGTCAGCCGCGACGGGACGGCGTACAACCTTGATCAGGCGGAAATCGCCGAAGGGATAGCCGTCAATTCGGGTGAATATAACGGCATGACGACAACCGATTTTAAAAAGGCCGTAACTAAATGGCTCGAGGAACAAGGTAAAGGTAAATATGCCGTAAACTACAAGCTGCGCGATTGGCTTATTTCACGGCAACGGTACTGGGGTGCACCCATCCCAATCATCCATTGTCCCGATTGCGGCGAAGTGCCGGTTCCTGAAAATGAGTTGCCCGTCTTGCTCCCTGAAGTCGATGATTACCATCCCACCGGAACGGGAGAATCCCCGCTTGCCGCCATCAGCGATTTTGTCAATACATCCTGCCCCCAATGCAAAGGTGCGGCAAAACGGGAAACGGATACGATGGGCGGGTATGCCTGCTCTTCATGGTATTTTTTCCGGTTCGCCGATCCGGGGAACGAAAGCAGTTATGCTTCACGAGCAGCCATCGATTATTGGCTGCCGGTAAACCTTTACGCAGGCGGCGTCGAACATGCCCGGTCGCACCTTTTATATTCCCGTTTCTGGACCAAGGTTCTCTATGACGAGGGCTGCATCGGGTTCCAGGAGCCTTTCAGCACACTGCGGAATCAAGGATCACTTTTGGCCTATACACCCGGCCGTAAACCACGAACCACGGAAAAGGACCGCGATAACGTGCAGCTGATAGATTGGATCGTGCTCAAGCCCGAAGAAAGGGACAAATATCCCAGGGACCAGATTGTCTGGCGCTGGGCCAGAATGTCCAAATCCAAGGGAAACGTGGTGACGCCGGACGAAATCGCCGAAAAATACGGGGCCGACAGCCTCAGAATTTATGAAATGTTCGTGGCCCCGTTCGAGGACGATGTACAATGGACCGAGCAGGGAATCAACGGCTCACACAGATTCATCCTACGTGTCTGGAGGTGGCTGCAGGCGGCGCTGCCCGCGTACGTGAAAGACTGGAAAACCCGGATGCCTTCCCGTTTTCAGCCTTCCGAGAACGGTATCAGGCGGAAACTCCATATAACAATTGCGAAAGTCGGCGATGATATCGAAAAATTCCAGTTCAATACGGCCATATCGGCCATCATGGAATTACTTAATGAAATATATTCGTATGCACCGATTGAAAAGAACAGCATAAGGTCCGGTTTGAATCCCGTAGTGGTATCCGAGATCATTGAAACGGCGGTCCTGCTCATGACCCCTTTTACACCCCATTTGGGAGAGGAATTATGGCATGGACTGGGTTTTAAAACATCCGTTTACAATGCCTCCTGGCCGGCATTTGATCCGGAAACGGCGGCCGGCGACGAACTGACCATAGTCTTACAAGTGAATGGGAAATTCCGCGATACGGTAAACGTGCCGTTAAACGCTGATGAGGCGTCCATCAAATCCGCCGCCCTGGCCAATCCCAAGGCAATGGCGCATGTATCGGGGAAAAAAATAATGAAAGTGATCGTTGTGCCGAAAAAACTGGTAAACATTGTAGTTAAATAGGAATATCCCGGAACACCGGGTTTTCACACCCGGCATTCATTCGCTTCTGAAGATAGAGATCAGGACACCCACGCCCACCCCGAATAAAAGCACGCTAACACATATTACGACAATCGGCGATTCAAACGGCGTATTTTGTAAATAGGATTGGGAAGGATTGTCCGGATTGATAAAGACCGGGACTTCCGCACCTTCTTTCAATATATATTCAGAAGCGGTCTCTTCATCATTGAAACTCAAGCCGCCATCGGGTGAATAGACATCATTTGACAGTTCTTCACCGTTGGCCTTGTAGTGATAGACGTAAAAAACACAATAATCCCCCTCGGAATCCCGTTCCATCCTCGAAGAAATGATGGTGCCTGAAGCCCTTGGCCAGCATTCGATGGCGTACCAGGCAAAAAGCATATGTACGCCAATGATTGCCAGAATTATGCCCGGAATCATGAAACCTATGGCCGGACCGATTATCTTCAGGATAAACCCGGAAATATTATTGTTATTGACAGACAAACAGACCGCCTCCTTTCCGGGCACCATTCCATGATTACCTGAATCATTTCATGGATGGTAAAAATCCGCCGCAATGCCGCTCCTGGGGTCCGTCCCCTTTCGCAAAACACGTCGCCGTCGTATGGCTGACGGGCGATATAGGCGATGACCGCGGCCGGCCGGGAACGAGTATCGGCCAGGATGCCGCGGATAAAATCCGCGAACTGCGGGAAGATTGGACGGTGAGCGGCATCATTATGCGCGTCAACTCCGGTGGCGGAACCGTGCTTACAAGCGACCTCATCGCTTCCGAAGTAAGGAAAACCGTTGATGCGGGGAAACCGGTCGCCGTTTCGATGGGTGACGTTGCGGCAAGCGGCGGTTATTATATTTCCGCTTATGCCAGCCGCATCTTCGCCGACGCGGCTACGATCACCGGTTCAATCGGCGTGACGGGGCTCCGGTTCGACCTTTCAAAGCTAATTGAAAATCTCGGTATCAAACCCGAAACGGTTAGAACTTCTCCCAGCGCCGATTTCGGCAGTCTGTTTGATCCGGACGCCGGGAATACGGGTGAAATTCTCAGGGAATTCATTTCAGCCACCTATGATCAATTTGTCGCCAATGTTACCGCTGGTAGGAAAATGAGCCGGGAACAGGTCCTTGCATTAGGCGAAGGACGCATCTGGACGGGCCGGGAGGCCCTGGCCAATGGGCTCGTGGATGAACTGGGCGGTCTCTCCGAAACAATGGCATGGATGGAAAAACAACTCGGGGGAAGGGTGGATTATCACGACGTGTTCACGAGGGAACCGTATTTCTGGGCCCGCCTTCTCGGGAATTTACCGGAAGCGGCTTCCGAGTTCACGGCCGCAGTTGCGGCTGAAAGCAAACCCGAATGGGTAACGCAGGTGGAAGCCGAATTCGGACCGATGGCCGAAAAATTCGCGGGCCTGCTCCGCCTTGGATCCGGCCTGCTATATTACTGCCCGGAGAATCTTGACCGGGTAAAGTAAAAAGGAAATTGATTTATATAATTTAATTGGCTATACTTTAAGCCGGGATATACGCAAAGTATTTGAGGCAGGTATGGTGTATATAATTATAGGGGCGGTCGTTAGCCTGACACCCGTATTAATATTCGGGCTGTATCTCATTATCAAACCGGAAAAATACAGGGAACGTTCCATTCACCGGGGTACTTCACTGGGGAAAAATCCCGTTTTACTGGAGAAAAGTCCATTCTTGAAAACAGACCATATTAGAAGAATGGGCGTAGCAATAATTATAATGGATATCGTCGTCATGGCGGCTATCATCCTTTTACCGCTTTACTATGAAATTTTCTGACATCAATACCGAAACCGGAGTAACCGCTTATTGCATGAAGAACATTTAACCGCGGATTACGCCGATTAACACTGATAGGCGGGTAAACCGCTGCAGGGGAAGAGCAAACGGGAAAAATCCTGTTTTACTGGAAAAAAGTCCTTATTTACAGATAAATTTTATTCGGAAAGCAGGAATTTTCATCACGGTTACAGGCCTTGGGTGTATTGCTTTTATAGTTTCAATAGTAATAAACATTTTTGATAGAATTTCCTGGTAGCTTGAAAGCGGTTGACAAAGTCTTTCTCAACGTCTAAAAGGGAGAGATCAAGGTTTTTATTCCGGTACCTTTTAATTGACAACTTAATCTCATTCTTTTATCTTTTATATATTCGAGGTTTTAATGAAAAGATTCTTCTATATAATAATTATATTGACCACCGCC
>JAFGKU010000159.1 GCA_016928415.1 Spirochaetales bacterium
GAAATCTAAATAATTTGATTTGGTGGTATGGACAATAGGAACGACAATGACCTTGTAAAATCTGTAAAAAGAGGGGACATAGAGGCTTTCGGCACGCTGGTAGAAAGGCATCAATCCCGGCTTTTTTTTCTCGGTATTAAATTTTTCCATAACCAGGAGGATGCCGAGGATTTTGCACAGGAGGTTTTTTTAAAGGTGTTTGAAAAATTAACCATGTTCAGCGGTAAAGTTCCTTTCGGTGCCTGGTTGTATAAAATAGCGTTCAACCATGCGGTAAACAAGTATCACGTGGCAAAAACACTCGCGCTTGCGGAACAGGAATTGCCCGAAGACAAGGAGGAGAGCGTCGTAATCGATGATTGGGACAGGGAACAGCTTAAAGAAGAGGTAAATCTTGCCTTAACGGAACTGACCGATCTTAGCAACATTATCATCAGGATGCATTTTTATGACGGCCTTGGGTATGCGGAAATTTCCGACATCATGGATATCCCGGTGAACACGATAAAATCGCATGTCCACAGGGCTAAAAAGCTCATTTACAATATATTACAGAGGGAAGGCAAAAGTGTGGGAGAACGGATATGAATGGTAAAAAAGACATGAAAATAGAGGAAATTCTCAAGAAAATTGAATTTCCTGGTGAAAATGAAGAATGGATAATGGCATGCCTGAGCAAAACGGAATTCGTGCGACAAGTCATGTCCCGGGTAAACCAGAAGATGGTAATGGCACGGAAAGTGGTTTTTTGGGTCGTATTTTCCCTGGCCAATCTGTTTCTTCTTTCCCTGTTCAGCGCCGACCGTACGATCCTGCAGAATATCATCAATGAATTCAGCGTTCTCACCACATTGTATTATGTTTTTCTGGGTATGGCGTTTGTCGGTGGACTGATGGGCCTGATTTTCAATATGGATACCTCGTGGCTCAACCAGATGAAAATCCATGATATATATGAATCCATTTTAAAAAGCGTGGGCAAGATAATCAAAAAATAATTACTCATCACCATCCACCCTTTTCCGGAGCGATTTTATATTGCTCTTTCTTTTTTTTTCCTGCAGGCGGTTCTCTTTTGATGCCCGGGACGGTTTTGTTTTTTTTCTTTTTTTGGGCTTAACGGCCGCTTTTTTAATCAATGCTACAAGACGGTTCAACGCCGCTTCCCTGTTTCTCTCCTGGGTCCTGAATTCCCGCGCCGTAATTATCAGAATCCCTTCCTTTGAAATCCTGTTACCTGCCATAACTTTCAGGCGTTCCTTTATAATGTCCGGAAGCAGCGTTTCCGTGTTCAGGTTGAAGCTTAATTCCACCGCCGTGGAGACTTTGTTCACATTTTGTCCTCCCGGTCCGCCTGCGCGGATAAAATGGTAAGAGATTGCTTTTTCATCAATACAAAGGGTGTCCGATATCTGGATCATAACTGGAATTATACACCATTTATGACGTTATTTATAAAATAATCCTGTTTTTTATTGGCATATCGTTTATAATAATCCCGGTATGTGGTACAGAATGGATAATACGGGAACGGTATTTTCCCTCATCTCGGCAAAACGCATTACCTGGCTTTTCAGGATAGCGGCAACATTGGCTGAACCGGTCGATATCGCCGTCTTGCAGGAAGCGTTGAACATGACCATTCTGCGGTATCCTTATTTCCGGGTACATATGCGGTGGGGGGTTTTCTGGCACTACTGGGATTCGGTGCAGGGCATGCCGCGGGTGATAAGGGATTCCCAATTCCCCTGTGAAAAAATGAAGCTGGGATGGAAGGGGATCCTGCCCTTCAGGCTCAGGGCAACGTATAACAGGGTAGCAGTGGAATTCCACCATTCGGTAACGGACGGAACCGGCGCGATTAATTTTTTTGAGACCCTTATTTGTCAATACTTTTCCCTCAAGGGAGTCCGGATAAATGACTGGGGAAATGTGCTGTGCGTTACCGATACCCCTGAACCGGCTGAATGGGAGGATGCGTATAAAATACATTATAACAGTTCCATTCCCAAACCGGAAAAATATTCCAGGGCATACCAGCTCCCGTACAAGGTCCTGCGGGGGAAAGAACAATACATTATCACGGGTGTCATAAACCTTTCAGACCTGCAGAATGTTACCAGGGAAAAGGGTGTGAGCCTGACGGAATATCTCGTTGCCGTGTATCTTGATGCGCTGCAGGATATTTATTTTTCCAGAGAAAAAAAAGCGAGCAAACCCTTGAGGATTTTAGTACCGGTGGATGGGAGAAAAATGTACGCTACCAGGACTATGCGGAATTTCTTTTTTCCAGTGCTGCCCGGAATCGACCCGCGTTTGGGAAGGGAAGACTTTGATGACATTCTCAAGGAGGTCCATCATTTTATGCGGATTGAGGTGACTGCCCGTTACATAAATCAGCAATTAAAACGAAATATTGCCTCTGAATTTTCTCCCATCATACGCTTTATGCCGCTCTTCCTGAAAAAAATTCTCATGAGCCTGGCCTATAAGAGACTCGGAGAGTACCAGCGTTCCGGCGTTTTTTCCAATCTCGGCATTATTACACTTCCGGCGGAGGTAAAGGAGCGGATAACCAGTTTCCAATTTCTTCCGGCATCCACACCCATTGTAAAGACAATCTGCGGCGCTGTCAGTTATAACGGCATGCTTTATTTAAGCTTCTGCCGTCTGATAAAAGAGCCTTATGTGGAAAAGCTTTTTTTCAGGAAACTTGTCAAGGCGGGTATCCCCGTAAAGATATCCGGATAATGTATCAGAACTTATACCCTATTTTCCGCAGGAAGGCCTTCCGGTTTGCCTTGTCCTCGTCCGTTTCCACACCCTTCGGGGCAAAGCCGTCTATAACGCCGACAATACCATTTCCCTGCTCCGAGGCGGCTACGACAACCTTGAGAGGATTGGCGGTGGCGCAGAAAATTCGAGCCACTTCCTGGCAGGCCTTTACCTGGTTCAGCACATTGATGGGGTAGGTGCCACCTCCCAGTACAAGGTAAAACGTATGCCCGGCCCCGACCGCCTTCGCGCAGTTTACCGCGTCCTGGATAAGCGCCGGATCGTTTCCCTCCGTCCTGATGAGGCAGGGTCCGGATGCTTCGCAGAATGCCGCCCCGAATTTGCCCCCCGGTACCGAGGTGACCATGATCTCGGCAAGATCCTCGATGGTCTTGATGAAATGGGATTGCCCTATGATGATATTACCGTCCCTGGCCCATTTCAGGTCGATTGTTTTGATTTCCATTGTAACCTCCTTATCTATCCCTTCAGCTTATCAATATCAATCTCCGCGCAGGCGCAGGGCATGGTGATGCCCCAGTTGGACAGCACAATGGGATGTACCTCCCCCATGATACCCACTTTTTTGCCGTTGCAGAGAATTTCCGCCGTACGCCCCTTGATGAACCGCGGGTCGTCTGTTTCTTTTCGCGTATATTCCCTTGCCACGAAGTAAAAGAGGGCGGATACCGCATTGTTTACGTCATTGAAACCGGCTTCCCTGTCCGCCACGAGGAAGCTCAGGGAATTGAATGTCCGCGCGCCGTAGTTCTCGGATTTATCCTTGCAGACTACCTTGCCCGTTTCAAAAATTTTATGGGGATACGCGGCATTCCCCGATACGGCCTCGGACGCGAGAAGGTTTGGAAGGGCCGATTTCCGGACAACGGCGTAATTTTCCGTCATGGGATTGGATATGTGGATGAAATCCTCGTCGGGCAGGTTCATTCTTTCAATGAAATCCTTCTTTGAACCAAGGTAGTTGTAAATCATTTCCTGGAAGCCCAGGCCGACCATGATGTCTCTTAGGCCGCGTGTAAATTCCTCTGTTTCAGAAATTCTGCCGATCGTGTAGTACATGGGCATGACGGGTTCAAAGTTGTTCAATCCCCTGCCGATCATGATTTCCTCAACCACGTCAACCGGATGGAGAAAATCGTTTCTATAAGGAACCGGCGTCAGGACGACCTTGTCGCCTTCGACGGAAACGGGATTGCCCGCCTTCCGGATATAGTCCGCGGATTGTTCGGCGGTTAATTTTTCACCCAGCAGTTTGGAGCCGTAGGCGGCATCAAGACTGACCGGCTTCTGGAAATAATACGGTGTAACGATTTCCCGGCCGTAGGGTGTGTCATACGGGTAGACGATTTTAACAGGAAGCACCTCGTATCCCGCATCGGCAAAGTCGCAGGCGGTTATTGATGTGGCGAGTAAAAGCGGGTCAAGATCAGGGCCCGTCATTTCAACGAAGATATGGTTGTCTCCCACCTGGAGCGCGCCAACCGTTGCGCTGTTGATGATGGGCGGGAAGCTGAGCACATCGTCCTTGCTGTCCTTTATAAACGGGAACTTTTTGAAGTTTTCCACGATTCCGCCGAATTCGATGCCTTTGGGATGCTGTTTGAGAATCTCCCTCAGGGAGAGTTCGTTATCGAATGTCAGGGGAACGAAGGATGTCTTGTCGGGGTCCGCCGCTATATAGGATACGGGATACTGGATCATATCGGCGCGGTATACGCCCATGGCTATTTTTTCCCGTCTCTTTCCCAGGTTCTGGCACAGTTTTTCCTGGCTCTGGATAATTTCCAGGAGGAACGGTTCGTCTATCGGCGGGCCTTTAACGACAAACGCGGCAATATACGGCCGGATGTCCTTGAGACCGGTATCGACGTTTACCGCCCTGTTGCCGGTATCCCTGGCGTCCCCCTTTCTCGATAAAAAACCGTATTCTTTAATACCCTTGCCAAGTAATGCCCTTATCTGCCGGGCCAGTCCTGCCGTTGACCACAGGTCGGGACGGTTCGTGTCGTTCAATTCTATTTTTAGAATACTGGATTCCTTTTCCCATCCGTCCAGTTCCGCCTTGGCCCCTTCCAGTATGGATACCAGTTCGGGTTCTTTCATCTTTTGTCCAAGCAGTTTGAAAAAGATTGATTCCTGTATTTCAATTTTCGGCATTTGTTATTTCCTCCTCCGCATGCGCACGTTTTCTATGTCAAATGTAAAAAGTTCACGCAGGTCATTAATCCCCAGCGACATCATGGCCATCCTGTCGATACCCAGGCCCCAGGCCAATACCGGTACTTTTATCCCGAGGGGTTCGGTTACCTCCGGCCGGAAAATGCCGGAGCCGCCCAGTTCAAACCAGCCCAGGACCTTGTGCTTGATGTGCACTTCAACCGACGGTTCCGTGAAAGGGAAATAACCGGGTACGTATTTCACTTCGGTGGCGCCGGCTACCTCTTCGGCGAATATTTTCAGCAGCCCCAGGAGGTTTCTCAAGTTCACTTCCTCTCCCAGCACTATGCCTTCTGTCTGGTAAAAATCGGCTGAATGGGTGGCATCCACATCATCAGGCCTGAAGCACCGGACAACCCCGAAATATTTACCAGGCACCTTTGCATTGGGAAGCGTTTTGGCCGAAAGCACCGTTCCCTGGCTCCTCAAGATCATCCGCCTTGTAAAGTCCCTGTCAAACCCGTACTGCCAGCCGCGGCTGCCCGTTTTCCAGCCGTTTTCATGTGTCGACGAGACGTGGTCCAGGTACGGCTGGGCAATTTCCCTGGCATGGAGGGGGTCCTTCACGTAGAAGACGTCGTGAATGTCGCGGGCCGCATGGAACTGGGGCATGAAAAGGGCGTCCGAATTCCAGAATTCCGTTTCCGTGAGCGGGCCGTCAAATTCCTCAAAACCCAGTGACGCTAGCTTGTTTTTCAGGTTCTCAAGAAATTCACAGTAGGGATTTTTACGCCCCATCAGCACACGCGCCGGCGGGATGTTGATGTTATATCCGCGGAACCCCCTTGTTTTCCATTCGCCGCTTGTCATGATTTCCGGGGTGAGGACCCCGATTTCTTCACCGGTAATGCCCATGGATTTCATTTTTTCCTTGACGGTCAATCCCGTATCGGTAAACATGTAAATGATTTCTTCCTGTTCGATGATTTTAAAAATTCCTCCGGAGCCCCGTTTCTTGCTGTTTTTTTGCACCAGTTCCCTTTGAGCGGGAGACAGGTCCTTTTCCAGGACTTGTTCCTTTGAAGCTATCAGGTCAAGCAGCTTTTTCATTTTCTCAATGCCGTCCGTTTTCGAAGCATCGGCAATGGATGCTTTTTTCTCCACGTTCATGGAAAGAAGGCCCGCCTTGGACAGGCTGCCGAAGGCTGAGCCCACGTCTTTATTTTCAAGGTTGAGTTTGTCCGCAATTTCCGGCAGGGTGAGGGGTTCTCCCGATTTTACGAGGTCGAAGATACGCTGCTCCGGCGTGCCCTTTTCCCTGTATTCCCAGCCCGAATCCGTCAATGCGACAAAAACGGTGGTTGTCCTGGATTTTTCCTCAATGAATTGCTTGTCTGACAGCCAGCTGAACGACTGGTTGCATTGGCCCTGTAAAAAGGAAAGTTTTTCCATTGTATTCTTGGCGGATATGGGATCACCCTTGTTGAAGTTCAGCAGTACTTTTACTTCCAGGGGATGGAGTCCCTTGATTATCTCTTCATAATTCATATTTTACTCCCTGTGTCCGGTCTTCGATTCGTGAATTTCCTTGCATCTTACCGTTAAATAAAAAAAAATTAAAGGGGGGAAGCCAAATTTACATGATGAAACCGCTTTGCCTCCTCAAGTTGCGGCCGTTTTTAGGCCATTGAGTTATTGGCCTAAGGATTCCTTTAATTGTTTCAATGTGATTTCAAATTTCGACAGGGCGGTCCGAATCGGTTCCGGTGAAGTGAGGTCCACCCCGGCATCCGTTAAAACGGCAAGGGGATCCTTGCTCGCCCCGGCTTTAAGGAATCCGATGTACGCGTTAATCCGGCTTTTTTCTTTGGTAAGTATGCCCTCGGACAATGCCACGGCGGCCGAGAAACCCGTTGCGTATTTGTAAACGTAGAAATCATAGTAGAAGTGTGGAATCCGGGCCCATTCAAGCTCGATTAAGCGGTCGGCGTTAACCAGGGGCCCGTAATACCTGCTGTTAGTATCATAGTAAAGCCTGTTCAATTCTTCGAGGGTCAATGGTTTTCCTTTTTCCGCCATGTCGTGGATAAGGTATTCGAATTCGGCGAACTGGACCTGCCTGAACACGGTTGTCCTGAAATCCTCGCATAAATGGTTGAGCAGGTATTGCCGCAGTTTATCCTCCTTCGTTGTCTTCATCAGGTAGTTCCAGAGGAGCATTTCATTGGTCGTGGATGCCACCTCGGCGACAAAGATTGAATATTCGCTGTCAGTATAATCCTGGTAGTGCGTGGAGAACCAGGTGTGGAGGGAATGTCCCAGTTCATGCGCCAGCGTGAAAGCGCTTGAAAGGGTCTCATTGTAGTTCAGCAGCATGTACGGCGCCGAATCATAGCATCCGCTGGAATAGGCGCCGGACCTTTTTCCCCTGCATTCCAGGACGTCGATCCAGCGCTTGCTCAGCGCCTCATCAAGCACCCCGGAATACTCGCTTCCCAACGGCTTGACCGCCTCTTTGACCCATTGGCAGGCCTGTTCCCAGGGAACTTTTATTTCATAGTCTTCAATCAAGGGGACGTACATGTCGTACATGTTGAGGTCGGGCAGGTTCAATTTGTCTTTCCTGAAGGCGATATAATCATGGAGAATCGGTAAATTGTCATTTATCGTTTTGATCAGATTATGGTAAATTTCTTCCTTTATATTATCCGGAAACAGGCTGGCCGACAGGGTGTTTGCGTAATTCCGTGTCCTGGCATGAAAAAGGTGTGCTTTAACAACCCCGTCCAGCGTTACGGCCAATGTGTGTTTGAACCGGTCGAATGTGGTGTACATGGCTTTGAACGCCTCTTTTCGTACTTCCCTTTTTTTGCTTTCCATAAAGCGGGAATAAAGCCCGTGCGTCATTTCCACCTTGTTTCCTTCTTCATCCGTTATTTCGGGAAAACGGATATCCGCATTGTTGAGCATGGAGAAGGCATTATACGGCAGCTGTGTTATCTCGCCGGACATGGATAAAAGTTTTTCTTCATTCTCGGAAAGCGTGTGCGGTTTATGACGCAGGATTTTCCGTAATGTCCAGACATACGTCTTTAAGCAGGCATCTGATAGAAAGCTTTCCATGACGGAATCGTCTATCCGCATAATTTCCGGAGTGAACCAGGCCATTGCGGCCTTTGATGCAATATACCTGCTTTTAATCCTGTCAAGGTTGCCATGGTTGGCTGAATTGGCGGTATCTTCATCGCTTTTTAAATGGGCATAGGTATAGAGCTTGTCCAAAAGCCGTGAAAAATCATCGCTTTGCTTTAAAAACAGGGATAACGTTGGGGCTGATTCGGACAATTTTCCACTGAATTGCTGTAATTCCTTCAATTTGGCATCAATGGCTGTGAAATCCTTTTCCCAGTCATCCAAAGATCCGTACAGGAGGGAAAGGTCCCAGGTTTTCTCCGTGGGAATATCTTTTCTTTCGGGTAGTTTTTTCGCCGGCATGCTTTTCTCTCTTTCTTTTATCGTTGTTTTTAAACGTTTATTGTAATGTCTTAAAATAATCAAATCAAGGGAAGGCAGGATTTGCTTGACAATTCCTGAGTAAAATAGTAAATTATAAAGACCCCACCCGGGGTGGGGTGCGGAGGAATTATGAAAGAAAAATCTATGGGAATAACGGGGATGTCCTGCGCGGCGTGTGCCGTTCGGATTGAAAAAGTGCTTAAAAAACTTCCCGGCATTCAAAACGTCAATGTCAATTTTCCCATGGAAAAGGTAAATCTGGTTTTCGACGAGAATACGGTCAATTTTGATGAAATAACCGCTTCCGTTGATAAAATCGGCTACGGCCTGGTTTCCGATGCATCTGATGAAGAGCCGGATGTTTCCGACCAGGTTTATTCCGTTCAGGGGATGACCTGCGCTTCGTGCGCGGCGCGTATCGAGAAAAACCTGGCCAAACTGGACGGCATGAGCAAGGCGGAGGTCAATTACGGTACGGAAAAGGCGGAGGTCAAATTCAACCCGAAGGTTCTCCGGCCCTTCCAGATTCGGGAAGCGGTAAAAAAACTTGGCTATGAGTTATTGGAAGAGGATGCTGTGTCGGATGTGGATGAGGACCAAAAGCGCAAGGAAAAGGAATTCAAAACATTGAGGGGTAAACTCCTCCTTTCGGCTTTTTTCACCGCTCCGCTTTTTTATTTTGCCATGGCCCCGATGATTTCATTCATCAAGCTTCCATTTCCGGCCATTTTGAACCCGATGCAGAATCCTCTGGTTTATGCCCTCACGCTTTTTTTTCTTACCATTCCCGCAGTTGTTGCGGGCTGGCGTTTTTATACGGTGGGACTTTCCTCATTGTTCCGGTTAAGCCCCAACATGGATTCCCTGATCGCTGTGGGCACTCTGGCTGCCATCATCTACAGTCTTGTATCCATTTTCCAGATTATCATGGGTAATGCCGCTGCGGTGGAGCAGTTGTATTTTGAAACGGCGGGCATGATTATCACATTAATTCTTTTAGGTAAGACGCTTGAAATGTATTCCAAGGGGAAGGCAAGCCAGGCTATTAAAAAATTGATGAAACTTGCCCCGGGAAAAGCCAGTATCGTTATTGATGGTGTGGAAAAAGAGATCCCGGTCAAGGAACTGGCAAGAGGAGATCTGATCAGGGTAAAACCCGGTGAAAGAATCCCCGTTGATGGAACCGTTGTAGAGGGCATTACCTCGTGTGATGAAGCCATGCTTACCGGGGAAAGTATTCCCGTTGAGAAAACGGCCGGTGACAAGGTGATCGGGGCGACCTTGAACAAGCACGGAACGATTTTGTTCAAGGCTGAAAAAGTGGGCAGGGAAACGGCGCTGGCCCAGATCATCAAACTCGTGGAGGATGCCCAGAATTCAAAGGCACCGATTGCGCGGCTTGCCGATATCGTGGCCGGTTACTTTATTCCGGCTGTTATGGGAATTGCCCTAATCTCCGCACTGGCCTGGTTTTTCGCGGGACAGAGTATTGATTTCGTCCTCACCGTTTTTACGACTGTCCTGGTCATTGCCTGTCCCTGTGCATTGGGCCTGGCTACACCGACGGCCATCATGGTGGGAACGGGACGCGGGGCGGAACTGGGCCTCCTGGTTAAAAGTGGCCCGGTACTCGAATCAACACATGACATCACGACCGTTGTTTTTGACAAGACGGGTACCATCACTACAGGCCAGCCCCGGGTAAAGCGAATAGTACCGGCCATGGGCTATACGGAAGCGGCCGTTTTAAAAGCCGCCGCATCATTGGAGAAAAATTCGGAACACCCCCTGTCCGAGGCGGTGATGAACAGGGCTCTTGAAACGGGTATTGCCGGTGATTTGCCTGAGAATTTCAATGCGGTACCGGGAATGGGTATTGAAGGACGTGTCGGGGGACAGGATATGCTTCTGGGGAACAAAAAGCTTATGGACCTGCACGGTGTTGACGCAAGCGAGTTATTGGATGATGCCTCAAAACTGTCGTCTTCCGGCCACACGGTTCTTTTCCTTGCCATAAACGGTGCGTTTGCCGGCCTGGTATCATGCGCCGACACCCTAAAAGAAACGGCCAGGGCCGCCGTCGAGGAGCTGGACTCCCTTAAAATTAAAACGGTCATGCTTACCGGTGATAACAGGAAAGCGGCCCTTGCCATAGCGAACGAGGCGGGCATCACGGAAGTATTCGCGGATGTACTGCCGGAAGGCAAGGCTGATGTCATAAAATCCCTGCAGGAAAGGGGCGAAAAAACGGCGATGGTCGGTGACGGCATCAATGATGCGCCTGCATTGGCGCAGGCGGAGGTCGGTATTGCCATTGGAACCGGTACCGACGTGGCGATTGAATCGGCCGATGTCGTGCTTAAACGCAGTGATATCCTCGATGTGCCGAAGGCAATCCGGTTAAGCCGGAAAACGATGCGTATAATAAAGCAGAATCTTTTCTGGGCTTTCGGTTATAATGTCCTCGGCATTCCCATTGCAGCCGGTTTATTGTTCGCTTTCGGGGGCCCATTGCTAAATCCCGTTTTTGCCGCATTGGCCATGTCGATGAGTTCCGTCTCCGTTGTGAGCAATGCGTTACGGCTCAAACGTTTTAAATAAGGGTTAAAACGGCGGCGCGCATTGGCTGCCGCAGGGGAATACCCGTTATCAAAGGAGAAAAGAAGTGAATGAATTGAATCCCGCCCGGAAAAGCGCTCTGCTGACCCTGAAAACAGCCAGGGGACAGCTGGAAGGCGTGATGAACATGATAGAAGAAGGCAGGTACTGCATCGATATTGCCAAGCAAATTCTTTCCATAGCCGCCCTCCTCAAAAAAGCGAACCACGCCATCCTCCGGCAGCACATCAACAGCTGCGTCCGCGACGCCATCGGCAGGAACGACGAGAAGGAGAAGCTGGACGAGGTGATGACCATCCTGGATAAATATATCGGTTGACTGCCATGGGGAATGAAACCTGTGAAACCTGTAATCTGTGGTTCCTCTTCTTTTATCCGGTTAACCGGGCCGCTGGTGGTGGACGTTTTCTAAACAACATTCTCCGCATCAACGACGAACATCTTTGTGCCCTCCTTGGGGAAATAGCTTTTCATTTCCCGGACGGCTTTGGCAATCTTGTCTACATCGAATTCGTCGCAGTAAATGACCATGAGGAAATTTTCCTCCGGCCAGATGTTGTCACCCTGCTTCGGGTCGGACGAACCCTTGCCGTGCACGACCGGCATGATCGTGTAATGATGGCTTAACCCGTGTTTTTCGAAATAATCGAACAGGTCTTCCTGTATGGAGCGGTTCGCAATTATTTCAATCCTTTTCATTCTTTTTCCTCCTCCCTTGCCCTGGCAAAGGCCAGTTTCTTGTTTTCCAGCCTTCTCTGCCGCCTGATTTCCTGTTTTACCCTGCGTTTGTCCCTGGCCTGCTGGAACAATGAATAGAGAACGGGAATGAGGAAGAGCGTGAAAAAGGCACTCACAACGAGTCCGCCCAGTATGGTTACGCCGATCGGCCGGATCAGGTCTATGCCCTCACCCCTGGTCAACGCAAGGGGCATGAGTCCCAATGCCGTTGTCAGGGTGGTCATGAGAACGGGCCGCAGACGGTTTCCGCCCGCTTCGATAACGGCCGGTATAAGTTCAAAACCACGCCTGTGAAGGAGATTCGTGTAGTCGACCAGAACAATACCATTGTTTACCACGATACCGACAAGAACGACCAGACCAACTACCGTAAAAAGGCTGAAACTCATTCCCAGAAGCACGTGAATCGCGATTACCCCGATAAGGGTCAGCGGCATCGTAAACAGGATGATGAACGGATCCAGGAACGATTCAAACTGGGCCGCCATGACGCCGAATACCAGGAGTATGGAAATGATGAGAATGATGACAAGTTTGCCCCCGTATTTCATGAGGTTTTCCCAGTCTCCTGAAAATTCGATGGTGACCGCATCATCCGCCGGGATTTCGCTGGCAATAAGGTTGGTTATCCTGGTCTGGAGGGTTTTCAAGTCCGTACCCGGTATGATTCCCGCCGTTACATGAATAAGCCGGCCCTGGTTTTCCCGGTTAATGCTGACAGGTCCCGTTGTTTTTTCCAAAGTACAGAAACTGGCAAGCGGGATTCTCTGGCCCATAACATTCGACACAAATATTTTATCCAGGTCAGGAACGGCGTCGCGGTCCTCCGGATCAAGTATGACGACAATATCGTATTCAGACCCGCCTTCCTTGAATCGTGATGCCGTGATGCCGTCCACATTGGCCTTGATTTCCTGGCCTATCGAGTACATGTTCAACCGGAGATCGTACGCCTTGTCCCTGTCTATTAAAATTTCAATCTGGGGAAGGCCGTCATTCAAATTCACTTCCGGTTCGGTGGCTTCGGGTATTTTTTCTTTTAGTAAATCCCTGATCTGGTCCGCAATTTTTTTACCCTTGATCAGGTCTTCCGTTCTGATGAGGATATCAACGGGGGAATCCATGCTCATGCGTCCCATGCCGCCCGAGAAATTGAATTTGGCCGCGGGGATGTCATTGAAATGTTTCCGTAATTTCATTTTCACCGTATCGACCGTGTCAATTCTCTCTCTGAAAGGAGGCAGGCTTATGGTCAGGCTTCCCCTGTGGGACTGTCCGCCGCCCATGAACCCGAAAAATGACCTCTGCCCCGCGGTAACGATGATGTTTTTGTATCCTTTTACCTCCTCTTTTACTATCAGCTCAAGCTGTTTAAGTATGGATTCCGTTATTTCTATTTTCGTTCCGATCGGCATTTCCATGTTCACCGTTACGTTATCACCCTGGAAATTGGGCAGGAGTTCAAACGGCTGCGTGACAAGGGCGACCAGGCTTCCCAAAAATATGGCTGCAATGGCAACAATCGTAATGAAGCGGTGCTGCAGCACCATCTTCAGGGCTTTTTTATACACATTGTTGAGTCCCGTAAAGAAACGTGCCATGACATCATCAATCCGTTTTAACATACCTTTAAGCGGATCCTCTTTCCTGGATGTCAGGGGGAAAAATTTGCTTGTCAGGATGGGAACGAGAACCAGGGCTACAATAAGGGAACTGGTGAGCGAAATTACGACCGTAAATGAAAGTCCGGAAAACATTTCGCCGTACATACCCAGCTGGTCCCTGAAAAGGGCGACGGGAGCGAAAACGACGATGGTGGTAAGCGTGGAGGCGACTATGGGAAGAATCATTTCCTGGCTTCCCAGGATGGCCGCCGCGGTGGGTTTTGTTCCTTTTTCCCTGTAATGGTATATGTTTTCAAGAATAACGATGGAGTTGTCCACGAGCATCCCGATTCCCAGAACCAGCCCGGTAAGGGTCATCAGGTTGAGAGTGAGCTTGAAAAAATACATGAGCATGAGGGTGAAAATAATGGAAACGGGGATGGAAAGACCGATTATAATTGTGGATTTCATGGTGCGTAGAAATATGAATAAAATGACCACTACCAGGATAATCGCCGAAAGGGCCGAGGATGTTACCTGGGACAGTGAATCCTTGATGATTTTTGTCGTGTCCATCAATAATTCCATGGATATGCCGGTGGGTAGCGCACTCTGTATGCGTGGCAGCCTTTCGAAGACATTTTCCGCCGTGCGGACCGAATTGGTTCCGCTCTGCTTTTGGATGGTTATGTAAACACCGGGCTGTCCGTTTATGTAGACGGCCATGTTTTCATTCCGGAAGCTGTCCTTTACATTTGCGATATCCCTTAAGCGGATTTTTTTCACATCCGGACGGGGATTCTGCATGGAAGGAGTGTCGGATTTATACGCAATGACCGTATTTTTTATTTCCTCGATATTCTGGTATTCGCCGGAGGTTCTGATCAAATAATTCTTTGAACCTTCCGTGATGCTGCCCGCGCTGATCTGTATGTTCTGCCCTCTGAGCATCTGGGCAATCTGTGTAAGCGTCAGGTTGTATGCCTCCAGCCGGTTTTGCGGTATTTCCACGCTGATTATCCGTTCGCGGCCGCCCATGATGCTTGCCATGGCTACGCCGTTTGTCTGTTCGAGGCGGGGAATGATAATCTTCTCGGAGATATCCCTTAACTCTTCGGCGGAGCGGTTGCTCTTCACCATGTACTGGAGAATGGGGATAATGGAAGGGTCGAATTTGAATATCTGCGGGCTTGTAGCCTCCTCGGGCAGGTAGCTCTTTACGAATTCTATCTTGTCCCGTATGTCGTTTGCCGCTTCGGACATGTCCGTTCCCCAGATGAACGAAACCTGTATTATAGAACTTCCTTCCGAGGAGGTGGAGGTCATTTTTTCTATGTTGCTGACGTTACTCAATGAACTTTCCAGAATCCTTGTAACCGTTTTTTCAATCTCTTCCGGACCAGCCCCCGTGTAATTGGTAAATACGATCAGGATGGGGGGATTTATTTCCGGATACAGGTCAATGGCGAGGTCCAGTGATGAGTAAATGCCGAAACCGACGATTAATGCAAATACGATGAATAAAGTGATCGGACGGCCGACGATGGTTTTGATTATCATATGTTATCTCCTTATTGTACGACGTCCCGGATGGAAAGCGGTTCCACCCTGTTGATAATTTTAACGGGAGTTTTATCCTCGAGCAGCGTCTGTCCCTGGACAACCACTTCTTCTCCGGTTTTTAATCCATCCATGATTTCAAGCTTGTTGTCTATCTGGATGCCAGGAACGACTATGCGCTGTTGCACGGTTGCTTTATCTTCCTCTTCTTCGGGTTTCACTACGAATACCATGTATTCGCCGTACCTGTAAACCAGGCATTCGGCGGGAACCTTGACTATGGAATCCTTTTTCTCCGTGATTATCTTGATCTTGGCGAACATTCCCGGTTTTATTCTTGCATCCGGTTCGTTGAGCTTGAGTTTCACTTCCATCGTTCTTGAGGCGGGGTCGAGTACGGGACTCAATTCCGTTATCCTGCCCAGGAAACGGGTTCCCGGAACAGCCTCGAAGTGCAGTATGGCGTCAAGCCCGACCTTCATCCTCGACACGAAACGTTCCGCCACAAACGTCCGTATCTGGACCTGGTCCGTTGACGTGATGCGCGCGATGGAGATCCCCTGCATGATCGTTGAACCGACCTGGACCGGTATCGCCGTTACCGTGCCGTCAATGGGCGATTTTACGGGACTGGCCACGAAGGTGCTTCCCGGGCGCGACGGGTCGACTTCCGCTATGACCTGGTCTTTTTTTACCCTGCTCCCGATGGTAATTTTTAGTTTGGTAAGCTTACCCATCGTGTCGGCGTAAACGTCGACGCTTGACTCGGTTTCCACGTCTCCGTTGAGCTCAAGGTAATTATTGATCTGGCCCTTGACCGCCTTTGTCGTGTTGACGGCAAATACCGTTTCCTCCTGCGCCTGGGCTCCTCCATTGTTTTGCCATCCTCCCCGATTGCCTCCCGAACATCCCGATATTAACAGGGTGCTCGTAATGAGACAAATGGCGGTAAAAAATATTTCTTTGTGTTTACTCATGGCTTACTTCCTTTATTTTCTCCATATTCGCGTTCAATGCATAGGCCAGGTCCAACAGGCCCGTGGCGTAATTGAACTTTTCCTTTAATATTTCAAACTGGGCTTTCTGCAGTTCCAGTTCCGTGCTTTCTATCTGCGAATAATCCTTTAAACCCGCCTTGTATGCCTGCTGGCCCATGGAATTCGCTTTCTCGGCCAGGGAAAGATTCAACTGTAATATTTTGAGTGAATCCCTGGATTTCTTGAGTTTCAGGATCAGCGTTCTTATCTCCATTTCCGCGCCCTGTGTTGCCTGGCGGAGAGCGAGCCTTGTCTTGTCGATGTTGGTCTGCGCATTGGCGATGTCCGTCTGTGTCCTGGAAAAGGGCAGAAAGGCATCGAGTGAAATGCTTATTCCGACACTGAACATGCCGGACCGCTGGTGCCAGTCATTGGACATGTCTTCAAACCAGTTATAGGCAAAAGGATCTTTCGCGAAATAAGGGTCGTACGAAAGCATCAGTGTCAGCATCGGATACAGCGATGAAACGGACAGTTCTTTGACGTTTTCAAGCAAAGTAATCGTATTTTGCAGAGTCTGGATATCCAGCCGGTTGTGCAGGAAGGAGGCCACCAGTTTTTGCGTGTCCAGTTCGATCATCTCGGGATCGATGGTGCCCGACAGCGTTACCGGCTGATCAAAGGGAATGCCTATCGACATCTTGAATGCCAGCAGGGCTGAGGTATAACCGTTTTTCAGTTCTTCCAGGGCCGGCTTCATGTTCTCAAAACCCACCTGGGCCGCAAGCATGGTGTATTCGTCCACCAGTCCAGCCTTGTAGTTGGCCGTAGAGATATCATAGCGTGTTTTGGCTGTTCCCATGTTCTTTATAAGGAGCTTCACGTTCTCGTTGAGAAGAAGAAGGTTGTAGAAGCTCTTCCGGACGTCCCGTTCCAGTTTTTTTCTTGCCGTTTCCAGGCTGAGGACCCCGCTGTCATAATCAATGTAGACCTGGCGAATTCCGTATATCATCTGGGCGCTTAACATCAATGAGGCGTTAAGGGACGTGCCCAGCATGAATGTATGGGGGATATCGACTGAAATAGGTGTAACATAGTCATACGTTCCGGGAAAAACCTCGCTGCTGGGAATCAAGTAATCGATACTGGAAGTCTGCTCATGGAGCCTGGACAGTGACGCGCCCGCTGTAACCCGGGGATACAGCACGTTCCACCAGGTATTTCTCAGGCGTTCCTTTATTACAAGATTCAGTTCTTCCGTACCCACCGTCAGGCTGTTTTGCAGGGCCAGTTCAACGGCCCGGTCTGCCGTCAGAACCATTTCCTCTGACTGGCAGTAAAGCGTGAATGGTAAAGCAAAAAGAATAAAATATATCGGAATGTGTCGATTTTTCATTGGTATCGTTCTCCTGTTTTTTGTTGGGAATTACCGGCAGGAAAGGCGCCGGAAAGGCCGTAAAGGCAATGCCTGTGTAATATATGCAGCTCCCGGAATATTTTCTTTTTATCGGGTTTTTCCCCGGAGGCAATAATCAGGGTCTGCATCGTTAAAATATTGAGAAGAATTGCCGGAAGAAAGGGTCTCTGGGAAAAGGCCGGAAGCAGTTCGTTTTCCCGGATTCCGTCCAAAACAAAGGAAAAAACCTCTTTCAGGAACGCGGGGTCAGGCGGTTTGAATTCCAGTTGTATGTTCTGGAACCTGAGCCAGCTGAACAGGGTGAAAAGGCTCGGTTTATTCAATGTATAGGAACCCAACAGGACCATGAAGGCATAGGAGCATTCGGGGAAACCGCCGAAAAGCCGGACCTTTTTGTCCAGCAGGCCGGTAATGTGCGACTGTACCGTATTGGCCAGCTGGCCCAGCATATCGTCCTTGTTTTTGAAATGGAAATAAAGGCTGCTTTTCGACATGCCCAACCGGTGGGCAAACTGCTCTATGGAGGTTCCATCTAACCCGCCTTCAGTAACAACCGCCTCAATGGCATCCATCAGCTTGTCGTTGGGCGGGATATCCTCCGGGGTGACTTCTGCCGTTTTCTCTATCCTTTCGTAATCAATTCCGGTTTTCGGGAGGCTGTCGTTGAGTATGCCCCTCCTGCAGCAGGTAAAAATAAACTCCAGCCAGATCCCTTCGTCCATGATTTTGGGCGGTGGACAGCCGCCCCTGTTTTTAATGAAAAGGGGGAAGAGAAAAAGTATTATTGCGGAAATCAGAAAACGCAGGCTCAGGTTAATTTCAACCGGTTTTACATGGATTGCCTGCCGGGCAAGGAGCTGTTCTATCGCGTGGGTCATTTTTGTTGCGAGGTCAGCCGTTTCCTTCCTGAGAGTTGGCGGGTTTCCCATAATCTTGCGTATAAAGAACATGTAATGGTTCCGGTTCGACTTGAAGAATGTATAATAAAGATTTACCAGGTTTTTAAGAAATTCATTTTCTCCGGCACCGGTATTTTTTTCAAGAAAAATTTCATGCATTTGTAGAAATTTAGCCAGGAAATCGTCCCGGAGTGCCTGAAGCAGTCCTTCCTTGGACGGGAAATACCGGTATAATGCCTGTTTTGTCATATTAAGCCGCTTCGCCACCAGATTCAGGCTTGTATTCTGGTATTGAGTCTTTGCCCAGACATCCATGGCTGCAGACAGAATTTTTCCTTTGTGGTCTTTTTTTTTGTGTCTCATTTCAGTCATAATTTTGTTACCGAACGATCGTTAACAAAACTATGTATTTTACCCGGGAAAGTCAAGTATAATGGCAAAAATTATTGTAACAAATTGTAACAGGCTCAAATAGTGATTATATGATTTTTATCGTCTATTTATATTTTCTTCTGTATTATATTCTATACTGAGTAAAGGGGAGGAAATTAATTTGAAGTTTGAAGTGAATATTTTATTGGCAGGCATTTCCCTGGTGCTGTTATTTTCCTGCTTACCTGAAAGAGTCAATATCACGCCGGAAAAAGGATGCTATGCAGGGGTGTATTTGTTCAGGGATTCCTGGCAGTATTTTGAAAAGAAAACAGGAAAAAAATTTGCCATTGCCATGAATTTTATGTCAATCCAGTCAAGTGGCGAGGATTTCCCTAGGGGTGTAAGCGAGGCCTACTGGGCTTTGGGTAAGATTTACGACATAACGATAGAACCACATCTCCAGAAGCTACAGGATATCATCGACGGCAAGTACGATGGGATATACCGTAAATGGGGTGCCGGCGCAAAGGAATTAGGTATTCCCCTCATTTTCAGGTGGGGTCATGAAATGAATGGCAAATGGTATACCTGGTGCGGCGCGAAAAACGGCGGTGCTACCCTGGACGGGTTCGGCGACCCATCCAGGCCGGACGGGCCTGAAAGGTATGTTGCCGCCTATAGAAGGATACACGATATCTTTGACGAGGAAGGCGCGATGAATGCGGTGTGGATATGGTGCCCCAACATTGGGCCGGCCTTCAGCAGCTCCTGGAATGATTTTGAAAATTATTATCCCGGTGACGAATACGTAGACTGGCTCGGCATGGACGGGTATAACTGGGGTAATGTGAAAAACCACCCCGGGTGGGTTACCTTTGATGAGGTTTTTGAAAGCATGTATGCGGCAATGGAAAGAATAAACCCGGACAAACCGATGATCATAGGGGAGTTCGCCTGTACCGAAAAAGACGGGAACAAGGCGGAATGGATTACCGACGCCTTTGACAGGATAAAGACCAAATACACCCGGATCAAGGCCTTTGTCTGGTTCAACCTGATCAAGGAAGCCCTGTGGCCGGTCGATTCCTCGGTGGAGAGTCTTGAGGCCTTCCGGAATGCGATGAAGGACCCTTATTACCTGGAAGAAATCAAGATAGTCAAATAGACAGCATAAAAAAGCCCCGGTTTAAGTTCCGGGTTTTTTTTACTACATTATTTTTCCTCGACAATCTGTGATCTGTAGATTATTATTATAGAACAAGCTTATATAGGGGGAGGTAATAAACTTGAATATTAAAGGAAAAATTCTATTAATAAGCATCTTCCCGGTGCTGTTATTTTCCTGCATTTCCGGTCCGCCTGGAAGAATCAGTATCACACCGAAAAAAGGATGCTATGCAGGTGCCTATTTGC
>JAFGKU010000160.1 GCA_016928415.1 Spirochaetales bacterium
ACACAGCATCAAACCTTGGGAAGTAAGTGTTTTTTATCGGTTGTCCACTTTTTTATACAGTATTTTTTGTAACTTTTTCAAAAGGGTAATGTTTAAAACCGGGTGTCGGTTTTTTTATTTCCCGGTGTTAAATTTTATATAAAAGAAGGTAAAAATAATTGAAAAAAAAAAAACAGGTAATATACTTTAATAATAGTAAATCCAAGGATTGAGGAGGAATGTGAATGAAAAGGATGAAAATTCTCGTTTTAGGCCTGTTTTTAATTTCTTGCACGGCCATGCTCTCGTTTTCTCAAGAGGTCTCTGAAAAAAAAGATATTTCCATATTTAATTTAAGTTTTTACGATATGAGTATACCCAGTGGCGCATTGGGGAACATTGATGAACAGATTCAAAGTGTGTTTATTGAACTGGGCCGGTTTAATGTTATCGGAATGACCTACAGGCTGGGTGAGACGGATGTGAACGCCTTCATTGATAAAATAAAGGAATTCAAGGAAAAAACAGCCGAAATTCCGGAAGAAGTGAATATGGGGCACGCGCTTTTTACTGAGGCGGATTTTGAGAAATTGATCGGTTCATTTATTATCATTATTCCAGCCGTTACTTATTTTAATGTTGACCGCGATGGAAGTGAATATAAAGCGACCGTTAAAACATCCTATACCGTATTAAACGTAGAGACTATGAACATAATAGCCAAGCCTATCATTGAGACGGATGCAACCGATGAGAATGAAAATGAGGCTGTAAACAGGGCCATAAACATGATATCGCCGCAGCTTGCTTTTGAGATCAAAAAGGTACCTGTTTTTACACTTAAAACAGGTGTACTCGAAGTGAGTTTTGGAGAAATCATTCTTGAACGCGGCCATGATATGGGTATCCAGCTTGGGTACGAATTCGTCCTTTTAAAGCAGCAGACCTTGAAAAGCGGCAAGGTGCTTGAGGAGGAAGCCGGTCTCGTTATTGTGAAAAATGTCAGTGAAGAGATTTCAAAAGCTACCATACTCTACGGTGATTTCAAGGAAGGTGACCAGTTGAAGGAAGTTCCCCGCCTGGGTGTTGATATAACGGTATACGGGCATTTCCTGATGAATCCGATGAATTTCAATGATTATGTAATAACTGCGGGTATTAAAGGTGTTGTCTCCCTTGGATTTTATGATATCCGCCCGGTTGTCGGTATTGAAATTCCCTTTATTAATTATGCCGGCCTGGGAGGATGGATTTTATTACTGGGTATTCCCGAAACACTCTATATCGGCGTCGAATACAATATGTATATGGGAAGGATGCAGGTAGAATTGACGTTGGCTGGAGGCGCGACCGGTTTGGTGCCTATAACCGATACACAGCGTGAAATATACGGTGCCTTTGCATTAACCCATGTTGGAGGTCTTGCGGAAGCTTCGCTTTCCTGGCTTATAACCAAAGATTATAAAGTCACCCTTGAGGCTGGGTACCAGTATTTCTATTCATTGTTCCAGGACGTAGGCGTAGGTGTCCCGACATATCAGGGTGTCATTATAGGCGCCGGTTTTACGATCAAGAGTTAAGGAGTGTTAAGTTATGAAAAGACTAAGTCTTTTTTTGGTAGTATTTCTGCTGGCCGCAGTGTCATGCGTATCTACCGGATCGTCCACCGGGTCGACGCCGCCGCCTGACACGGGAAATGCCATACCCGAGGAAAAGGATTTCCTGGGTGCGGGCCAGAGCGAATCCCTTGGAGAGTCCATGCGGTTATGCAAGGCCGATGCATTGAAAAAAGCGGTAATTGATTTGATCGGAGAAGACAAGGAGAGGGCTAACGCCGAAAAACTTCAAAGCATCCTCTATGCCGACAAAACAATGGGCGGGTTCATCTTGAACACGGAAAGAACACGAAGGGACAAAATAGGCGAAGAATATATTTATGAGGCAAAGGTAACGGTGAGAATGCGGATTCTTGAAAGTACGCTTAAAGCTCATGGAATTATAGGCGGCGGCGGTACAAAGGAAGATGCTGTTGTCATTGTTGAAAACAACAAGGATGATAACGAAGATATAGACGAGGTGGTAGTTGAACCGATTGTCGACCAACCCGATTACGACGAGCCGACGGCTGATGAAAAGAAATTTATCGCCAGATACGTGGATAAAATGACGTACCTGGTGCAAATGGTGGATGATTCCAGTCTCAGTGATGAACTCCAGAATATAGCCATAAACAGCGCCAATGAATACCTGGGTGAGTGCGGATTGAATTCCGTTGACGAGAAAAAAATCAAAAAATTGAAGGAAGACCAGCGTATGGTTTATGAATCGGAAACGGGTAATTCGATTTCCATTACTCAATGGATAGCTCAGAAACTGGATGCTGATGTCTATATAGAAATTTTCGTCAATATTGAAACGGATATCCAAATGGGTGGAAAGTATTATGCGATGGGTAATTCCACATTGAAGGCTTATGAAGCGTCAACGGGAGACCTCCTTGGCTCGGTGGCTTACAACCTGCCGAAGAACAAGGCGTTTTTCAGCAGGGCATCCGTAGAGGCGGCTGAAATAGGAGTGATTCAGAGTTTAATATATCAGAGGACAATGCCGAGAATGGTCGACCAGGTGAAAACGAAAATGAACAAATCCCTGACCCGTGGAATCAAGTACGATGTCCTTATCCAGAGTCCGCCTAATGACCGTGTGATGATGAAGTTCTGGAAAAAACTGGACAAGAAAATAAAGGGTTATAAGCTCATTTCACAGGTTGCGGAAGAGGTGCATTATTCGGTATGGCTCATCGGCGACCTTGAAAAGCTGAAGGAGTATTTTTATGATGCTTCCGAAGGCGTAGCTGGTCTTGAAAATATGTATTTGGTCATGGCCGTGGGTAAAAAGGCGACTTTTAACTCCGGCTCCGATTAAGTAAATTTAGGGGCGTTGCCCCTATCACATTATTTTATCTCGTAATGAGGGAGGATATTGAATGAAAAAAATATTAGGTTTAGCTGTCGTGATCGTCGTAGGACTGATCGCGATGGGATGTGTGAGTGGACCATCCAATACAGGACCAACACCGTTAAAGACTCCGGAACCGCCACCTCCGACGCCAAGAATCCTGGAGCACAAAACGAGTGATTTTGGAGGGAGTGTGCCCGATTGGGTTTCAAAAACTCCAATACAGATGGAAAAAGAAGATGAGTATTCAACCTTCTACGTATTTATCGAAGATCATCCCGGCGGAAAAGACCTCGAAGGCTTGAAACTATGGGCCAAAAACTTTGATGCGAAGTCCACAATTGCCGATATGGTTTCGCAAAGAGTCCAGTCCAAGTTTGTCGGTGCGGCAGCCGGTGACAAGGATATGCTGGAGACATACATGGAGCAGGTCGTGAAATCCGTTTCCAATGCCGAATTTTCAGGCATGAGGGTGAATGACGAATTCTGGGTCCTGAAGCAGTACTTTAATGGGGATGGAACGGTGGACCGGGAGGAGTATAGATACCTCTTCCTTATCACGGTACCCAGGAAGGCGATAAACGATGCCATTGCCCGGGCCCTGAACGGAGTAAAACCTAAAACGGAGGAAGAGAAAACCGCTGTTGACAGGGTGAAGGAAGCTTTTGGCGAAGGTATGGATTAAAAGGAATTCGATTGAATGAAACAAGTACCTGGGGGATCACTATCCTTCAGGTACTGTTTTTTTAAGGAGTGAATAATGGAAATGAAAAAGACTTATCCGGCAATTGTAATGATTGTCATATCCCTCCTCATACTCGTAACTGGATGCGTCAGCCAGCCCGCACCGGATAAAACCAACGCCCTGGATGCTCCCGACTGGGCGCTTAAAAAGCCCAATGATGACGCATCATATAAATATTTTGTGGGGAGCGGTAACAGTTCCAAAGGTAATGCGGTGGATGCGGAGAAGATAGCCGTTCAGGATATAATAGACCAGATTATTTTATACATCGGTGTCCAGATTACTTCGAACACAACCGCAACGGCAAAAGCCTCATTGGATAAATTTGAAGCCGACCTTACACAGACGGTAACGACAAAGGGGGCCACCAATGTTGCCGGTTTCGAGGTCCAGGAGAAATTTCCCATAAGCCGGAAAAATGGTGAATTCATGATGTATATTCTGGCCCGTTATGACAAGAAAGCCCTTGAAAAGCAGAAAAAGGAAATGGAGAAGATTTTCCAGGAGAGAAAGGACGCCATAGATATACCGCATAACGAGGGTATATCCTTGATGGGGCAGGGTAAATATTATGAGGCGGTGGCCAAATTCCTTGCTGCCGCGAGTGCAGCGTCAAAAAGCGAGGTTCAAAACGCCGGCATTTATTTTGAAGAAAACATCAACCTGGCCATGGAGTGTGTCGAGCATATTAATTTCGTGAAATTGAACGATAATCTTGAAGGCCTTGTCGGGAATCCTCTGCCTGAACCTTTCAAGTTGAAGGTTGTCACGGGAATGAACGAATCAGACAAGGGCGTGCCTGACGCCAATGTCGTCGTAAATTATGTAGAATTGAGTTCAAACGGTAAAAGGAGGGACAGGAGAATGTCCGTGAAGACGGATGATTCGGGCGTCATTGCGTTTGAGCATCCCATTCCCCAGTTCGTGGGAAGTGAAAAGGTGACAATGTATCTCGATATTGGTCCTTATCTTGAAAGCCTTGAAGATATCCCATCGGGGAAGGAAAATATTCTGGAAGGATTGGAAGATCTTGCTGTAAGCAAGAAAGCGGTCTTCCAGTACTCGGTATCCTCCAATGCCAAGAATATAAGCACCGGCCTGGTTATTCTGGACCTGGATGAGGACGATACGCCGATGTCCAAGTCGGCAACCCAGGCATCCATACTGGCGGCTCTTACTGCGGAAAAATTCAAGGTCAGGAATCTCAGCATCAACCCGAAAGAATTGAAGGATAAGAGTGATTATGACATCATTGAAATGCTGACTAAAAAGTTCAAGAACCAGGTGGAGCGTGTAATATTCGGTACGGTGAGAGTTCTCAGCTATACGGAAAACGACGGGATGAAATTCGCCAAGTGCACGGCAACGGTTCAGATCGTCGACCTTGGTACCGGGGAAGTACTCTTGACCCTGGTAAAAAACACCAATGGTATGGGTGCGGATGATAATACCGCGGCAGCCAATGGATTTAAATCAATTGGTACGGGTTTGGGTAAAGACATCAAGAATCAGCTAAAATGATTTTATTTTGGGAAGATATAAGGCTGTCCGGGAATCTACCCGGCGGCCTTTTTTGTTTGCCTGCTATTCCCCTGAACCGTTCCCGGGTTCACCGCTTTCACCGGACATTTTCCGTTTTAGTTTTTCCAGTTCGCTCAAGGTTTCTTCCTCTTTGAACTTATCGGCCAGTTCATCCTTTTCACCGACTATCATTTCCAGTTCGGCGAGTAAGCGGTCGGCATCGACGGAGAAGGCGAACTCGTTTTTCAATTTCTTTAAATTTTCCAGCATTGTTTTTACTTTATAGGCAAGATCACTTTCCTCTGCCTTTAATTTTTTCTCTTTAGCCAGGATTTCATCCCTCCGGATTTCCGCCTGGGTTTTTAATTCGAATTTTCCATTTTGCTCTGCGAGGGTTACCCTGTCTTCCCATATTTTGGCTTCCGCCTCAATTTCCGTAATTTTTCGCTGCGTTTGTTTGAGCGTGGTCATATAAGCCAGTACATATTCTTTGGCGGATTCCATATCCATGCCGCTTAAATCTGTCTCATCCCTGGGAGGAAGGTTGGTTTCCATATTGTTAAAATCATCTGACATAAATTTTCTCCTCGTTTTAAAGATTCAGGCTGCCGGTAAGCCAGCTTACTAAAAGAATAGTCTTATTATACAGGCATGTCAAGAAAGAAATAATTGAGCGAAGCAATTCTCATTTTGAAGGATTATAGAGCGCTTTTTTTAGTAGGAAACAATGTTTCTTTAGGAGTATGGTTCAAAATGAGAATTGCATCATTGAACGGGCGCGACTGCTTCGCCTAACAGGACCTTCAGCTGCCTTATATCGGATACAAGCTTGTTCCTGTCCAGGTTCTGGAACCGCTTGGGCACCATTTCACGGCTCGTGCATTCCAGGACGGCCACGAGATTCTGCAGTTCGATTTCGTGGGGATAACTGGGGGGAATAAAGTCCCTCATCGTTTCCTGCAGGTCATCTTTCGTTATAAATACATGGTTGTTCATGGCCGACAGGAATTTGGCGCGGATGAGTATCGATTCCAGGTCGGCGCCTGAAAATTCGAACCTGTATTTTCTGAACAATTCGAGGATATTCACCTTCTGGATGCGGAGTTTGAGCTTTTTGATCAGTGTTTTAAAGAGATCGAGTTTTTCTTCAATGCTGTCGGGATAAAAAAGGGCGAGGTGTTCTTCCGCCCGTCCCTGGCGTTTTAAGTCTATGGGAAGAAGGTCGGGCCGGCAGGTAATCAGGAACCAGATGATCTTGCCCCTGTACTCGGTGTTTCCCATGAAGGAGGCAATTTGCGCGAAAATCCGGTTGCTTGTACCGGAATCACCGTCCTGGTCCCTGTCTCCCAGGAAAGCATCCGCTTCGTCGATCATGACCCCCACGGGAGCCATGGCCTTGAGTATGTTCAGGCATTTTTCAAAATTGGCTTCGGATACCCCCTGCCATTTTGACCGGAAATTTTTAAACTTGACTATCGGGATGCCGATCTCGCCCGCAAAGGCGGAAACCATGAAACTCTTGCCCGTACCAATCGGTCCGGCAATAAGATAACCCATTGGCAGTACATCAAGCCGGCCCCTGCGAATGGCATTGGCCGCCCTTTTAAACCGCATTTTTACAAAATCGTGGCCGGAAACCATGGACAGGTCATGTTCACACTCAATAAATTCAAGTAACCCGATGGCCTCGGATTCTATGATTTCCTTTTTCTTCTGACGCATGTATTCAAGATTGATTTTCCTGTTTTCCTGGTACGCTTCCAGTGCAATCTGATTCAGGTTAACCAGGTTACATCCGCTGGTAATTTTTGCAATTTCAGGAACCCCTATCTCGTCTTCCAAAAGCAATTTTTCCTGCCTGTCCAAAAAGTAAAGAAAACGCTGACGGACATCCTCATCCGGTATCGGGATGTTCACCTTGATTGTAATGGGGGCCCTGACGATTCTTGGACTCAGATCACCTAGATTTTCCGTTAGAAGGATAATGGAGATGTCTCCTTTTGTAAAAATCGGATCATGGGCCCAGCGGTTCAAGGTTACAAGACAGAACCTGTCTTCGTCTGAATATTGGGACAATTCGGCATTGGGAATAATTGTCTCCGAATAATCGATGATAAGAACAATCCGGAAGTTTTTTGTAATATTGGAATAAAAATACCGTTCCAGGTAGCTGAATGCCTTGATCGGGTCGGTGGTAAACAGGGCGCTATGGTCAGTTTCACCGTTCGAGTGGCCCATTTGATGGATATAGGCCTGCTTCATTTCCGGCGTGCAAAACGATACGCCGGAGGAACGGTCATAATAGACGATGATGTCCCTGTTCCCGAACAGCACATCCGAGATGTAATCCTGGATTTTCATGAAATTGAATTCACCTTCCTTCATCTGGTGCGGTAAAAAGTCCATTATATTGCCGTGCAGGATATAGAGGTTTGCGGTTTTAGAAAGGTATTTGTAGGATAATTCCTGCGCCCATGAAGGTAAAACCTTGATGAACGGTAAATTTTTGAGAATCAGTTGTTCGGCCATTGTCCCCTCCCAGGAATGAATGACTAATTTATTACAATTTTAGTACCGAAAACATTCGAAGTCAAGCATAAAAAATTTGATTATTATTTTTATATTCTATTACAATGTTCAGGAGAGGTGACAGATGGGTTATTACATGGATAAAATTCCGCAGGAACTTGATAAATATATCATTGCCATTTCAAAGGATGTGGGTTTTCCCGAAGAAGAGGTATTCATGGAAAGAATTGCCCAATGCTGGCTGGAAAAAAAGGAGATTTTCGAAAACGAAATGAATAAATTCAATCTCACTGAATGTAAACGGCTGTCCATCAATGATCCCAGGGGCGCCCTGGTGCTGACCTGTACCGGTTCTCTTGTCCACATAGGCCCGTTAAGGGAAAGGAAAAGAAATGTGATTTATTCCAGCCTGGGATTCAGGGTTGTCAGAAAGGAAGCCCTGCAGAACACCGAGTCGTATTTAATAAACGATATTGAAATACAGAAGGCCATTGTTTTTAAGATTGGTCCTGTCAAAAAAACTTCACCCGTTTACAAGCTTGCCGTATGTGATTCCTCCATGGACCTGGCAGCGCAGGAAAATCTGCTGAACCAGTTATCAAAAAAAGTGGAGGATTTGATGTTTGAAAAAAACAGGGTTTTTATGCAATAAAAAAGCTGTTTTAACGAATGACCTCGCTAAAACAGCCGTATAATTTCTGTGAAACCCCCCGCTTATCGGGTTACTTTGGCCAGTTTTTCCTCCAAAACCCGCTTGTATTCTCCAAAGCTGAAGATGGATTTTGTCTCCATTTCGCCTGTAACTTCTTTCTGAAGTTTACTCATTCCCTCCGGTGATAAATCTTTATTTTTCAGGGTATCATAACGTTGATTTCTTGTTTCCCATGTATAGTTAGTAGTGGCGCTCTCAATAGGTTTTTTAGTAACATCACAATAAATAACTGTCATCTTAGACTCCTTCCTAATTCAATTATATATAAAATTTTACATTATTCACTTCATTTGTCAAGATTTTAGCTTTTTTTTTGAAAATTTTAGTACCCGTCCGACATGGCTATATTCTGGTCTTTTTTATACAGTTCATTGTATACAAAGCCGCGGTTTTTAAGGTTATCCTTGATTTTTTGGGGGAAGGGGATACTCCGCCAGAAAATTCCTCTAACTTCCCTGTCCAATTTCTGCATTCCCGTGCTTTCCTTGGTAATCCAGAGGATATAGTCATTAATAAAATACTCTTTTACATCCCCTTTGAGTTTTTTATCGGAGAACCACATATAATACTTACCCGTAATGCCTTCTTCCATCCAATGGTGCTGTGCCTTTTCCTTGGCAACCTGCCATCTTAAGTCCCCCAGGGCGCATATTACCGCCAGCCGGAGGCTTTTGGGGTAGAGGGGTATGGCCAGTCTTCCGCGGCTTGTGGTTCTGTTCCGCCGTTCAAACGGCTCCCAGCAAATACCGAACTCACCGTAATTGGGCAAAAGCAGTACATTGGGCACTATCCGCGATGTAATGCCCTTGAAGGTACGGAGGAATAATCCCGGGTCAAGGGCTTCCACCGAGGCCATTACGTTAATAATATTTTCCCGTAACCCCAGTTCCTTATAGGCCGGCCTGATATAGGATTGCATTGCAATCGGGAAATGATTGCCTTTCCTCCCGACACAGAGCTTGGACATCTGTCTCAATGTATTGAATTCACTCACTATTACGGTTGAATCAACCGGGGTTTCTTCTGAATAACTGTCGCTTTTATCGGAAAGCGTTTCCATGTGCTGGGTTATATTATCCAGTGAACGTACGGTACGGGCAATGTCACGGTCTGTAGTCTGAAGACGGCGGATAAACTCGGCCACATCCGTCAGCGCCTTTCTCTGTTCGGGCCTGTATTCGCCTTCCAATCCATCCAGTTCCGGAAATGCGGTATGCTGACGGATCAGGTCTACGGCTTGATAAAGCTGGTCTTCAAGGGCTGTCCGCATATCGACCTTGGACCTGAGCACCGCGATTTCCGCATCCTTCTGGCTTTTGACTTTATCCACCTTGGCGGTAAGCTTCTGCGTCGCATCTTTGGTTGTTTTTTTCAATTCATCCGTTGCCGAAGGATTCTCCATCCCTCTGGCAATCCGGATCAGCCATTCATCCAGGTAATAGACGGGTTCGCCTGTATTGTTTTTATAGATTACCCTGCTTATCAGGTTTCTTTGCTCCGCTGTCAATAAGCTGGGGCTTAAAATACCGAATCTCAGCAGTAATACCTTGCAATACGGCAGTTCCTGGCCCAATTTTGAGGCAATACTGGCGGATAAATTCCAGAATGCCGGTATGATTCTGCCCCTGATAATAGACCGGTCCTGGGGATCTTTTACCGATAAAAACTGGGTCAGCAATTCATGAATTTTCTTTGAATATTCCCCTTCATTACTGATCGCTTTTTTATAATAGTCCTTGTCATTGAAAAAAGGTTTGGGATCTCCCAGAATTTTTGTTATCAGTTTAAACGTGTCCTGTGGTTTTTGTACTGTATTAGCGGAAGATTTCTTATTCGACGGTTCATCAAGTTGATTGATCAAAGAATCAAAATCTGATATTGAACCACTCTTTCCCAAAGCAACCTCTCTTCACTGTTGTGAATATGGTAAAACCATAAAGATTGAAGGAACTACCTAAATTAGTTTTGTGCAGCCTGGGCTATTCCCAAAAAAAAGATAATGGAGGTGAAGGGAATTGAACCCACGACCTAGTGAATGCCATTCACTCGCTCTAGCCAACTGAGCTACACCCCCATATATCAAGTATAAATATACTAATTTTTAGCAATATGTCAAGTCTGATTCAGAATTGACCCGGATTTCATTTAAAAGAATAACGAATCCTTAAGGATTGTGGCGTTCCTGTGTTTCATGCTATATATAAGTGATGGCAAAGGAAAGAAAGAAAACATTGATCATAGCGGAGATCGGAACCTCCCACCAGGGAGACCTTGCCAAAGCGGTGGACCTTATCAAGGCGGCCAAAGATGCCGGTGCGGATTGCGTAAAATTCCAGCTTGTTTTTGCGGATGAAATTATTCATCCCGGCGCCGGTCTGGTGGATCTGCCTTCAGGGAACATAGATCTCTATTCTCAATTCAAAAAACTGGAAATAGATCTCTTGTTTCTCAGAGAACTGAAAGGTCAGACGGAAAAGTACGGGCTTCTTTTTCTTTGCACCCCTTTTGGTATAAAAAGCAGCCGGATTCTGCATGACCTGGGCGTTACCGTCTTCAAGATTGCTTCACCGGAATTAAACCATGTGCCGTTAATAAAGGAAATAGCCGGATATAACCTCCCCGTGCTGCTTTCCACGGGGGTGTCCACCCTTGCCGATATAGAAAAAGCCGTTCACTTTTTTCCCAGGGAAAAAGTAACCCTGCTCCATTGCATTACCGCGTATCCGGCACCGGAGACGGAATATAACCTGAAATTACTTAAAAATTTTTCCGCCATTTTTGGTGTTCCCGTGGGAGTTTCCGATCATTCCATGGACCCGGTTTTAGTTCCCGCGCTTTCGGTAATTATGGGAGGCGGGGTAGTGGAAAAACATTTTACCCTTTCCAGGCTTGATTCGGGACTCGATGATCCCATTGCCCTGGAACCGGATCAATTCAATGCCATGGTAACAGAAATCCGGGAAGCGGAAAAGTTGAGCCCTGAGGATGCCATGGATGGAATGAGGAACCGGTTCGGCAGTGAGAAGATTGAAGCGGTGCTGGGGGACGGGATCAAGAAAATACCTCCGTCGGAAAAAGCGAATTACGGCTTCACGAACCGTTCCATTCATGCCCTGTGCAAACTGCATAAGGACGATATTCTTTCCATTAAAAATTGCGCCGTACTCCGCAGCGAAAAAAATTTAAAACCGGGAATGCATCCGGAGTTTTTTGAATTAATACTCGGGAAGAAAGTAAGACGCACCATCGATGCCGGCCAGGGAATTGTTTTCGAGGATCTTTTATAGGGAACCTATAATTTCCCCGAGCGGAGAATGGCAATGACAAGCCACAGCCCCAATAAACCGGCTATCAGGAATCCTGCGAGGCCGAAAAGCGGCAGCCCGAACAATTGCGGTCCTTTGTCTATGTTGATGATAAAGGAGGATCCGATTACAATGGCGGCTATAATGACGCTGGAAGACAGACGGTTATTAGCCTTATCCATTTCGGATACAATATAGTCAAGGCGGTCGGCATCCAGTTTGACCTTCAGGTCGCCTGTTTTCAGTTTTTTGAGAATGTGACGCAGATCGGTGGGAAAATTCTTTAAATAATATCCCATTTCCTCGGTCGCATCGGCAAGCTCTCTTATATTCTTTGACGGTTCGAATTTTTTAAACATGAGATTGGAGATATACGGTTTGGTCAGGGAAATGATGTCGAACCCGGGGTCCAGTCTTCTGCCGAAGGATTCCACGGTAGCCAGGGCTTTTACCATAAGCACAAAATCGGAGGGAATAAAGATATTGTATTTTCGAATAATATCCGTTAGCTCGAAGAAAAGCTTGGTAATGTCGAGTTCGGCCAAAGGTATGTGATAATAATAATTGATCAACTTGCCAAGATCATGCTGAAGCCTGTGCGTATCAACGGAATCTTCAATTATATTCAAATCCCGGAATACCCTGATCAACCTGGAAGCATCTCTCCCCATGAACGCCGTGGCTGCATTGACCAGCTCCCTTTTCATCTGGTCATCCACGTACCCGACGATGCCGAAATCCACCGCGGCGATGATATTCCCCTTGAGTATGAAAAAATTACCGGGGTGCGGATCGGCGTGAAATACGCCGAATTCAAATACCTGCCTCAGCACGGAACGCGCACCGTTTTCGGCAACGGTTTTCATATCGAGTCCCGTTTCGGCGTATTTATCCATATCATACGCCCTGATCCCGTCGATATGCTCCATTACAAGGATTTTTTTTGTGCTCAATTTTTTTATCACATAGGGTATATAAACGGTTTTATCTTCTTTGAAAAAATCCCGGAAAAGAGTCATGTTCCTGGCTTCTTTCAGAAAATCCATTTCATTGCGGATCGTGTTGGCAAATTCGTTCACTATGGCCACCGGCCTGTAGTTTCTCAAGTCTATGAAATATTTATCCAGCAGGCGCGCTATGTCGAAAAGGATGTTGATGTCTGTCTCGATTTTTTCACTGATAGCCGGTCTTTGCACCTTGACCGCCAGCTTTTCACCCCTGGCAGTAACCGCGAAATGGCACTGCGCTATGGAAGCGGCGGCTATGGGTTCGGGGTTGAAGGAGCTGAATAAATCTTCCACCGGCTGGCCTAATTCCTGTTTGATGATGGCTTTTACATCCTCAAAACCGAAAGGCGGTACATTATCCTGCAGCTTTTGAAGCTCGTGGATGAATTGGTCGGGCAGGATATCGGCCCTCAGGGAAAGCATCTGGCCGAATTTGATGAACGTCGGCCCCAGTTCTTCCAATGCCAGTCTCAGCCGCTCGGCAAACGGTTTTAATAAAACAGCCGTTGTTCCCGTTCTTTTTATTTGAGCCTTTTGCCTGAAGGAAAAGCGGATCCGCAGGCGGCTCAGTAATTCTCCGAATCCGTACTTAAGCATGATTCCCGTAATTTGCCGGTATCGTTGAAGTTTTGACTGCCTTTTATGCTTTTTTTTCATTTATTATCACCTGTTATCACCTTGTTTATTATGGATTCAAGTTTGTCCAGCGCCTGCGTCATCTCCTGCCCGGTAATGTTCAACGCGGGGAATAACCTGATGATGTTATTCGATTTACAGTTGAGGATAAGGCCGTTTTCGAGAGAGGTCCGGTTTATCCGCTCGACGACTTCTTTGTCTGAAAATTCGATTGCCAGCAGCAATCCTTTCCCCCGTACGTCACTTATCCTGTCCGGATAACGGGTTTTCCATTCGTTTAACCTCCGTAAGGCTGTTCGTCCCGTGTTCAGGACATTCTGTTCGATATCGGTTTCAATCATATGCCTTATTACCGCAAAGGAAACGGCGCAGCCGATCGGATTGCCGCAGAAGGTCCCGCCGTGGTCACCGGCCTTTATCCGGGCCGTTACATCATCCGACATCGCAATGGCGCCGAACGGAAAGCCTCCCGCGATGCCTTTGGCCATGGTTATGAAATCCGGTTTTATACCCGGCCTGTTACAGGCAAAGGCGGGACCCGTTCTGTAAAAACCCGTCTGGACTTCGTCTATGATGAGGTAAACGTTTTTTTTCCTGCACAGTTCCGAAACAGCCGGAAGGTAGGAGTCATCCGGTACAATCACGCCCCCTTCTCCCTGGACCGGCTCGAGGAGAACGGCAGCGGTTTCCCCGGTGATTGCCCTTTTAATCGCCGTGACGTCGTTGTAAGGTACGAAAACATTCAGCGGGACAGGGGCCGTAGATTCGCTATTATCGGCCTGGGAAGTGGCGGCAAAGGCCTGGGATGTCCGGCCGTGGAATCCCCTTTTAGCCGAAATAATGGTGGCCTTGCCTTTTATCTTTCTTGAAAGCTTTATAGCCGCGTCCACGGATTCCGTTCCGCTGTTTGTGAAAAACAGGGACTTTATCCCTGACGGCAGGATGTTCTTTAACAGCAACAGCAGTTTTGCCCGTTCGGGAGAGTAGGTGAGTCCGGAATTCGGCGTCTGTATTATTTTCCTGCCTTGTTCGATCAGCGCCTGCTGTATGACGGGATGAATGTGCCCGATGCTCGTGACACCCCAGCCCGAGGTCAAGTCAGTATATTTTTTACCTGCTTCGTCCCATACATAGATACCTTCTCCGCGTTCTATTGATATTTTGATTTTATTGAAAAACGGGGCATAATACGTATCTTCAATTTCAAATGTCGTCATCGATTCCCGATCCCTGGAATAAAAGTATAGTGCATTTTGATTCTATTATCTATAAGGTACACCTGATAATCCTGCCCTCCTTACTCAGGATTAAA
>JAFGKU010000161.1 GCA_016928415.1 Spirochaetales bacterium
GATATAAAACAAGTCCTGAGAAAAAATCCATTATTATATTTTAGTTAAAGGGAATATAAAGCAAAGGGGGTAGGTATTCACCTTTTCTTCAGTGATTATTTTCAATTGGTAAAAAAATAAATAATTTTAAGGAGGACGTAATGAATATACATTCATTTATGGCCGGACTTAAAAAAGTTGTTGTTATTTTAATAATGGTTTTTGTTTCTTTTTCTTTATTTTCAATAGACACGAATGGGTATAACCTGGTCTGGAAAGATGAATTTACCGACGAGAGCCTCAATCCGGACTACTGGACTTTTGATGCGGGCGTCGGGGTCTGGAATACCGGGGAAAACCAGGAAAAGCAGTTTTATACGGACAGACCGCAGAACGTACGCCTGGAGAACGGCGCCCTTGTGATCACGGCCGCCCGGGAAACCCTTGAAAACGGGTATCCCTTCACATCGGGCCGCATCAAGAGCGAGGGCAGGGTCAGTTTCAGGTACGGGATTGTGGAAGTCCGCATGAAACTGCCCGCGACAGGCAATGGGCTCTGGCCCGCCTACTGGTTTTTAGGCGATGTTAAAGAGGGATGGCCGGCCAACAGCGAGGTCGATATCATGGAGGCCGGGTTTGCCGAATTCATCAATAATGGATCGGTCAATACGACGTTTGCCTCAACCGTTCACTGGTGTTACCAGGACGGGGTCACCGATCCGTGGAGCTATCATGCCATGTATCCCAGTGCCTGGAATACGCCTCCGGATACACCCATCCACAAAACGTTTTCCAATGGTTTGACGGCCTACCATGTTTATTGGTATGAATGGACGCCGGCGGTCATCAATATTTACGTGGATTCGGAAACGACGCCGTTCTTTACCTTCGATATTTCAGCCGGGGCTTCCCTTTCACTGGAGGAGTTCCATTATCCTGAATACGTCATATTCAACCTGGCTGTCTGCGGTTCCCTGCCGGGAATCACGGACCCGGCACTTGTTACGGCCCCGCTTCCCGGTTCCATGTACGTCGATTACATCAAGGTCTACCAGAAACCCGATTCGGCCTACACGCTGCGTCTCGGCGATGCCTCCACGCGTAAATCCGGAACATTCGGCGTTGCCACGGAAACCGTTTCCGTTAATGACAGGGTTAACATCGGTTCCGATGCCCAGATTTACGTATGGGAAAACACGATGACGGCGGCCACGGCAGGGTCCCCGTATGAAGGTTCAACCTGTTATGCGTTCCAGTCCGCCAGTCCAACGAACTGGTTCGGAGTGGCCATCCAGAGTCTTGACAAGGTATACAACATGGAACGCTATGCGGCCGGACACCTGCATGCCTGGATCAAGACTTCCTCGCAAAAGGCGTTTTCCATAGGTGTGGGCAGCAAGATCGGCGGAACCGGTGCCTATAAATTCGCCGAAGGGGAACAGAAATTCGGCCTGATGCGCAACGGTACGTGGAGTCACGTAACCCTCCCGTTAAGCCTCATGGAAGGCGTGGATTTTAAAACGGTCAACAATTTCTTCTATATTGTCGGGGATGCCCCGAACGAGACGTTCCAGATACAATTCGACAACATCTACTGGACCGATGATCTCCTGAACAGGCCGATACCGCAGAACGGAAACTACGGCATTTACACAGATTCGGCATCCAATAAAACCGCGGGTGAATTTACCACAGGCACGACCGGGGAGGTTTATGTCTGGGACAATACCCTGACAGTACAAAGCGGAAATGCTTATGAAGGGGCGAATGCCCTGAATTACACTGCCGGCGGAACATGGTTCGGATTATCCATTACGGCAAACGAAAAACTGAACATGACAGCCTATGAAAACGGGAGCTTCAATTTCGCCTTGAAAACCAATTCCACGGTGAAATTCAAGGTCGGCATCAAAAGCGGCAGCCAGAAGAACGTAGGCCAGTACTGGCTGGTTTTTGAAAACGGTAAAGATCCCTTTGGATTTGTCCGTGACGGCAACTGGCACATGATAAGCATACCGGTGAGCACGATCAAGGCAAACAGCAACCTGGACCTGTTCGAAATATACCATACATTCGAACTCCTCGGAGTCGACGGCGGAATTTCATCCATAGGTATCGACAATATTTACTGGTCCAATGGAGGCACTGCCATTTTAGACAGGTGGAGCGGAACAAGCCCCACCAATACGCCGCCTCCCACGGCAACGAATACCTTGACACCCACACCAACCCTTCCGGCCAATACGAACACACCCACGCCCGCCGCAGCCGGTTATCCGGTTCCGGGTCAAATTCAGGCGGAAGACTACACGACGATGAACGGCATCCAGACCGAAGCCACCCAGGACTCAGGCGGCGGCCTGAACGTGGGATGGATCGATGCCGGCGACTGGATGGATTACACGGTAAATGTCTCCGCATCAGGCACATATAAAGTGGAATACCGGGTGGCGGCAACAACGGCATTCCAGTTGCAGCTGAAAAAAGGAAGCACAACCCTCGGTTCAATAAGTGCCAGCTCAACCGGCGGGTGGCAGACCTGGACCACTGTCAGCCACAACATTACATTAACTGCCGGTGTACAAACCCTGAGGGTCAATGCGGTAACAGCCGGCTGGAACTTCAACTGGATGAATTTCTCCGTTGTTGGCGCCACCGCAACACCGACCACGCCTCCGCCAACCGCAACGCGGACATCAACACCCACTCCCACCGTCCCGGCCCATACAAACACGCCCACTCCCGGTTCCGTTGGTTATCCCGCACCTGGCAAGGTTGAAGCTGAAGCCTACGCGACAATGAGCGGCATCCAGACCGAAGCCACCCAGGACACGGGCGGGGGCCTGAACGTGGGATGGATCGATGCCGGAGACTGGATGGATTACACGATCAATGTTACGGTTTCAGGCACGTATAAGGTGGAATACCGGGTGGCGTCAACAGCAGCGTTCCAGTTGCAGTTGAAAAAGGGAAGCACGACACTCGGTTCGATAAGCGCCGGCTCAACCGGCGGCTGGCAGACCTGGACAACGGTGAGCCACAATGTAACATTAACCGCCGGTGTGCAGACCCTGAGGGTCAATGCCGTAACGGCAGGCTGGAACTTCAACTGGATGAATTTCTCGATCACGGGTGCCACCGCAACCCCGACCACCCCTCCGGCGACAAACACACCGCTCCCCACTAACACGCCCACGCCCGCCCCCGTATCCGGAAACCTGGCACTCAACAGGCCCGTCACCGTTTCCTCTGTTGAAGGTGACCTGGCAGGCAGCTATGCCGTTGACGGCAATGCAGGCACAAGATGGGGCAGCGCGTTCAGCGATCCCCAGTACATTTATGTCGATCTGGGCGCCAGCTATTCGGTAAGCCGCGTGAAACTGGTATGGGAAGCGGCCTACGGCTCAAGCTACACGATCGACATTTCTACAGACGCTTCCAATTGGTCCACCATTTACAGTACATCCTCCGGCAATGGCGGCACGGACGACCTGACCGGCCTGTCCGGGACAGGCCGGTACGTAAGGATGCGCGGAACGCAACGCGCCCTGCCGTACGGCTACTCCCTTTACGAATTCGAAGTTTACGATTGATAAACAATCGGTTTTAATTATGGGTATAGAGGCTCTCCTCCCTTCGGGGAGGGGGCCTTTTTTTATTTCTACTTGACGCAGGCATCTTTACATAATAACATTCACATTATCAAGGATCCGGTGAATGAAGCGTAATATATCTGGGGAAATATGGCAAATCTTCGAAAATATCGTTAAAAAAACGGCCAGGGGAGTCCTGCATATATTCAGGATTGAACCTTCGGAAACGGCCCTGGACAATTTCATGCAGCTGGTCAAATTCGGCCTTGTTGGATTTCTCAACACCTCCATTACCTACATCACGTATGCCGTACTGGTTTGGCTCGGTGTCTACTACATCATTGCCAGTGTTATTGGTTTTATCCTCAGCGTCCTCAATGCCGTTTACTGGAACAACAAGCACGTTTTCAAGGCTGACGGTTCATCAAAAAGGTCGATACTTGTCCAGGGTAATCAACATTCACCACCCTGAAGGGTGCCAGGGTAATCGAGATTCATCACTTTTTGAAGGCCTAGGGTAATTGAGA
>JAFGKU010000013.1 GCA_016928415.1 Spirochaetales bacterium
ACCTCAAGCATACAAAACAGGGACCAGGTTACGGAAATTTTAGACAGGGTATTCGGCGGGTCGGAATAAAAGGATTATCCTGCTTCAGATTGATTGACTGATAGCATGGGTATGCTTGATTATAAATATATATTGTGGTATATTCCCAATCAATATCAATAACATTATTAATACGGAGTTATAAGTGAAGAGAATAATCATCCCGCTTCTCGTGTCCATTTTACTCGCCTGCGACATGGGAAATACAACCACGGTTCCTTTGGAAATAACCTGTAATGCCGCCGAATTCCTGGTCCACAACCGGATTGAATTTTCTACCAATGGCAGCACGGGTCACATTTATACCTGGAAATATAAAAGGGACTCAGATGCAGATTTTTATATATTAGATAATGTTGATATTAAAACCGCATACCTTTATTTTGTCGAGCCTGGAGATTATACAATCAGGGTGGAAAACATTTCAGGAGAAATTGCCTTGGAAACCATTACGATTGCGGACAGAACGCCGGGTCCGGCCGATTATGATTTTAAGCATACCTTTACGCATACCGGCGGCGACAATTATGCCATGGAAACCGTTTTGCCGGATAATCTGCTGCAGGTCATAAATGACGACACTAATAAATATATCCAATTTGATATTCGTTTTGTCAATGCCTTAAACGCTGATATGCTTTATCATGATTATGAATATGATTCATCGACCATTACCACAACTATAAGTTCACTGTCAGCGACCTTCCCGGCGGACATAGCCAATCCCATAACACACGGGGATGTGGATATTTTGATCTGCAGGACGGTTTATTTTATGGATTCTTTCACATCTTATATTGACGCAGCCGACATCCCCCATGCCGTATATTACCAGAATGACGCTTTTGCGATAGTGCTTTATGACGGTATAACGGCTTTTGATGTTTATTATTAAAACCGTATAGCATTACTAGCTATCTTAAAAATGTTTTTTGAGGCGGAATATAATTTACCTGAGTAAAAAATAATACACCAAAGTACTTATTAAAATAATGGGAATCTTGAATATCCATCCGAGGGTAAACTGGCTTTTCAAATGTTTTTTCATGGATTCAAATGACAGTTCTTCCCGGATTTTTAAAAAGGATGGACGCCATTTGCACAGCACAAATAAATCGATAAAGAAAGCATCGTAAAGATCGAAAAACAAGAATAAAAAGAAATTGCCAAGCAGGACCGTCAGAAAATCCCTGTTCCTGAATGTGAAATAATCATAGACTAAAAAGAAAGCAATAATAACAACTAAACCTGTAATCAATACAAACAGTCCGTTGATACTCATTTTCTTTTTTAATGTCCCGTCTTTTTCCCTGCTTTTATACATAACGCCGCTTCTGAAGAGAAATATGATCAGCAGATTGAACAGGGCAAGCCCTGTTATAAGAAAAATCAATGAATTTATTATTATATCCATGTTATCCCCTTGTCACTTGTCTTATTTATTCTTTTCATACAATCTCAACTTTTCGCCAATCCTGATAAGATGATGCATGGAGTATAAAAAAAGCGGCAGGCCAAGTAATAGATGTATAAATGTAAAAAGGGTGAACGGCGGATTATTGCTTCCCATAAAAATCAAGGGAATATTATATTTTATATCGATGGCGTTCCAGAATTTGGCATCCGGCAAGAACGTGATCAAATATAAAGATACAAACCATACGGATATAAATAGTAATGTTAACCAAAAATATTTCAATAATTGTCCTCCGCTTCCAGGATTTCCTTCCGGAAGGTTTTATTCCTGGGGAAGGTGAGTAAATTGCCGATCACCGACAATGACATCATCGCGATGAGGAAATAGAAATTATAACTTTGCAGAAAACCAACTAATCCGAAAATTGCCGCGGCTTCCATGTTGCCGATTATCAAAATTTTCATCTGGAAATATATGTTCTTATATTGCGCATTTGAATTGTCCGGATTCTGGCCTTTATCCAATGATTTAAGAAATTTGGATTTATAGACACTTTTTTTCCCGGTTATTTTATGGGATAAAATGATTCCGAATACCACTATAGCCAGTCCCAGTATTGCCAAAAGGGTGTTAGTGGCATTAAAATCAGCTGAATATTCAATATTCACGAGACTCTTGAATGCAATGAAAAAATAAACGGCTTTTGTAAGAAAGGCACCGAACCAGGCAATCGTTAATATTTGTAACTTATCAAACCGCATTTTTTATCTCCTTAATACTGTCCTTTAAGATGCTGTTTGCAATTCATATAATACATCCCTTTTCAAAGAAATAATTTTATTGATAATATTTTTCATTCGATCGTAATATGCGCCAGGGACATGATGGATAACGCATCGGAGATTATCATTCCCAGTCTTTTTGTCAGGGGATATCTCTTTTTATGCTCTTTGAACATTTTCATGTTCTGCAAGACGGTTATTTTTTTATTCCATTCCTCCATTTCGCGGATATTCGCGATTCCCCACTTCAGATAAGCGTTTTTATCCATTCCGCCGTCCTCGATAACCTTTTTATTGGCTATTTTAACGCCCACGGGAGAGCTGTAATCAAATGCAATTTCACTGTATTCGAATTCATCGGTAATTTTATCGAACAACTCCTTTACCTGCTTTTCCTCAAAGTAATAGATAACTCCGGCAATCATGATAAATACACGCTTTTTTTCCTTTATTTCCACATACCATTCGTTATTAAAAACGGAATACGGCAGGAAGCGCCTGTTCAATGTTTCCTTCAGGTATCTTTTCCTGATTTCAATAACCTCCGGGAAATCAAGTTCGTACCATACGGCCCTTTTGTTATTTACCCGTTCATAAGTCGTATCCAGGCCGCATCCGATATTGATGATACTTCCATCGGGATATTTCCGTAAAAAGGATTTTATTTTATTGTCAAAATAGATGCTTCTCGCTATCCATGAGGCGCAACTGATCGGATTGACCTTTTCCTTGATGACCGAGAAATCATATCCTATGCTTTCAATAATCCTGACTGCCGTATCGTCTATTAATAATGGTTTTTTCTTTTTAGTTTCACGGGCCCTGCCCCATAACGGAAGCAAGAGCGTTTCCTGAACACCGTTTAAACTCACCTTTTCAGATGTCATGGTTTTATTATAACGGAACATATCCGTACTTGACCAGGCTTTCAGGATTATTTTTAATGTCCCAAAGGCAGCCATCCCTGATGATTCTTAAAATATAATTCAACAAAATACCTTTTTCATCAATGTTAATACTACAATGGTGCTGTCGATTATGCGATTCTTCTGTTGTTTACATGATTCAGACAAGGGGAAACAGGTGTATGGTTTCCTGCAAGCCCCGGCTCCCGCTTCCCGGAGGCCGTCCTGTCCTTTTTGATTCCAAATCCAGTTTGTTTCTTATCCGTATTTCCGCATTCCTGTTATACTCCCCGGTTTTAAATGCTTTTTCCGTAACCTCCACCCAGTAATTCCAGAAATAATCCAGATGACCATGATAAGGATCAATTAAGGCAAGGTTTGCGGCGGAAAGGTGCCGGATGCTTACGGGCCACGCCGCCGGATTGTCATGTTTTTCGGGTGTATCCGACCAGGTTGTTTTCCCCTCGAGGTGCCTGATTATAAAAGAAACGGTTTTTTTCAGTAATTCAATTTGTTTATCAAGGCCGGAATCCAAAGCTGTTTGAATGGCCAGTTCCGTTGTCGGAATGATTTTCTTTACAGATGAATCCCTTGTATGGAACCTTCCCCATGTGCCGTACTTCAGTTGTGTTTTATAAAGTATGCTCACCCATTTAGTGTCTCCAAGTTTTTCTTTTACAGCGGTCCTTTCAGGACCATCGGCATCATAATTCAGAACGTCCCTTAAAATACGGTACTTGGGGATCGGGCCCGGATTTAAGGCGAGCAGTTTTTTCCCGATTGTAAAAATGTCATCCTGTGAAAATTTCAGTTTTTTATCCAAAATAGTGTCCCATGGAAATGTTTTATACTTTTTCGACGACGGCGAATACCAATGGTATCTTATCCTTGATAACTTCGAATTCGATGATTCGATATTTTTTTGATTCCAGGAAATCCCTGAATGACTCTATTGACCACTTTTGATATGCTTTGAACCCTGCCAATGACATGATAAATGAAATAATCCTGCTGAAGGCACTGTTGCCGTGACAATATGTCGGTGCGATAAAAATGCCCTTTGGTTTCAATACATTATGAATGGATTGCAATGCCTTCTCCGGCTGGATCAGCACATGCAGGACATTGGAGGCGATAACGATATCAAAGGATTCCTGTTCGTAAGTCAAATGATAGGCATCCTGGACATCAAATTCTATATTGGTATATTGGGTATTTTTCAGTTTACTCCTTGCCGTCTTTACCATTTCTTCCGATATGTCACAGCCGCAGACTCTTTTTGCATTTCGTGCTATTTCAAGGGAGATGATTCCCGTGCCCGTCGCTATTTCGAGGACATTTTTTGATGGGTCCATGTATTGATTGATTTTTTTTATAAGTAAATCATAGGTATCCTTCAGGTTGTTCAGGAAATTATCGTATTTGTTTGCGAATTTATTCCAGAATTTTTTTTCTTTATCCTGTCGATTTTTATTCATAATAATTCTTCCCGTTTACTGCAGTGAAATGTGTTTATGAAATCAAGTATTCACTGGCCTCTTCTTCGGATTTAAACAGCTTAGCCTTATTACCCATGATTTTGTTGTAAGTCTGCAGGAACATTTTCTTTATGCCCGTAATTCCGATAACCGCTACTTTTGTACATTTTGTTACCGCTTCTTTTGATTCCACGGATTTGAGATAATCAAGAGCTTCTCTTGTGGCGTAAGTGTCTGTAAAATTGGTTAACGTTAAGATTTCACTATGTGTTTTCTGGTATTCATTTATCATCTTTGTCGATTCAATGAAATTTTTAATCAACTCCTCTTCCCGAAGCCCTCTGTGATCGAAATACAATATTTCTTTATCCTTATAATTAATTATTGAACAACCCGGCATAAATACCTCCGAATAGTATTAAAATAACATATCCATTCTATTTTAAATACTTTCCCTCAATTTTTCCAATCGTTTTTTCGCTTCCGGATCGTGCTTAAAATGCTGAGTGAGTTTATCACAAACATATTCTTCACAAAAGGCGCAGCTGCTCATTTCTTTATTAATGGCACACTTTCTAATCTCACATTTTGAACAACCAGAGAAAAGTCTTTCATTTGCCTGGCATCCGTCGCAATCTGTAATATCCTGGATTTGCATATTCATGCCATGGTGTTCAATACAGTTTTTCTATATTTTATTTTTTACATCTGATAAAGTAATATCCGCCGTTAAAGGAATCCATTTGCTCTATATAAGGATATTCCCTTTGCCATGTCTCGTTTTCCAGATCTGCCTTTAATTTAGTTATATACGATTTAATTACTTTTTTATCAGAAAGGGCAAAGGAGGAAATACCTTTCCTGAAGTCATCGTCTATGTACAACCACGGATTTTTCCATCCGGAGGCAAAAAACTTATCGGTTAAGTTGGGTGATAACGGGAAATCGCGGATTTTATTATTCCGGCCGAATACCCTTTCCACCAGTTTAATTAATTCAGCTTGAGGGGGTACCATTTGAGCGGCTTGTTCAATAAGTACCGGAAAATATTTGGCCAGCCAGTTGTTTTTGTCCATTAAACGGGGATCGAATGTAAAGACTACGAATGTACCTTTCGGTTTCAGAATTCTATGAAATTCATGGTAGGCCTTGTCCAATGACTGAAAGTGATGGGACGCAAGGGTACAGACAATACCGTCCATTGATTCATTGCCCAAAGGCAGTTTCTCCGCCGAACCTTGAATCCATGAAATGCCGGGATGTTTTTCAGCCTGGTCGATCATGGTCTGCGAAGGTTCTACGGCAAACAATTTATACCCGTGTCTTGCCAATTCACGGGTGTAATTTCCCGTACCTGCCCCGATATCGGCTATTAAAGAATTTTGAACGCAATCAAGTTCTTCAATGATTATTTCCAGGATTCTTGCGTCAGGTTTCCGGGTTGAGTTGTAGTTTTTTCCGATAGAGTTGTACATGGTCATTCCTTACCTGCGCATGAGTAACAGCAATTGCCGGCAATCGACATTATTGGTTAATTTAATTTCGCTATAATGACATAAATATGATGCTGGTCCTTTTCCGGGTTATAGCGGTAGCCAATGCCGATTTTTCCGGCATATTTGCTCAGCAGGATGTCATCGCTGAAACAGTCGATGATTTTGATGTCAAGATTCCTGTTATAACCGCTGAAAATTCTGTATTGATAGAAATACCAGCGGGAGTCGACGCCATATTTTTCAAAACTCGATTTAAACGAATGTTCCTTTCCATTAATTTTTTTATCCAGATGCTCCGAAGCGATTTTGTCGAGTAATTCAGAACCGCTCACCGGAGGGATATTGTTTTCAAGCCTTCTTTTATTGATATTTTCGCATATCTTGTCCTTCATGGCCGTATAATATTCACTACTCGCATAGAGTTTGTTTTCCCCCGAATCCCGGACTAGGCGGGGGGATACAGTGACGGTGTAGGCGAATTTTCCCTTTATTGAACCGCCCGTTATCCGGTAATATTTGGCATACTTTTGAAAAATATGAAGTCCGGGTTGTTCACCGTTTAATCCTTTTACGGTTAAATTCTGGCCCCTGTTTAACGCGATCCTGCCGGAATCGAGGAAACCGAAATAATCCCCGCCCGAGGTACCGTAAAACGAGGGGTCGACGGGTATCCACCCGTACCCTTCCAGATAGAATTCAGTCCATACATGCCACGAGAATTGACCTTTGCCTGAAATAATATAGCCGGTACAATACCGTGAAGGTATTCCCTTGTTATAAAGAACCGCCCGGTAGACGCGGCTCATCGCACCGCAATTGCCCCCTCTGTTCCGGAAAATTTCATCAATGGTGTCGAACCTGCCCGTGTTTTTCCAGCTGAGCTCGTTCTGTAAACCGGTCAAGGCATTTTTAGCGATGTTGATACAGTCTTTCGAATTTTGAACGGCTTTTCCCGATAAGGCGATTAACTTTTCATGCCCGGAATCTTCCCTGACTTCCTCATCCTCCTCCATGTATTGCTTATACAGATGACTTCCCGTGTCGTAGGGATTCTGTTTCATTGCCTTCTGGGAATCCATGTATATTTTGGAGGTAACGACATCGTATTCAACGATAATTTCTTTGATAAGTTCCCCCGATTCAATACGCAGGTAGGAATCTCCGGTTTCGGGGAAAGTCTCGATATTCCCATGAGAGAATTCGAGGTTTGATATCTCCTGATATTGGTTGGAGGAAGGCAGCGGCAGGCACAATAAAACGGCGAATTTTTTGACGTTTTCAAGTTTGACCGTGTTTTCGGAAAGGGTTAACCGTGTGATGATGTGATAGGTCTTGGGAAATTCCTTTTTAATCAGGAAATTATCTTTCCCGTATGTTTTCATATTCGGAAGAAAAAAAATAAGAAATATAAAAAGAGCAGCCCTGCTATTTCTAAAATTCATGTTTCTCCTCCGGTAATTAATATTCCCTTCAAAGTCAATCTCAAGGAATGGTTTTTAAACGGCATTCAGCAGTCCTTCATCTTCGCAAAAACCCCATTCGATGCCGATTTTCTGAAATAGTTCCCCGACCTTTATCATGGCCGGCCGTTCCGTGGCATAATGGGTGCCGCCGATGAGATTTCGTTTCAACACTTTGTTCAGTTCATGAAATTTCATATTTCCTTCCTGGATAAAATCAGCCGCCCAACGGTGTTCAACGGTACCCGTCAGTAATGTATCACAGCCTGAATCGTATATTTCCTGTAAGATTTCCGGCATGTCGCCGCCGCCCGCCACAACCGCCACTTTCTCGACAAAATCCATATTCTTAATTTCAGTTAAAGCAGGACGTTTGATTTTTGTTTTTACCTTTATGCAAAAATCCTCAAATTTTGTTTTATTCACGTGCCCCATTAATGCGGTCGGTGCGCCGAAGTAATCAAAAAATAATTTATCAATTTCAACGCCGCATAATTCCGCCAGGCAAACGGAAGTGCCGTAAATTTTATGCGTATCCAGCGGCGCATGCGCCACATAAATCGAGTTGGCGGTTTCCTTTAAAATATCGAAAATTTCCGGCCGAATGGACTGGAGGCCCCTTTCATCCTCGAAGTAATTGAATTGATGATGGGTAAATATAAGGTTATTAGTTTCCTTGCAAATTTCATTGATTATGTTGTCGGTGATGAATACAACCGAATAGACCTTCTGTATGTCAATCGAAAATTTTGTCATCAAACCGGTTTTCTCTTCGAGAAATTCGGCATGAATATACTTTGCGGTATCATCCGTTACCGCCCATTCCACCAGTTTTTCCTTATTGTTTATTACGTCGAATTCCTCATCAAGCCTGTTAGCCAGTTTTATAAGGTCCATTTACTCCTCTTCATAATTCCATTCTTTTTTGGGTAATCCTTTTATAAAGCTCCGGATATCCGTTATGTCAAGTTCCGAGAATACTTTAAACGCCCTGCCGCCAAGTATGCAATCCACCCCTTGAATGTCAACCGCTATTTTAGCGTATAACCGTTCCGGATGCGTTTCGTTGACAATTCCCTGGCCGGAGAGGAATTGACCGTTGTTTTCCCTTATCTTTTTTGCACAGAATCCGGTCAATAGCGGTGCAATGGCCTTGCACCTGTGGTCTTCGGCAACATATAAATCCAGTATATTACCGCCGGATATGCCCCAATGAAGATCATAGCTGTTCTGCCATGCCACAAACCCGACGATTTTTTTATCATCTTTTGTGACAGCTACGGCGATTTCAAATTTATTACCAAAGCCGTCCCGTTTCACTATCTCTTCGGTTAAGGTGGAATTTATTGACAATAGTTCCTTAGCATATTGCCTGTAGAGGTTGATAAAGAGGGGGAGGTCGTTGTGTGTTATTTTTCTGATATTGTATTGAAGCATAATTATTACCCTGCGTTATCCAATATTTTCAACAAACTGGATTTTTACGCCATTGGGATCGAGAACAAATATGAATTTGATATTCGGATTCGGCTGGAACGGACCGGAATGCACGGGGATATTGTTCTTCGCAAGTTCTTCGATAATGCCGTCCACAGAATCCACTGTGAAACCCAGGGATATATCCTCTCCAAAGGAAATGTTCTGTGCCTTTTTATTATGGATTAATTCTATCTTTGTCCGGCCTGCATCGAGAAATACGATTTCCATGTCCGGGTTCGGTTGCATTTTTCTTTCGACTGACAGCCCAATGATATCCCTGTAGAAATGCAATGACTTGTCCATGTCCCTGACATTGAGAGTTACCCAGCAAAAATCCATTTTATACCCCCTGTAATAGTGTCAATACCCAATATAGGTTATATTCATTTTCATGACAAGTGCTATAAAATTCCGGGATTTACCATAAAATAGACTTAAAAATAATAATTAAATACGCTATGCTTATATACATGAAGCCTTTATTTTATTTTTTTATCTGTATATTCCTCATCTTATTCTTATTGGGTTGTTCGACGTATCCCTCCGGGATTGCCGATTCCAGGTTCAGTCTTTCCGGGTGGGAAGGGGAGCCGCTTGTGCGTACGGTGTACGGATACGTGGAAGGAATCCCGGCGGAGAAAGACACCTTTATCTGGCGCGCCATTCCCTTTGCCAAACCGCCAGTCGGCGATCTCCGCTGGCGGGCTCCCGTGGACCCGGATCCCTGGGTGGGACGATACAAAATGTACGGGTTTGCTTCTCAGGCTACGCAGCATGATGCCCTCTTCGGCGGTGTTTCCGGTTCGGAGGACTGCCTCTATCTCAATATCTGGCGCCCGCAAACCAAAGAAACCGGTTTACCGGTGTATGTATTTATTCACGGCGGCGGGAACTCCATAGGTTCGGCCGTAATGGCGCCTTCCTATCTGGGACATAACCTTGCGGCGCTATCCAACATGGTGTTCGTATCCATTCAGTACAGGCTTGGTCCTTTCGGCTGGCTGTCGCACCCGGCATTGCGCGAAGGAATATCTCCCGCCGATGATTCGGGGAATTACGGCACCCTCGATATCATCCAGTCCCTGAAATGGATAAGGGAAAATATCCGGGCTTTCGGCGGAGACCCGGAAAAGGTCATTGTAACGGGAGAATCGGCGGGCGGCATGAACGTCCTGTCGCTTATGGTTTCCCCTTTGGCAAAGGGCCTTTTCTCCTGTGCCATGAGCGAAAGCGGTGCGACTTTTTCCGGGGAAGTCGTCGATTCCGAAAAGACGGTTGACAAAATGCTGCTGCGCCTGCTTCAAAAGGACGGCAGGGCTAAGTCGGAAGATGAGGCCGCTGAACTGGTCAAAGGAATGTACCTGCCGGAAATCAGGAATTACCTGAAGGGTAAAAGCGAAAGGGAAATTTTAGAATCCATCCCCCGGGGACTGGCAGGGATGATAGATATTCCATTTATATTAAAAGACGGATACGTTATACCCGCCGAAGGCTATGACGTTTTTAAAACCGGAAATTTCAATAAAGTGCCTTTGATCGTCGGAACCAACAGGGATGAGTTGAAACTCTTCCTGCATCTGGCCAATGAGCTTTCCTGGGAAAACCCGGAATACCAGGCCATAGGTAAATACGGCAGCCTGCTCTGGAAAGCGGACGGGGCGGATAACATCGCAGCGGCGATTGCCGGCGTTCCCGGTTCCCCTCCGGTTTATGCCTACTTTTTTTGCTGGGGTTCCCCGGATGAGCGGGGCGTAAGTCCATTGCCCGGTGACTACGGGAAAATCCTCGGTGCGTTCCATGGCCTCGATATTCCCTTTTTTACCGGTTCGGACAGCCTGTTCGGCCCGTTTTTTCTGGGCAATCTGTTCAATGACGGCAACAGGAAGCCGCGGAAGGCCCTTTCCGATATCATGATGCGGTATGTCAGTCATTTTGTCAGGACGGGGAACCCCAATCCGCAGGATGCGTCTCTTCCGGAATGGGACGCCTGGTCCAATGAACAGGGTGCCCCGAAATGCATAATTTTCGATGTGGACGGGGAAGGGCCGAACATCCGTATGGAGACAAACGTGGTGACCAGGGAATCGGTGTTTTCCCTTATCGAGAAAGAACTGGAAGACCCGCTAAAAACAAAGATTAAAGAACGCCTGAAAGACGGATTTTTTTGATTATTATTGAACATCCATTTTACTTAATATTAATTCAATTTCTTCACTGATTGTAAGGATTTCCGTAATTTTAATAATTTTACATCCTAATTTTTTCATCCATTCGCGGTGACTTTTCCTGCTGCGTATTTCCAATCCACCTGTATCATAATCCCGGGCCCATTTTATAAATTCCAGATGAGTGTTATGCATATCATTACCCGGTTCTATTCTTTTTCCGTATCTCTCCTTTTCGCGCTTTATCAGTCTTTCCAAACGGATTTCCTGCGGAATATATAAATAAACCGCCAGGTCCAGGTCGGGAATCAGGAAATCCCCCCAATCCATCATGGAGCCGGTTAAAATCCAGTTGGTATGCCCTGATAAAGCTGTTGCCAGTAATTGTTGCCGTTCCACCCGTGGTTTTATCTTGGTAAAGGGCGGATCGGTTTCTTCCCAAAAAAAAGAGTCTGAATCGAAGGCCGGTATTTCCGTTGCCCCGGATAAGGCTTTTCCCAGAGAAGTTGTTCCTGAACCGGATGCTCCGAATATATGGATATGCATAATCGCTTTAATTATCATCCGCTCTTTATGCCGGTATCCTTGATGAACTGCAGGATTTTTTGTTTGTCCAGGGTATTGAAGCCGTTTTCCCTGATCTTGAAATCACGGGAAATCAATTCCAGTGTATGCCAGGATTCGTTTGCCGTTCCTGCGCCTCCCGGTGCATACCCGGTGTTATTAAAATTTATGTCTAAAGATTCTTTTTTACAGGAATGCAGTACATCGTTAAGGTTTTTTCTGAAAATAAGGACATTTCCCTTCCCGGTTATCAGGATATTGAAGTCCTTTGCTTTTTTCATGTTCTTGATAAAAGTGGCAAAAAAGAGATAACCGGAAAGACATATGAAAAATCCGGCCGCAAAAGCAAAACCCGGAAAAAATTCAACCTTAAAAATTTCTTCATTGATTATCTCGATAAATATCGATAAAACCCATCCGCCGCCGCCCATCAGGACTATAAACATATACCACTCTTTAAGGAATACGTATTTTATGATACGCCATACGGGTACGCTTTTAACCGACAGGATGGGTCCCTGGTCGGTTTCGATTATCCTGACCCGGGACGGGGTTTTATTGTTTTTCTCTATTTTACGGAGGAGCTTTCTCTTTTTCCTGTCTTTTTCCAATTCTTTCAACCTCTGTTCTTCCGCTTTAGCCTGTTTTTTCTTCCGGGCTTCCTTTTCCGTTTCCGCTTTTATTTTGGCCTGAATGGTTTCGTCCAGGTTTTTAAAATCAATCTTAATCGGTTTGGTTTTAACAGGTTGTGCATAAGTTTTGGTTTTTTTCAGATATTCTTTGTTCAATAGATTAAGTGCCTGCGCCGCGCTTGTTAAGCGTTTTTCACTTGACGGTTCCACCATCCTGTTGAGGATGGCGTACAATTCTCCCGGCAGGGTAACATATTTACGGAAATTGAGGTGCAGGTCCTTCATCTCAAAGGAAGAAGGTTCTTTAGCGGTCAGCAGGTAAAGCATGGTCACCCCGAGGGAATAAATATCGGAACACGGCAGGGCCTTCCCGTATATTTGTTCGGGGGGCATATAGCCCAGGGTCCCCACAAAAGTATCCGTTTTCGAGGCTGCCAGGGTATCCGGCACGATACGTCCGACCGCCCCAAAATCCACCAGGTAAATTTCGCCTTTGGTATTCCTGATGATGTTTTTCGGATTGATGTCCCTGTGAATTACGGGCGGATTCAGCCCGTGAATGTAGGAAAGAATTTTCAGGAGCTTTTGAAGGATGTCGATCACTTCATCAAGCGAAAAAAGTCCGTTCTCCTTGATAAAATTATGGAGGTTGTCCCCGTCTATGAATTCCATGACAAGGATGAGAAGCGTGGCCTTTTGCCAGGTGAGTTCAAAGTTATCATAGTAGTCCGGAATATTGGGATGGTCGAGATTTTTTAAAACATTGATTTCCCGCTGAAAGAGTTCGACTTCCTTCCAGTCCTGCACTTCTTCCATGTTGATTGCCTTCAGCACAACCGGTTTGCCCGTTTCGGAGTCAAGCGCTTTATAGGTTGTTCCCATGCCACCACGGCCAATAGCCGTCTGAACCCGATACCGGTTTTTGATGATGTCATTTTCATTGAATAATACCGTTTTTTTCATGAACGGGCGTCCCTTTCCTTAATAGAGCCGGCATTGAGGGTATATGCAGAACTTCCGGTTTACACGGTCTATGCGTTACCCCATATTATGAACCCATTTGATGTCACACGATTACCCTGAATCCTAATTTCATATACAGGTTGATCGCCTTATAATTGTCGGGAAAAACATTCAGTTCGACCGTATTAAATCCCTTTTCCAGTATTTTATTGACGGCGTATTTTGTCAACAGCGTTCCGTACCCCTTGTGCTGGAATTTCCCGGCAACGCACAGTGATTGTATGTAATTTTTCAGGTGCAGCGTGCTGCCTATTAATTCCCTGTCTTTAAATAAAAAATAAAAGGTATCCCTGTTTTGACCGAAAAAGAGTCCAATTTTTTTTAATTCTTCCGGGGAGGATTCGTTTATTCTGTAGGGTTGCCACCCATTACTGACTCTCAATTCATAAAATACATCGGATTCCAGGTCAAGTTCCATCCGGAAATAGTCATCTTTATATGTTTCAAGAACGATACCCGGGAGATCAAATTTTTCTTTTTCATAAATCATTCTAATGTCTTTTTTTTCCATGAGTGTTATTATTATTTAATTGCCGAAAAATATTCTAAAAGTCAGCAAATGTATGAATTGTCTGCTTGATTCAAAGAAATCGTTATAAGTGAATACTTCGGGGGCATGGATGAACCGGCATAAACAAAGTACATATATGTTTATTATAAGCGACACGCACAACAAGAAACTCACCAGTCGAATTTTAGCCTTCCACCCTGCAATTATTATAATGAAAAATATGACTAAAATTATAAAAGAAGCCGTTAAATGAACGGGAACAACCCCGGACCCTTCCGCCGTCAACCCGCCCAGTAAAGAGGCGAAATAATCGGTTACATTCAGCATGGACAATAAAAGTGCAACAGCGATTAAAATGGTTTCAAGGGCAACTATAATTGTTAATATCAAGATTATTGTTTTAAAAACCTTCATTTTATATGCTCCCTGTAATTCCCTGTTCAGTAAAATTGTACTTTAATTCCGACTTGAATGCAAGATAAAAATAATAAAAAGGTTGACGGGGGACATTGACCGCCAAAGAAGACGAATGGGCCGAAAGGCAAGGTTTTGGGGGCAAAATTACATGTATGTACCGGATTTCAAATATATTTACAGATCTCCTCTATACAGTTGATCATTCTTGTTTTATCATTGATCAATATTTGATAGGCATTATTAATAATGATGAATACAGATCCGCTTTCCGGGGATGTATCATTTTTATCAGGATGATACTTTAACGCCAGTTTCCTGAATGATGATTTAATCTGTTTTTTATCCGCATCCGGGTTTAATCCGAGGATGTCATAATAACTTGTCCTTTTTGCACCAGGATATGGTAGTACCATTTTTCACCGTTTCCTTCCTTAAGAATTTTGAATCCTGCCCGGCGGGACCATTGCTGGACCCGTTGGTTTGAGGGATGGAAATGATAGACCCCGTCTTCGTCAGGCCACTCTCCATATACAATGGGTAACCGGGATTGTTTTGCCTTTTCGAAGGCCTCTTTTATTTCCTTTTCATCCGCGTTGTCCATTGTTTCGACCGTAAAATAAAGATACCCGTCCGGCTTCAGCGCCCTGTAAAAATTCCCGAGTACCAGGGGCCAGTCCTCGGGGCACACGTTTTCCATGGCATCGATGCAGATGGCACCGTCAAAAGTTTCCAGATATGTCATTTCCTGCAGACTGGCTTTTTCGAATTGAACACCGGGGAAAATTTTTTTCGCCTGTGCAAGCATGCCCTGCGATTGGTCAATTGCGATGATGGCAGACTTTTTTTCGAGAAGAAAGGGTAAATACCTGCCTGCTCCGCAAGCAGCGTCAAGGATCATGCCGCCAGGCGCAAGGAGCTTCAGGAATTCCTGCATATATTGTTGATGGGTAGTATTGCTGTACAAGCCGTATTTCCCGTCATTATAAAGATGGGCATCAATATCATACCTTTCTTCGCAAAGCCGCTGCAATTTTTTAAGCCATGTACGTCGATCCATTTTAGGGCCTCCCATTTATAATTTCCGGTAATAATTTTTCGTCACCGGATCCAATCGAAAAAACACAGAATTCTTCCGTTTTCTAAAAACATACGCGTAAGCTGTTTTCGTGAATTTTTCCCCTACCATTTTCTTCAGCACCTTTTGTACATTAATGGGTGTGTTATCCCGTTTGCGGAAATATGAGTCCAATTCCCCGTCAATGATTGAGAATTTTTTATCGTTTCGCTTAACGACGGCAATGAATTTATATTCACTATCGGAAAAAGCAAGGCTTGCATCCCCATGACTGTTATTCGCAACTAAGATTCCTCCCGTCTTCAGGTATTTTTTTGCAGGCCTGTGAGACAAAACCGGCATAAAAGGAAAACATCATTTCGTAATACCCGCAGGCGATGTTTAAATCCTCTGTAAAATCGGCCTTAAGTCCCGTGAATATCGGTTCTTCACGATATTCACTGTTCCGCTTTATATATTCCAATAGTTTTGCATTTTCAAAGAATGATGTCATTCGTCTGTCATTATCAATATACAACATCTCCTTAATGTAAAATGAAGGTGTGATGTGGACGAAACTCCCCGGATAAATACCCCGGTTTATTTTAAACTCTGCGGCCAATTTTCGAAAAAGGCCCCTTCTTTCATCACCCTTGTCAATAAAGAATTTTTTATATAATTCAGGCGGCCTGATACCTTGCATGATTAGCCGTGTTATAATTTTATCCGACCGTAAGTTTTTGTCTATACATGCTGGTCAAACAGGATTTGGTTTCCGTCCGGGTCGCTCAGGGTGAAATTGGCCGGACCCCCGGTCTGATCGTCGGCTTCCGTGTCCAATATCAGGCCGCGGTTTTTGAATTCGCGCTGTAATTTCCTGATATCCGTAAAAGACTTGAGCTTCTCCGTATTCTGATTCCAACCCGGATTAAATGTCAACATATTCTTTTCAAACATTCCCTGGAAAAGCCCGATCACGTGTTCATTGTTTTTCATTATCAGCCAATTCTGTTTGATATCACCCGCAAACGCTTCAAAACCCAACTTTTCATAGAAGCCTTTGGAAGCTTCAATATTTTTTACGGATAAACTGACCGAAAAAGCACCTAGTTCCATGGTTTACTCCTTCCCATTGCAATGTAATATAGACATAATCCGCCCATCGCGGCAACCAGTCTTATAGGCTCCCGGGAGGAAAGATGCGTGTAACTATCCCTATGAACCTGTTCTTACTTTTCAGCTTCGATTATTAACATTGTATCTGCATTATACGGCTCCCGTTTGTAATTCCCGAAAACATTTCTGATTGTAAAGCCGCATAATTCAAGTAAATAAAACATTTCATAGGGAAACAGGTAGCGGGATTTCCATTCCGATTCCTCAACATTCAAGGTAGATCCGTCTTCCGCTTTTGTTATGAATTTAAGCCTGGTTGTGATTACCTGCCTTTCCAAATCAATACTGAGTGATTACTGAATTGTGATAACATGAATTCCGAATTATCAATCGAATAGACTCTGGTCTTCTGCTTTGCAATTTCAATACTCAGTATTCCCGTACCGCAGCCTAAATCCGCACAGGGACTGTTTTCCTTTTGTGTCAGGTTTTTATAATACCCAATTTCGTCTTTTGAACATGAGGCAAGGGAAAAGTCATAATATTTGACCACGGGGTCCAGTTTTGAATACATATCATCCTGCTTTTTATATTCAAATTATCATTCTAAATTATCAGCAATGTCAACCACGGTTTTATACGATTCATAATGATCTATCCTGGCAAAGTATAACATGTTGCCCAGAGTCTGATAATACTTGCATCCAATTATACGCCTGTTGTAGTCATGATACTTTATACCACGCTCTGAACAGAACCTCTCATACAGATCCGGAATGTTAAAACCTGTCGGCCAATAGTCCATGGATGCCAGATCGAACAGGGGGTCACCGAACCTTGCGTCCTGCCAGTCGATGACCGCCGAAACTTTACCGTTTTCCGTCAATACATTATATGTTGAAAAGGATCCGTGTACCAGGGTTCTTTCGAAGACGATATCCTCCAAATTTATCATCATCATGGAATAGTAGTGCTCGAATTTCCTGCGTTCAAGAAAAGTTGTTTCTTCCGGTGCAAATCCTATGTGTTCCGAAAAAATCCGAATTGCACTTTTTTTTTCAACATTCGGTCGTACATGTTTCATGTGTGTTGCTCCCTGTTTTTAAAGTGATTTGTAATTAATATCATGATGGATTTTTTTTACCATGAATCAAAACGCTCTCGTAGTCCTTTAATATGGTTCCGCCCAATTTGCGGAGACTGGTCCTGATTATCGTTTCTATCCTGTTTTTTTTCGTTTCGGGTAATTTCAGGAAGTCGGAAAAAGTATTGAAAAGGCCGATATATTCCTCAACCGTATAGGATTTATTACATTTATATCTTGAAACAGACGGCTTTTCAAAAAAACCGCTTTCAATGATTTCCGCTACCCACCCGGCGATGTCCGTTTCATAATCCCGTTCATAATTCAAGGCGGCGGCATCAAACAATGCCCGGCGATTTATATCGAAATCCATAAAAGCGGCTCCCGTTTTTGAAAATCTTTAAATCTTAATTTTCCCCATGTTTTCTATCAAAGCGTTTAACAGAGTATATAAATTCCGGCATCTTTCATGTATGTTTTTCCCGGCAGGCCAAAAATCATAAGACGGCCCACCGTATTCACCCGGCAGCCATTCCCATAAATTTATGGATCTGGTATACCAGATGTAAAATAATTCCCTTTTTAAAATTTCATGATTCAGTTTTTTATTTCCATAAATGCCGCATTGTTTAATGAAGAAATTTATATAATCGTCCCTCAGCCTTGCATCCCATTTAAATAATATATCCGGTGCACCCAAAAACCTGGCAATATCATAATATCGTGTGTCAATGATAATATCTTCAAAATCAATAAGAGCCAATTTATCATCATCCGGCAGCAAAACCATGTTATTCGGTTTAAAATCACTGTGAACAATTCCGATATTAAAACCGCCGATTTTTTTTATCATTGCATATGCTATTTTCTGCAGTTCAGTTAATACCGGACCCGGCTGGCACAATTCCTTTAGTTCCTTGCCTAATTTATCCGAACCGGCCAGCTTCCAGACCTTCCCCAGTATATGAACCGACCATGGCATCCACGTTTTCCAGTCGCGTGTATCACTTTTACCTCCCATATCCTTTCCGATCAAACCGATATACTCCAGGGTCGGGACTACGGAGGATAATTGGGCCGCTAAATCAATAAAAGAGTAAATATTTTTTTCACTGGAAAAGAACATGTGTTCATCGGTAATTTCCCTGGCGTATTCCATTAATAATATTTCACAATTATTACCGTCTATTATTGAGCCGTATAATTTGGGAACTGAAATTCCTCTTTGTCCTAAAAACAAGTAATGGTGGGCCTGCTTTGATTCCGTATTTTTTAATTGCCTTCTTGCAAAAATAAGTACCGTTTCGCTTGTTTTTTCCTTAATCAATTTTATTGAGGGAATAATATATTCGCCGCATATTCCGGGCATGCTCACTTTGTTTCCGGTTACCTCATATTGTATGGACGTAATTCCGCCGCCGAAATGGTTTTGAAGCATTTCCCTGAGTTCAGAGTAATTTATTCCGAAAATTTGATTGGTATACTGTTCCATGGATAATATTTAATACATTAACGATATTTTAGTAAATACTTTCGGCATCATCCGGCATTTTCCTGACATGTTCCAGGAATGTCAATACTTTATCCGCTTCCGCATCCGGAAATTCATACCCGCATTTTTTTTCCACGTATTCCTTTCCAGAAACGTTTCCAGGTATTTGCCTTTGTGTCCCCCCAGGGATTTTTTACATCCCGTTTTCAGCCCGATCTCCCATTCCAGCATCATTCCAATCGAGTCGCGAAGGCATGATTCGATATGAGATTCAACATTTCTTTTTCTGTTCTTGTTTTCATGGATCACCTTATTGTTTTGTGAAATTGAATCGTCCCGTTATTTGATACTGCCGGGCGGTTTTCCCCAAAGGTCTGCGAGGAATTCCCTGAAGGAGGGGACCAGGATGCGGTTGCCATTGCCGCTCAAGTGGTCGCCGTCCCAGAAAACGGGGTCGCCCTTTTGATCGTATGCCGAGAAAATTTCATCCGTGCAAAGAACGGGAAAAGGGTCCCACACATAGAAATTCTCATATGTTCCGGCAAGTGCGGAAATTGATTCCATTACGGGACGGCGGATTCGGATAAGGAAATCCCGGCTTACAGTAAGGCCATTGGCCCCGATGGGATTCATTCTGTTGAACCAGTCCGAACAGCGGTAAGGCGGTGCGAATAATACGGGCAGGGGGGCTTCCATCACCACATACACCCCCGTATTTGCCAGTTCCCGCACTATTGTACCGGCTTCTTCCAATGCCGCCTTCCTGTTTAGCACGGCCGCTTCACCAAAATATTCCTTTACAACCGCATCGATGTTCACCGGTTCAAACTGGTCCCCGAATTCAGGCATCCGCAGGGAAGCCAGGAATACCACATCGCCCGGTCTGGCCAGGCCGCTTATTTCCTGCAAGGCGTTTTTATAGTGGGCCGCGGCCCGTTCGTTCATGGGTTTTAGCAGGCCCGCGACCGCCCCGTCGCCCTGTTCGTACTCATACACGTCAATGCCCAGTTCTTTCGAAACTATATTGAGCATCGTTCTGTAAGCGGCCGCGTGGGAATCCCCCAGGGCAAAAAGTTTTCTGCCAAGAATGCCGGGATCTTCGGTAACGGGCTTTTCCGGGCCGTCATTCCAATACCTGCCTGAATGCCAGATATAAGTGTTCCTGGTCACGCTGAGACTCAGTTCTGATTTTGAAGCCATTATGAACCAGGCAGTAAAGAATATAACAACGACAACCGAAAGGGATGCCGCGACAATTTTCCAACTTTTTTGCTGTTTAAGGAAAACATTTCCGCGTACCGGGTTTTCTATGAAATGGTACGAAACCACGGCCATAAGAAAGGTTAATGCAATATATAAGCCTTTGGCCAACACTGTTTCAAAACCGAAGGTCCAGCGGAACAGAACGGATACGGGCCAGTGCCAGAGGTACAGGGAGTAAGATATTTTCCCGATGTAGGTTAAGACCGGGGATGAAAGGATCTTTTGGGTGAACGGGATTCCTTTATCCGTTTCCAGAGCACCACTGATGAGTAATACCGAACCCGCCACCGGCAACAGGGCCCATGGGAAGGGGAAGGAACCCCGGTCCGCCAGGAGAAATCCCGCAGTCACCGTCACCATACCGATTATAATGAGCAGGTTCGAGCTGATCTTTTGTTTCGGAACGAGTATGCCCCGGCTGTGCAGCTGGAAGAGCAGGGCTCCGGCAGCCAGTTCCCAGAACCGGCCCGGAAGAAGATAGTAGGCGTTCTTTGCTTCCCCACAGGATTCAATAGCGGAAATTATTACGGATGCAGCGGCAAGAATGATTAGAATGCCGTAGTACAGAATTTCTCCCCGTGGCCCTTTTTTATCCGTTTTTCCTTTACCGTTTATTTTCAATTGAATAAAGAAGATGAGAGGGAAAAGGAGATAAAACTGTTCTTCCACCCCCAGAGACCAGGTGTGAAGAAACGGGTTGAAATCCACCCGTGGGGAAAAATAATGCTCATTATTCAATGCCAGGTTGAAATTGCTGTATCCGAAAAAAGCCGATAAACCCGTATTGTCGATGGAACCGCTCAACCATGATGAGGGGATAAACAATGTGGACGCCAGGGCGGTTACCAGCAGCATCACGAGGAGTGCCGGCAAGATACGTGTAAGGCGCCGGTTATAAAACCCCAGGATGTAGCTTCCCAGTTTCAATCCGGACCTGCCCGCCAGGGATTTGCTTATGACATAGCCTGAAATGACAAAAAAGACATCCACCCCGGTAAAACCGCCCTGCCAGAAGGGGAGCAGGTCCATATGGAACAAAATAACCGCCAATACGGCGATGGCCCTGAGCCCGTCAATTCCGGGGATGTATTTTTGCCGGTTCTTCCCCATCTGTCTACAGTTCTGTTTCTTCGACAAGTTCAACCCTGCCAATGCCGCCCCTGATTCTTTGGCCGGTAAACGGATTTTTCATTGCCATCAGGTGAAACGTAAAACAATTAAGATCATAACGTTCAGAGACATTCTTCCTGCAAAAATCTTCGGCCGCCGAAATATGATTGACCCTGCCGCATACGATTGCATTAATTCCGTTCGGGACAAGGTCCTTTGTCCATTCGAGGGAACATTCAAGTTTTAAAAAGCTTTCCTTGATTCTCGGTACGGATATTGTTTTCGAATTTTCCTGGGTAAAACCGGAATTGACTATTTCGTTTATTTCCCCGGAATTTTCGGATATGGATTTCTTAAAATTCTCCAAATATCCCGGAGGCAGGAAATTAATGCAAAATTCCCCATCGCGTACGATATTTCCGTATGTATGACTGCGTTTTAAGATTCCTGAAATCAATGCAAAAAAATTATCGCCTTCACCGGAAAAACTCGACCAGCCCTGCAGGCCGGCATTGGGTGTTCCGTCCGCTTTCAGCGTTGTAATAAGATAGATAACATGAGGTATCGCCGAAACATACGCCATCCATGGGAGGATTTTAAACTGTCCATCCCAGTCTTCCTTAAAGTTTTCCGGTTTTATGCTGCCGTGTTCATAATTCATGATTTTTTTCCTGTTCTATTTTATCCAGAACCATGGTGTAGTCGTTATCAATCCCAAGATTATCGAGTTGTATGGATACCTGTCCCCTGTGGTGTGTGTGGTGATTGAACCATTGAAGAAGTAATTTCCATATTTCCTTTTTAATGGAACCTTTGCCCCAGGGTATTTCAATTTCTTCCGAAAACTTTTCCCCAGGTATCGAATCAATTAAATTGATGATGGCATTGTCCATATTTAACCTGAGCATATAGAAGTCATCTATTTTATCCGTGATGTTCTTTAAATTTATCCGGTCATTCTCCATGAAAATTTTCAGGCAATCCTTGTCTATTCCGCTGTCGTAGAACCGGGATAACCTGTCAAGCCATTTGAGGTCCGATGCCATCACGTGTGAGATTGTATCGCCGATGGCCTTGTAATAGGCATGGATTTGACTGCTTATTTCCGTATAACTCATTTGACGGATATAATCGAATATGATTTTGTTCGTCTTCTGATTATATTGGCTGAATGCGGTAAAAATTTGTTTCATGTCTTTCTCCTGTCATTGAATAATACATTAAATGCGTTCATTTGCATATGGAACAATCATGACATATGTTTTACATAGGTGCTGCGTGATATTTCGTAATAATCAACGTCTGCATAGATTTTCGGCATAATTTCCACATTCTCCCTGGTTTTCAATATTTTAAAGAACAAACTTTCCGCCAACCTAATGCAATTGATATTCTCTCTCAGGTTTTCAAGATGCATTTTTTCTATCCGGGAATGCTTGAAACAAAATGCCATTATTCTCGTAATGGCCTCTTTCATCAGCCCTTTTCGCCAATACTCCCGGTTTAAATCAAAACCCAATCCTATGTTCGTGCAGTCTTTTGTCAACTCGAAGCCTTCAGGTGCAATACCGCAGGTCCCGACCAACATCTGTGTTTGCCTTAAAATCAATCCCCAACGAATTTCCTTTTTATTTTTATAATTTTGAATATGATTTTTCAAAAAATTTTCGGCCTGATTCATTTCTTTCATAACAGGCAGATCATAAAACTTGACGACTTCCGGATTGGAGAACATCTCGAAAATATCCCCGGTATATTTTAGTTCCAATGGCAACAATTTTAATCTTGCTGTTTGAAAGCGGGGGAATTTTATAAATGCGGTTTTAAAGATGTTTTCAAAATTCATAAATAAACGCCTAAAATGAAGGGAGAATCTGCATCGGATTTACCGAAAGTCTATAGGCAGGGAATGATAAAACACTATCAGACCGAATCCCGATGTGATTATAATAATTACCTTGCCTGAAGCCGCCGGAGCAGTTTGAAAAAAAACCTGAAAATATATAAAGTTACAAATCCCTGTTCATAAATCCCTGCTCTTTTGTCATAAATATATACAGGGCCTTACCGACAATTCTGTTGATAGATATCGGTCCGTAAAATCTGGAATCCAATGAATTAAACCTGTTGTCGCCTATAACAAATACTTCATCTTCTTTCAATTCCAGAGTTTTGTTAAAGGATTCAATTTGATATTCATTATCTTTATCATTAACAGTTTTAATGATTTTATCCCAATACTCATTCGGGTCCTTGATTATTTCATTATTAAAGGTAAAAATCCTGTTTTCATAGTTGAGAGTGCCGGGGCCGACGCATAGAACCCTTTTAATTGAATATTTAACTCTTGGATCGTCATAGTTTCTGATAATGACAACATCACCCCTTTGGGGTTTAACATTCCCGTAAAAATACATATCGGCTATAAATTTGTCCCCGACATTGAGGGTCGGCTCCATCGATCTGGTTGGAACCTCAAAAGACTTGAATTTTATCAGGTCAGATAATGTATACAGATATCCGCCCAGATAAAAAACCACATTGAGTACCATAAATACGATATACACAAACGCCCTGTTATATTTTTTTAGCCCATACCTTTTATTTCCACGCCAGATTAAAATTACCAGGACATTAAAACCTATATATATTATGACAAGCGACAGGGACAGACAAATAATCAATACCGTGAAATTGAATGCAGCGAAATTAACCAGGACTACATAAGCCAGATAGGGGATGAATAGATTTACAATTGACAAAACGAATTTGCCATTGTATAAAAATCCCAAGCCGGGTGATAAAATATTCCCCAAAACTGTAAGAATAAGACTCCTTTTCTTTATTTGGATCTGATCACCCATTTTTTTTCTCCTGTTTTCCTGAATACATTATAATTAACCCGACACCAAGAAGCGAAATAACTCCTGTAATTAGGGGTAATATCTTCTTGATTTTCATAAAAGTTTCCTTCCCTTTATTTCACTCATAGGATACCCTGCTTATAAAGTTATCACAATAGAGAATCAAAATAAAAGATAATTCATAAATTCAATTTTTTTATGAAAAATCTCGCGCTGAATATGACTAAAATTATAATCAGGCACAATCCGGCAATAAAAAGAATAATATTCAGGAAATAATCCAGATACCAAAGCGCGGCGTCTGCTTCCTTAAAATTATTTTCTGAAACGTATACATAAAATTTATTATTTTCACAATAACCCTGATAGGCTTTTCCGCCAATATTCTTTTCCAATAAATGAAGGGAAATACCGTCTATAAGGAGAGTGAATATGGCGATTATTAAAATATAGGCTAAATACAAACGCTTTTTCATTAACCCCCGATTCTCTCGTCTATTCCCCGCTGAGGGAATGGAATGTGAGAGTGTAATGGATCGAATTATCATTTTTTCCGTATTCCGAACCAGATGATGCCGGCTACCAATCCGATGGCGGCAATGATTATTAGGTTTATAAGCGCGGCCCCGCCATCCCTGAAGAGCGCAATTTCTCCAAACCGGGCCAGGAGGTCCGACGCGTTTTTTTGGATAAA
>JAFGKU010000162.1 GCA_016928415.1 Spirochaetales bacterium
ATGTTTACAATAGGCCTGGGTCCGTTTTTCGGCATACTAAACTCCGGGATAGACCCTATTTTCAAACCGGGAATCACTATCCTCGCGCGGTTCGAAATTCCCGGGTTCATTTTCCTTAATTTCAGAACGGACAACACGCAGAGCTACAGGTCCTCACAGACCCTGGACTACATGCAGGAACGCCTCATGCTTTCATTCGGTTTTTACGTGATGAACGCCATCTGTACGGTTAATTATTCAAACAAGCGTTTTACCCAGAGTGAAGGCACCTCCGAGGTTATCGACACGCTCACCGAATACGCGTTTAAAACCCTTCTGTTTCAGAAAAACGTACCGTACCACATTGAACTCTCATTCGCTTACCAGGTACTGGAGAAGACATTTACCTCTACCCCAACGGAGACAATTCACGGACTCAATTCCCTGATTGTGGGTTTCAGGTTTGAAGCCAATTTTACGGATTATCTCAAGTATTACATTGAAATGGAAAACAGCATTTACACTTTCGGCCAGGGCGAACTGGCCGGCGTCTTCAATCCCGGTATATGGGGCGGATACGGTTTCAGGGGTTATACGGGCTTTTTACTCAATTTCGACAAGCTCCTTGAGCCTGTCCGTATAGACTGAAAGAAGCTTACTTTATCGTCGTTGCCATCAGGAAAAACTCGTCAAGCAATACCCGCATAAGGTCCGTTTCCTTTTTAAAAGCTTCCCAATCCGGATTCCCGGATTTATTGATCCTGGTAATGGCCTCATTGTAGATCCTGAATACTTCCAGCTGCTTTTTGTTCATCAACTGGATTTCCGGTTCGGTAAAAGCCAGGTTTTCTATGTATGCCTTGATTTCCCTGAAATTTTTGTTTACCTCGTTCAATACGGTCATCCTGTCATCATCCGTTTCGAGTGTCGAAATACCATCGAGCATTTTCAGTGCTTCGACCTCCTTATCCCAGATATCAAGTTTCAGGTAATCGTCCAGCATCTTTTCCTTTTGTGAAAATCCCGGCCCGAAAACAAAACCAATAATGACTCCCGCAACCAGAAGCACGGCAAGGGCTATAATGACTTTATATAAATTCTTCATATAATCTATACTCCTTAAACATTGCGATCCTACATGAATCCGTTCAAATTTACAAGTTATCTGAAATACCGGCCGCCGGTAACCAATGACCCGGCGCCGGACTGCCGCGGCATTTTAACTTTAAGGTAAATTACCGTTAAAATACCATGAATTCAATAAATGATGTAGAAAAAAAAACGGCTCTGGTATATATTTAAATACTAGGAGGAGTCAATGGCAAAGAATAAAAAGTATTTATGGATAATCGTATTATTGGCAATCCTGCCCGGTTTTTTTACCCTTTATGCAGAAGATGAAAATCCGGTTAAATTCAATTTTAACCTCGCTATCGGACTTGACAACTTTATGGAGGGGGGATCACCGGTATCCTACCAGAAAATATCGTTTTCTCCCGACCTTGCCGTCGGGAATTTCGGTATTGGTATAGATGTAACCATACATTACCGGTTTGAAGCCGGAAGCATTATTCCCCGCGTGGAAGGGGATTGGACACCCGTGGCTGCCGAGCAGGGGAACTTTCAGGCATGGCTTTCCCTGTACCTTTCCAAATTCAAATATATCCGGTACGGTGTGAAAAACGATCCTCTTTTCATCAAATTAGGATCGATTGACGATGCCTTAATCGGCAACGGTTTTATAATGGCCAATTACTCCAACACGATGTTCCTGCCTGAACAGAGAATTTTCGGCCTGAACCTAGACGTTGATGGAAAGCTGTTTGATTTCCCGCTGATCGGTATTGAAACCTTTATCAACAACATAGCCCTGCCGGAAGTGTATGGAGCCAGACTCTTTTTCAGACCCCTCATATTTTCAGACATCCCCATCATCAATGAAATGGAAGTCGGCATCCCATTGGTTGCCGATACAAAACCCTACTTTGATGCAGCGACCCTTGCACCGGTTCCTGCAGACGGTGCAGCGGCGGTATTTACCGGCCTGGATGTGAACCAGCCCCTCATTGCCAATCCGGCCGTAACCATGGCCGCTTTTGGAGACCTGGCAACCTATAAATTTAAAAGCTATGGCGGCATGATCGGTGCCGGCGGAACCCTGATTACGCTTTTCAATTACGGTGCCCAGCTGCGTTTTATTGGGAACGGGTTTATTCCGTTTTATTTTGATGCAACGTACGACCTGGTCAAGGAAGCCAAATACAAGCTGGCCGAAGCAGGTAATACACAGGGGTATGTAGGCTGGTTCGGTCTGCTGGGTACAAATCTATTAGATGGTGCCGTCGTTTTCAATATGAGTATTGAAGGACCGTTCGGTACCGTGGATAACAATCCGGATAATTTTCTCAATTATCCGAGAATCAAGGGCATACTCCAGATCAAGGAAGACCTGCTCCCGCTTGTCAGCGGTGAGTTAACTTATGATAAAATCTTCATTCGTGACATTTCCGACGTATTTCCTAATTTTTTCCAGGATGCCGTCATAATGGCGCGGGTCAATTTTAAAACCGGACCAGCGGTTATCTCCCTCTTTTACAGGATAAAATACGTGGAGGGCACATGGAATATGGAAGCTGTTTCCGGCCTTGAAACCATGATACAATTTTAAGCAAGGGAGGACGCAAGAATGCATAAATTTTTTTCGTACATAATGATCATAGCCTTCATCCTGGTGCCTGTAGGTCTTTTTTCACAGGCTCAAATTGTCACCCTGGAATATTTTTCGGGCGGAGACATTCTCATAAATGCCGATGACGGAGAGGTACTCGAATCAGTGGATTTATATGAAGGCATGCAGATAAAGACAGGGTGGAGAATATCGACGGGACAGGACGGTACGGCCGAGTTGAAAATGAAACCCAATGGCACCATCATAAAACTTGCCTCTTCCACTACATTCACCGTAAAAGCACTCGATACCGGTACGGGCAAGCGGCAGAACGAGTTTGAAATCCTGACCGGTAAATTCAGGGCCGTCGCGCAAAAATTCACGGGCGGCGGAGAAGATTATTATTACCGTTTTACTTCCCCAAGCGCCATCTGCGGTGTGCGCGGTACGGACTTCGGCATGGAAGTATCGGAAGGGAAGGAGATTGCTTTTACCCTGACCGGGTTGATAGATTTTATAAACGCCAGCGGCTCAACCATTGCCATAGGTGCCGGGCAGATGGCCAATGCCCTTGCAAGCACCTTTCAAAGCTTCACCATCCCGGGTGATTACATGAACTCCATCAATGATTCATTGAGTTTCCTGAAAGCCCAGGCCGAGGGATCGGTTTCCCAGCCGACCCCAACCCCGGAAACCACTACCGGGCCTGAGATTCCAGAAGGGGAACAAAAGACGCAGGCCCCGGTGGACCCCTGGCTTCAAAAGCTCCTTAAAATGGAAATCGGATCGGTAACCATAGACAATACAACATACGGCAAAGTAGTGATGCAGCCGGAAATAGACCTCGATTTCATGAAAATAGGCTTTTATTTACCAATCATTTATACGACGGATATGTTCAATCCCGACACCTGGTATCATCCGGACGGTAATAATGAATGGTCTTTCGGCACGGACCCGGCCTTCGGCGAGGATTATACGCTTCGTGCCGCGGACTTTTTCTCGGACCTTTTCCTGAAAATCAAGTATTTTCAACTGGGTAAACAACGTGATCCTTACTTCATTAAATTGGGCAGTTTAAAAACATTCACGATCGGCCACGGTCTCCTGATGGAAAATTATGCCAATGACGCCGATTTCCCGGCCATCAGGCGTCTCGGCATCAACCTTGGAATAAACACGGATCAATTCGGTTTTGAAATTATGACCAACGATTTACTTCAGGTACTGGACCAAAAACCAAGGATCGTGGGAACAAGGATTGTCTTAAAGCCGTTTGCCCCGGCATCGGCCTTCGGCTTCGGGATATCCGCGGTTGCGGACTTTAATCCGGGTCAGGACCTGCCTTCGGTAAGCGCCGGCCCCCCACTCCCCCCCACTGCCGATGAAATCGGCAACCCGATGTTCTTTAACCTCGGATTCGACCTCGATATACCCATCCTCCCGGAAGATCCGTTGAGTATAATTCTGTTTGCCGATATCGGTGCAATGCTCCCCTGGTTCCAAACCGATGGGAGCGGAGCCTATTCAAGTATAAAAGCCGGTCCCGCCTATACCGCCGTCTGGTCGGACGGTTCCCAGATGCCGCTGAGAAACTATGGATTCAGCACCGGTATCTTCGGGAAGCTGTTCATTCTTGATTACAGGTTCGATTTCAGGTATTACACGGGAACGTTCAAACACGCTTTCTTTGACAGGTCATACGACAGAACGGCGGCCGAAACGGCGGTGGCGGTGGCCGATTATATGCTGGATCCGACCAATCCCGAATATGATAAAACACTCATGGGACTGTATTTCGAAGCCGGATACACGTGGGAAGAGTTTTTCTCCATCAATATCGGTTATATGCAGCCTTTGACCCTCGATGCAACCGGACAGATGTCCCTTGACGGGGAAGACTCATTCAGAATCACGGCTAAACTGGAAAAAGACGCTTTACCGCCTATAGTACCCGTATACGGATCGATATCCTATGAAAGATCCTATTTTGTTCCCATGCTTCTGGGCCAGCAGCCCACCGGGAAGGCTCTTTCCTTCTGGGACCAGTATTCCGTACTTCAGGGTGAGCTTGTATACAGTTTTTCGCCCAATATGGACCTTGCCATACTGTTGACAAATGCCATTGCCAAGGATGCAGCCGGTGAAGTCATCTACGACGGGAGCGGCAATCCCAAAATGGACATTACGTTCAGCCTGGAAACACGCGTCCATTTCTGATAAAAATGGCACGTGATCATAACCATTCCCGGAGAATCCACATTCTCCGGGAATCCGTATTAAGAAAAATAGCGGCCGGTGAAGTCATCATCCGGCCGTTTTCAGTTATCAGGGAATTAATGGACAATTCGATCGATGCGGAGAGTACGGAAGTCTCCGTCTATGTCGGGGGCGGGGGTATTGAAAGCATACGGGTTGTCGACACAGGTTGCGGTATGAACGAGGAAGACCTGAAGCTCTGCCACCTTCCCCACACGACGAGTAAAATTCAGGATGACGAAGACCTCTATAAAATCATGACTCTGGGATTCAGGGGGGAGGCTTTGGCGAGCATAGCCCACTGCAGCCTGCTGTCAATCATAAGCGCCGTAGATAGTTCAGGTTCGGGATTTAAATCGGAGATAAGGGAAGGAAAACTGACTGCCATCACCCCGCACCGAAGCAACAGGGGAACGATAGTGGAGGCCAGGGACCTTTTTTACAATATGCCGGCGAGGAAAAACTTCCTGAAACGCCCCGTTAGCGAAGGATCGCTATGTTATGCGACATTCATAGAAAAGGCATTACCGTTTCCACAAACGAGCTTCAAGTTTTTTTCGGACTCGAACCTGAAAAAATTTTTACCGGCCGTGGATTTACCCGGCAGGATAGCGACGGCGTTTGAAAATACCGTCACACCCAAAGCCCTCAAATACATGGAGTTCAAGGGCAAAGATTATTCAATAAGGGCGGTTGCCGGAACGCCGGACCTCATGATGCGTGACAGGAAACATATCCAGGTCTACGTGAACAACAGGAAAATTACCGAGTACGGACTGGTCCAGGCGGTGGAATACGGGTACACGGGTTTGATCCCCGGGAAAAACCATCCCTTTGCCGTCGTGTTTATCAATGTAAATCCGGAACTGGTGGACTTCAATATACATCCGGCAAAAAAGGAATGCCGCCTGAGAAACATGCCGGATATTCACCACGGAGTGGTCAGCATGTTCAAAAACGAATTCGGCGGATACGGCATCGCCATACCGTCCGACAACGTATTAGTGCACCAGCAAAAGTCAGGCCTGGATTTTGACGACTATACAACGCCGGAGGTTTCAGACAAGGTTGTTTCCACCCCGGTCTGGAAAACACATATATCCTCTTCTCCGGAAAAAAAACCCGTTATCAAAGCCGATGAAAATGCCATAGAATTCCTGGGTACCGTTTTCGGCCTATTCATTGTTGTACGGAAAGACGAAAGTCTTTACATTATCGACCAGCATGCGGCGCATGAACGGCTGCTGTTCGAACAGTTCAGGGCCTCCCCATCCCCCGTCCAGGACCTGTTGTTTCCTATTTCCTTTGAACTGGACCCGGATGAAGAAGAAAATTTTAACAATAACGGGAAATTCCTTTCACAGTCCGGAATCAATGTAAACCGCATTTCACGCGGACAGTATGAGATATCCTCTCTTCCCTCGGACTTCCACAACCTTCCCGCCTCGGCTTTAATCGAATTCGTGAAACAGAACAGGGGCGACAAGGATGAACTGGAAAGGGCCCTTTACAGCATGGCCGCCTGCCGTCTGGCAGTAAAGGACGGGGATGAAATCGATGCCTTGACCGCATGCAGGATTGCCGAAGGCGCTTTAAGCCTGGACAATCCCCGCTGCCCTCACGGCAGGAAAATTTATCATGCCCTTTCAAAGGAACAGCTCGCCAGGCTCGTGGACCGAAAATAATTTTACAAATTGGAATAAAGCTAATCTGTTCTCTATAAATTGGAATAAAGCTAATCTGTTCTCTATAAATTGGAATAAAGCTAATCTGTTCTCTATAAATTGGAATAAAGTTTATCTGTTCTCTATAAATTGGATAAAAGGGTTTCCACCTCGTCACGCCTGTTATAATCTGGTTTTATGGAAAGCAATGTTGTCAGCATCTTCTTGGCATCATCTTTTGCTCCCTCTTCGATGAGAATCAGCGAGTACTCGTAATACGCATCCCAGTACTGCGTATCGAGCTTTATCAGGTCGTAAAAGGTTTTTTTCGCATCCGCGGTCCTGTTAACCTTTTTATAGGCGACACCCAGGTTAAAACGGCTTGCCGACACGCCGGGGCTCAAGCGGACCGCTTTCTCCAGATAACGGATGGCCTCCTGGTACACTTCCTTCTGTAAATAGACATTCCCGAGATTGTTGTTCACCTTGTAGTCATCCGGCTCCAGTTTATAGGCGGCAAGAAGCAGTTTCAAGGCACCGTCAAACAGCTTGTTGTCTGCATAGATCTTGCCCAGGTTGATCATGGGCTTGGCGTAATTGGGATCGAGTTCAATAGCCTTGGAATAGTATTTGATGGCCGAATCGACATCCTTGAGGTCCTCGTATATGAGCCCCAGTTGGTAATTGTATTCCTTGGAATCCGGTCTGGCGTTTACCGCCGTCCGGGCAAACCCCAGGGCCTCCTCCGGCTTGTGAAGTTCATATTTCACGACAGCCATTTTGAAATTCGTATCAACGTGGGACGGATTGAGTTTCAACGCCGAATCCAGGAATTTTTCGGCTTCCGCATAATCACCTTTTTCTATGAGGGCATTGGCCAGATTCCTGTGGTACTTGTCAATCTGGGGCGCGTATTTCACGGCATTTCTGAAATTCTGGATTGCCTCGGTAATTTCACCCCTGTCGCTGTAGAGGAAACCGAGTTCATTATAGGCCTGGTAAAAGTCCCTTTTATAACTGATCGCGTTTTTATAAGCACTGATTGCCTGGTTCTTTTGATTCAGCATGTTATAGGAAAGTCCCAGGTTAAAGTGGGCCTTTTCAAAATCCGGCTTGATATGGAGACAGCTGGTAAACGATTGTTTGGCATCGGAATACCGGCCTTGTTTGAACTGGACAACTCCCAGCCTGTAAAGCGTATAGTAATCCTTGGGATCGAGCAGGATAGCCTGCTTGTATTCCTGCTCCGCGCTGTCATAATTTTTATTGTTTTCATATATCTCGCCCAAAGTCTGGTGCGGGTCGGGAAGGGTCGGGTCCTTTTCTATGGCCTTCTTTGAATTTTCAATAGCCTTCTGGATATTCTCCTCGTTATCGGGATCTTCCTCGAAGTAAGCTTTCCCTATCTGGGAATAGGCTATGGCCACATCCGGCTCCATGTTCAGAACATCGTTATACGTATTCCTGGCATCCTGGAACTGTTTATCAGTCAGCTGCCTGGAGCCCTTGTCCAGGAGCTGTTTCACCTTCTGCTTGTTTTTATCGCTGACGTTCAACTGGGAATCACTAATCGTTGACTGTTGGTTATTGGGCCTCGTCTCCCGGTCTTTCAACGTATCGAGAAGCCGGTTTTCCTTCAGTCTCTCGGCATCATCCCTTTTCTTCTGGGCCAATTGTTTTTTATTAATGATCTCATTCAGGAGGGCCACCGCTTCTGAGTCATCCGGATTCTGCTTCAAAAGCTCCTTGACTTCCTTCAAGGCTTCCTCGTACTCCCCCTTTTCCAGGAGACGTTTGATGAGTTCTATCTGGTTGTCGCGGTTCCGCACCTGGCTGCCGTCATCTCCCCTTTTGTTTTTTATCTGATCGAGGAGGGCCGCCGCTTCCTCATCGTCGGGATTGTTTCGCAGGAATTCCTTTACTTCCTTATCAGCGTCATCCCATTCCTCCTTTTCAATCAGAAGCCTGATGTAATTGAGTGCATTCGACCTTGCCCCGGCCACTGCGAAAATCACAATAAGCAGTAAAATGATAAAAAGGGCGGCACCGGCCACACCTATGATTACAGGATTGATTTTCTTTTTGGTCTTTGCCGTTTTCCTGGTCGCCTTTTTTCTTTCCATACTCTATTAGCCTCCTTAATAAGTCGATTGCCGAATTACATAACTGGGATTGCCGCCGGCGCATGGTTCAAGTATTGTTTCTTAAATGGGCTTAATCCATAATATCTTCATTCTCATAATCGGAGGTTATCGTTTCCGACCCCGCGGACAAATTCTTGTTTCCAGAATTCGATTTCTCAAGTGTATCAAGAAGATCCTTCAAATTCTGCTCCCTCTGTTTGGCGTCTTCAATTTTTTGCTCTTCAGCGGCGATGTATCCGGACAACAGGTCAATCATACGCTGAATTTCCGAACGCTGGGGAGTTTCGGGCTTGAGAAGAAGGTAATATTTATAATCATCAACGGCATCGGGATACTTTTTCAAGGCAACACGGGCATTGGCACGGTTCAAATACGGGGCTTCAAACGACATGTCATAATTTATGGCCTTGGTGTACATCTCTTCGGCCAGGGTAATTTTATTTTCCATGTATAGACTGATGCCCATATCCAGATAGAAGTAATGTTTTTTATCCCTGGAAACACCCAAACCCTTGCTGAAAGTCTGAAATGCCTTGTCATATTTCCCGAAATGCTCGTAAACCCGGCCCAGATACAGGTAGATTTTTTCGTTGTCCGGCTCCCTTAAAAGAGCCTGTTCAAGGAGAGGCTGAGCTTCTTTGAATTTGTTCTCTAAAAGGAGTTTTTCCGCGTCCTCAAGCGGTGAAGCCATTGTCAATACAGAAGTGAATATAAACAAGGTTGCCACGGTAAAATATTTAAATGCAGACATACCTGCTTCCCTCCCCCCATTAATATACACTATTTGGTGACTTTTTTACAGATTCCCTTTTAAATTTTCGGCATATACTGCCATCCATAAAAGAAATACGTATTTTAATCGGAAAAGTAACATTAATCTTTTAAAAATATCACGAAATTTATCAGAAAAAGCCGCCTCCACCTGTTTTTCGTGTGAAAGCGGCGTTAATTATCAAATATCACCCTTAATTACAATTGTGAATTCGGGTCTGAATTAGTGTCTTCTGAAAGCGCCATAAAATAAATGGCCATCGCCTTGTGGAAAGCTTTCGAGGTACCCAGTTTCCGGACGGTCCTGACCCTCAATGCCTTGGCAAGAAGTTCCGCCTGGCGTTCGCTTAATCCTTGAAGCGCGCTTACAGGGGCATCGAGAATTTCCTTGATGGTCTTGTCTTCATAAGCCTTGTCCACGGCTTTATTGATATTCAGGGTGGTGGTATCGGCTTTTTCTTTCCTTGAGTATTTTTCCATTGAAACGAGAGACCATGCCCATTTGGCAAACCGGAGTTTGGCAAACTGCTCAACCGTCGATATCCGGAATGCCTCTTTTAATCTTTTAGCAGCCATGGCACTCACTCCCTGAATGGCGGAAACTGGGGATTTAAGGATATCGCGTAAAGACATCGTTTCATATGCTTTGTCCACAGCATTTTTTATATTCATACTCACTCCTTAAAAGTAAATTATAGGTACCTATATAAAACCTCTTATACGTAATCGGGAAAATTTCCACTCAATAGAATACACCCACAAAAAGGAAACTTACAAGCGGTACCCTTGATATCATTATAATGAAGGTTTTTAACAAATTTCCACAAAAAAAATTATAAAATTTATATGATAGGGGAAAAAAGCTACTGCGTTTCAGTGTGTCGTGGGGGTCAAAAAACAGGCAGGACCTATTCAAGTCCTGCCTTGATAGACAATTGTTTTATAGTATGGTCAACCCGGCATTTTCATTAGCCGGGGCAGCCGTTTCAAGTTCCTTGTTCTTTTCTTCAAGAATCCTGTTGATGGAAACATCGAGGTCTTCCATATTTTCATCAAAGAGTTTCATGTTTTTGTAATACTTCATACCGGTACCGGCAGGAATCTGGTGACCGATGATAACATTTTCCTTCAAGCCCCTCAGGAAATCGACACTGCCAGAAATGGCGGCATTGGTCAATACTCGCGTCGTTTCCTGGAAGGAAGCGGCCGATATAAAGCTGTCGATATTCAGTGAAGCCCTCGTGATACCGATTAATAACGGCCGGGCAATGGCGGGTTGACCGCCTTCACGGATTACCTTCTTGTTTTCCTCGTGGAAATGATGCTTGTCAATCTGCTGGCCGTAAATGAAATTCGTGTCTCCGACATAGACGATTTCGACCTTTCTCATCATCTGCCGGATTATGATCCCTATATGTTTGTCATTGATATTTACGCCCTGAAGCCTGTACACTTCCTGGATTTCATTTACCAGGTAACTCTGAAGGGCGTTTTCACCAAGAATATTCAAAATGTCATGCGGGTCTATGCTCCCGTCACAGAGCGGTTCACCCGCCAGGATGGTGTCACCGTCACGAACCAGAAGGTGTTTTCCCATGGGTATCAAATGCTTGAATTCATTTTCAAACGGGTCAATAACAACAATCAGACGTTTCCCCTTGACAATGCCGCGGAAATGAACCACGCCGGAAATTTTTGACAATACGGCCGGATTCTTGGGCCGTCTTGACTCAAAAAGTTCTCCTACCCTGGGCAGACCGCCCGTGATATCCCTTGTCTTGATGCTTTCCTTCAGCATCTTGGCAAGAGTCCTTCCGGCGACGACCTTGTCTCCATCGTCCACGTTCAAGTAAGCGGAACCGGGAAGGAAGTATACCGCCTTTTCCTCTCCCTTGGCATCTATAATCGTGATGCGGGGCTGGAGAGATTCTATCGTGAACTCGGTGACCTTTTTCTCGATCTTGCCCGTTTCTTCGTTTATTTCCTCTTTTACCGTTGTTCCGAGAATCATGTCTTCGAATTTGATCGTACCGTCAGTTTCGGCGATAATCGGCTCACTGAACGGGTCAAAGAAGCCGATGGTTTCTTCCGATTCAACGATATCGTCTTCCTTGACAACAACTTCCGAGCCATTCCTGATTTCTACGTTCTGGTCCTGTGCTATCAAAAGCAGCTTGTTCTTTTTAATATGGGTATAGGCGATCTCAGGAGACAGGATCTGCTCGCCTTTCCTTTCGACAATCGGCTGATTCCTGACAACCTTTTCACCCTCGGATACTATAATTTTATCATTTTTCTGGAGATCAATCATTCCGAATATCTTGCTGACAATCAGCTTGCCTTTTCTTGTAAAGAGCTGGTTCCCGTTTTCCAATGCAACCGAAGTGCCTTCAATTTTCTTGATCAATACGGGGTACCGGAGGTAAATACGGTTTTCTTCGCTTATTTTCGTTGCCGCGCCTCCAATGTGGAATGTTCTCATGGTAAGCTGGGTACCCGGCTGACCTATGGATTGGGCCGCAATAATCCCCACCGCTTCCCCGATATCCACAGTTCTGTTTGTCGCCAGGTTTCTGCCGTAACATTTCACGCACACACCATGCTCGGATTCACAGGTAAGTGCCGTCCGGATACGGACGCTTTCAATACCCGCGTCTTCAATCCTGGTCGCGATTTCATCCGTGATTTCATGGTTTACGTCAACGATAATTTCCTGTGTAATGGGATGCCGGACCCTTTCAAGAGTGAACCGTCCCGCTATCCTGTCTTTCAGGTGTTCAACAATTTCCTCACCATCCTTGATGGCCGTATGTTCAATTCCATTGATTGTTCCGCAATCTTCCTCGTTCACGACAACGTCCTGCGCTATATCTACCAGCCTTCTTGTCAGGTAACCGGCATCCGCCGTCTTCAGGGCCGTATCGGCAAGACCTTTCCGCGCGCCATTGGTTGAAATGAAGAACTCGATAACGGAAAGGCCTTCCTTGAAATTGGAGCGAATGGGCAGTTCGATGATATCCCCGGAAGGTTTTGTCATCAAACCCCTCATCCCGGCCAACTGCCTGATCTGCGTCCTGGAACCCCTTGCACCGGAATTGACCATCATGTAAACGGGATTGAAACCGGCCTTGTCCGATTCCAGGGTTTTCATCATTTCATTGGTTACAAATTCATTCGTGGCGCTCCAGACCTCGATGACCCTGTTATACCGTTCTTCGTACGTGATATGACCCTGAAGGTACTGATTCTGAATTTCTTCAACCTTGGCATTGGCTTTGTCAATCAGGTCCTTCTTTTGATCGGGAATGACGATGTCTTCCATACCTATCGTGGCGCCGAACCGGGTGGCGTATTTGAATCCTATATCCTTGACCGTATCGAGCAGCTCTACCGCGACAAAAGGCCCGTGGACCTTGTAGCAGTCGAAAATAATTTCCTGCAGCTGCTTTTCACTGATCGTATAATTGATGTATCCAATTTGCGGGGGAAGGGCATCGTTCAACAAAACCCTGCCGGGAGTCGTTTCAACATATTCCCCTTCTATCTTCACTTTGATGACAGCCTGGTAATCAACATCATGCATATCAAGCGCCATGATGACTTCATCCGTGGATGAGAACCATTTGCCTTCCCCGTGCGCGCCTTTTTTATCACGGGTAAGGTAATTGATGCCCAGTACCATGTCCTGCGTGGGAACGGTAATGGGGCTGCCATTCGCCGGGTCCAGCAGGTTTTTCGAGGACAGGATAAGTGTCCAGCATTCCGCCCTGGCCGCCTGGGTCAGGGGAACGTGCACCGCCATCTGGTCGCCGTCGAAATCGGCATTGAAAGCGTGGCAGACCAGCGGATGGAGTTTTATCGCCTTACCTTCCACAAGCACCGGTTCAAAAGCCTGGATACCCAGCCTGTGAAGCGTAGGGGCGCGGTTCAGCAGCACTGGGTGCTCCTGCACCACCTCATCCAGAACGGCGAAAACCTCCGGGGTTTCCTGTTCCACCAGGGCCTTGGCTTTCTTGATGTTATAAACCACATCCCTTTCCACGAGCTTCTTCATGATAAAGGGTTTGTACAGCTCCAGGGCCATTTTAATGGGCAGCCCGCACTGGTGAAGCTTTAGTTCAGGACCGACGACGATAACGGAACGGCCAGAATAGTCAACGCGCTTGCCGAGAAGGTTCTGCCTGAATCTTCCCTGCTTGCCCCGCAACATATCGGACAACGATTTCAAAGGCCTGTTGGAAGCGCCCTTGACCACCCGTCTCTTCTTGGAATTATCGAACAGGGCATCGACCGCTTCCTGAAGCATTCTTTTCTCATTCCTGATAATGATATCAGGCGCGTTCAATGCCTGAAGCCTCTTGAGCCTGTTGTTCCTGTTGATGACCCTTCTGTAAAGGTCGTTCAGGTCTGAAGTGGCAAACCGGCCGCCGTCCAACTGCACCATGGGCCGCAATTCAGGCGGAATGACGGGAATGACTTCAAGAATCATCCATTCGGGTTTATTCCCCGATTTAAGAAAATTTTCAACGATTTCAATCCGTTTTAAAAGCCTCTTGTCGACTTTCGGGCCCTTCTCAATCATTTTCCGCCGCAGCTCGTTTGCCAGCTCATCCAGCTCCATTGATTTTATGAGCGTTTTAACCGCTTCGGCTCCAATACCGGCGGTAAAGGACATCCCGTACCGCTCCTTGGCCTCATTGTATTCTTCTTCCGTGAGTACTTCCATTTTCTTCAGATCCGTATCACCCGGATCTATAACAATATATTTTTCGTAGTAGAGGATTGAACGTAACGATGCAAGGGAGAGATCCAGCAATAATCCCATACGGGAAGGGACGGAACGGTAATACCAGATATGGGATACCGGCGAGGCCAGTTCTATATGCCCCATCCTTTCGCGCCTGACCTTGAAGTGGGTAACTTCCACGCCGCACCGGTCGCAGATAACGCCTTTATAACGGATGGATTTGAATTTACCGCAATAACACTCCCACTCCTTAGTCGTTCCGAAGATCTTTTCGCAGAACAAACCATCCCGCTCAGGCCTCAGCGTCCTGTAATTGATGGTTTCGGGCTTTTTAACTTCTCCATACGACCAGGCTCTTATCTGCTCCGGAGAAGCAAGCTTGATCATGATTCTGTCAAAATCCTGGATATCTCTCATTTAATTTTATTTCCTCCCTAAAATTGTCTGCTCTGTTGATTTATGAGCTCTTCATCCCTTTCCGTTAAAGGAATCTGCTTACCCTTGGCATCAAAGATATTGATGTCCAGGGCCAGTCCGCGCAGTTCCTGAACCAGAACATTGAATGATTCCGGAATACCGGCAGGAGCGGAAACCTCACCCTTCACTATGCTTTCATATATCTTGGCCCGGCCCGTCATATCGTCCGATTTGATCGTAAGGAGTTCCTGCAATGTATTGGCCGCACCGTAGGCTTCCAGGGCCCAGACTTCCATTTCTCCGAGCCTTTGCCCGCCGAACTGCGCCTTGCCGCCGAGCGGCTGCTGCGTTACGAGCGAATACGGCCCCGTGGAACGGGCATGCATTTTATCGTCAACGAGATGGTGGAGTTTCAACATGTAGATGTAGCCCACATTGACGGGATTTTCAAAAGGTTCACCCGTCAATCCGTCGAGAAGCGGAATTTTTGAATTCACGGACAGGTTGGCTTCCTTGAGCTTTGTCTCTATCATTTCATTGGTGGCCGACTGGAAAACCGGCGTGGCGTAGTTTTCGCCGAGAACGTATCCCGCCCAGCCCAGTTCCGTTTCCAGGATCTGGCCCAGGTTCATACGGGACGGAACGCCGAGCGGATTCAATATCATGTCCACCGGTGTACCGTCTAACATGTAAGGCATGTCCTCTTCGGGAAGCACCCGGGCAATTACGCCCTTGTTGCCGTGCCTTCCGGCCATCTTGTCGCCTTCCTGGAGTTTTCTCTTGGTGGCAATCAGGACTTTCACAACTTCGATCACACCCGGCTCGAGGTCGTCTCCTTCAGACCGCCTGAGCCTTTGAACATCGATGACCGTGCCTTCGACGCCATGGGGAACCTTAAGGGAAGTGTCCCTGACTTCCTTGGCCTTTTCACCGAATATGGAATTGAGGAGTTTGAATTCGGGAGTGGAATCGGTTTCCGTCTTCGGTGTAACCTTGCCCACCAGGATGTAATTCGATTTTACCTTGGCGCCTATCCTGATAATGCCTTCTTCATCGAGCTGTTCAAAGGATTTTTCATTCGTGTTCGGGATATCCCTGGTGATTTTTTCCGGACCCAGTTTGGTTTCCCTGACTTCAATGGTGAATTCCTTGATGTGTATGGATGTAAAGATATCGTCCTTGATGATTTTCTCTGAAATAAGGATGGCGTCCTCGTAGTTATATCCGTTCCAGGGCATGAAGGCTACCAGGACGTTTCTTCCCAACGCAAGCTCTCCCTGGTCCGTACCCGGTCCGTCAGCGAGAACTTCTCCCGCACGGATTGCCTGACCCACTTTCACGATGGGTCTCTGGTGAAAACACGTGTCCTGGTTGGTCCTTCTGAACTTGAAAAGATTATAGATATCAATATCATTTTTATCCTTGACACTGGCCGGTTTTACCTGGATTTCGGAATTGGTTACCTTGATCACCTTCCCCGCCCTGGTGGCTATGCAGACAACGCCTGAATCATAAGCGGATTTGACCTCCATACCCGTACCCACGATGGGGGATTCGGGGAAGAGAAGCGGAACCGCCTGGCGCTGCATGTTCGAGCCCATGAGCGCACGGTTGGCGTCATCATGTTCAAGGAAAGGTATGAGGGAGGCCGAAACGGACACGACCTGCTTGGGCGATACGTCCATGTAGTCAATTTCATTCGCCGTTTTGGTCGTATAATCACCGCCTTTGCGGACGGACACCAGGTTTTCCAGGAAATGCCCCTTGTCATCTATGGGGGCATTCGCCTGCGCTATAAAATGCCTTTCCTCATCCATGGCGGAAAGGTATTCAATCTCGTTGGTGACCTTGCCCTTGCTGACTTTCCTGTACGGCGTTTCAAGGAACCCGTACTCATTCACACGGGTATAATTGGCCAGGGAAACGATCAGACCGATGTTCGGACCTTCAGGCGTTTCTATGGGACACATCCTTCCGTAGTGCGTGTAATGCACGTCCCTTACCTCGAAACCGGCCCTGTCACGGGAAAGACCTCCCGGACCCAGGGCGTTAAGACGCCTTTTATGTGTCAGTTCCGACAGGGGATTCACCTGGTCCATGAACTGTGAAAGCTGGCTTGATCCGAAGAATTCCTTGATGGCCGCCACGATCGGCTTGATGGAAATAAGGTCCTGCGGTTTGAGTGTTTCCACTTCCTTCAAGGACATCCTTTCCTTGGCTATTCTCTCCATGCGGACGAACGCCGTCTTCAGCTGGTTTGCCAGGAGTTCGCCCACAGACCTGACGCGCCTGTTCCCCAGGTGGTCGATGTCGTCGACGTTCGATTCGCCTATGTAAACATCGATCAAAAACCGGATTGTATGGACTATGTCTTCCTTGGTAAGCGTATGATTTTCCATCTCAACGCCGGTATCGAATTTTTTATTCAATTTATAACGGCCGACGCGTCCCAGGTTGTACCGTCTTGGAGAGAAAAACATGGAATACAGGTCCTTCTCGGCACTTTCAATGGTGATCGGTTCACCGGGCATTATGATGGAATAAACATACGATATGGCGTCTTCCTTCGTAGGCTCACCCTTGGTCTGGGTGTCTTTTTCGAATTTCATTTCTTCCCGTTCAAAACAGTTGAGGATGATATCGGAATGGAGGGTGCCTTTTTTCTCAAAATCAATGACTTCAATCTTAGTGATGCCGGAATGTATCAGCTCTTCCACATCATGGGGATGTATCTTCTCACCGGCCCTGTATAATTTCTTCTCTTCCTTGTCCTTGGTTATAAAAACATCCTTTGCGAAAATTTTACCGACAATTTTCTCCTTGTCGCCCCGGTTTTCTGATATGGTAATCTTCGATGTCTTGTAAAACAAATTGATGATCTTCTCACGCGTATCATAACCCAGAGCCCTCAGGAACATGGTGACGAGAATTTTCTTTTTGCGGTCAATTTTAGCATTTACCAGTTCACGCTTCTGGTCTATTTCAAATTCAAGCCAGGAACCCTTGTACGGTATGATCCTGGAGGAATACACGCCTTTTTCGTGCGAAAAAATGACACCGGGAGACCTGTGAATCTGACTGACGACAACCCGTTCCGCACCATTGATGATAAAGGTGCCTTTATCCGTCATAATGGGAATATCGCCGAGATATATTTCCTTTTGCCGGATTTCGCCGGTCTGGAGGAAAACAAGATTGATTTTGGCCTTCAAGGGAATGGAATAGGTTAAACCCTTGTCCTTGCATTGGTACTCATCATACTTGATTGAATTCTCATCAAGAGAATACCCGCAGTATTCCAATACGAGTTCGCCATTGGGGCTTTCTATTGGAAACCGGTCCTGAAAAACCTCTTCCAGGCCGAGCCGCTGCAAACCTTTTCCCTTGACCAGTTGATTTCTTTGAAGAAAACGCTCATAAGAAGAAAGCTGGATGTCTATCAGGTTCGGCACTTCCATTACATCTTTATACGCCTTCCCCAAATAGATCCGCTTACGTTTTTTTGTTTTAGCTTGTTCCATCAATCCCCCTATAAATTAATATACCACCCATATTTTCATATTGGTGGTATTTTGAGTTGAGTCATTCTTGTTGCAAACAATCAGCTATTTAATCTCAACAGCACCTCCGGCTGCTTCTACCCTTTCCTTGATTTTCATAGCTTCGTCTTTGGGAATATCTTCTTTGATGGGTTTACCACCGGCTTCAACAAGTTCCTTGGCTTCTTTCAAACCAAGACCGGTAATCGCCTTGACTTCCTTGATCACAGGTATTTTTTTACCATCGGCCACCCCTGTCAGGATGACTGTGAATTCGGTTTGTTCCTCTTCAGCAGCTCCAGCGCCCTGGGTTCCGGCACCGCCAGCCACTACACCAGCTACAACTGGGGCAGCTGCGGTAACGCCAAATTTCTCTTCCATCATTTTAACCAATTCGGATACTTCAAGTACCGTCATGTTTGCTACTGCATCAAGAATTTGATCTTTCGTAATTGTAGCCATAGTTATATCTCCTTAACTAAATATATTTTTCTTTTCAATTTTATAAAGCATCAAACTAATGCCTGAATTATTTTTCTCCCTTTTTATCGGCAACCGCTTTAAGCGTGCCGACAAATTTCTGGGCAACGCCCTTCATAACATACAACAGGTTCCTTACCGGGGCACTTATCGTTCCTGCCAGCATACCCAGTATCTCCTGTCTTGTAGGCAGGGTACTGATTACCTTTATATCATCCGCCGTGACAACTTTCTTGTCGATTATCCCGCCCTTGATCTTGATGACCTCGTTCTTCATCCACTCCACCAGAACCTTGGCCACCGGGCTGCTGTCGTCTTCCGCATACGCCACCGCCGTGGGACCGAAAAGGATGTCATCCACTTCCGGTAAACCGGCCTCTTTTATGGCTATACGGGAAAAATTGTTTTTACTGATAATGAACCGGGCTTTTTTACCGTAGAGATTTCTCCTCAGGTCGGTAATCTGTTCAACGGTCAGGCCCCTGTAATCAACAAAGAAAAGGTCCTTCGAATTTTCTATATTGTCCTTGATTTTCTTTACAGCGTCAATTTTGTACTGCTGTATTTTCTTCACTTGCTCTGCCATTGGGTATCTCCTTACTCTGTTTCCTTGTAGGCAACCTTGACGCCAGGGCCCATTACGGATGAAAGCGTAACTGATTTGATAAAATCGCCTTTGACATCAGACGGTTTCTTTTTCCTGATTTCATTGACAATTGTCTGCGTATTTTCCAGTATTTTATCCGGTTCCATGGATACCTTGCCGACGGCAAGCTGAATAGCACCGGTTTTATCGGCACGGAATTCCACCCGGCCCTTTTTCAGTTCGGCCAATGCTTCCTTTATATTGAACGTAACCGTCTGTGTTTTGGGATTCGGCATGAGACCGCGCCGGCCCAGTATCTGACCCAGTTTACCCACGTCTTTCATCATGTCCGGCGTAGCCACAACAACATCAAAATCAAGCCAGCCGCCCTTTATCTTTTCAATCAGGTCATTATCACCGACGTAAGCCGCCCCGGCATCCTTTGCTTCCTGGGCCTTTTCTCCCTTGGCAAAAACCAGGATTCTTTTATCCTTGCCGAACTTGTGAGCGAGCAGCACCGTATCCCTGACCGATTGCCCTTTCGAAATATTGAGTTTCATAGCCACATTGATCGTTTCATCGAACTTTGCATATGAAATGTCCTTGACAATCTGGATAGCTTTATCCATTGGGTAATATTCGGCATGGTTAAACTTTTTTTCAGCTTCTAAATATTTTTTTCCTCTTTTCATTGTTATAATCCTTCTACAACAACGCCCATACTTCTTGCCGTGCCTGCAATAATACGCACGCCCGCTTCGATGTCATTGGCATTCAGGTCTTCCATTTTTTGTTTTGCAATTTCAGCCACTTTTTCCTTTGATATAGTGGCCACCTTCTCCTTATTCGGTTCCGCTGATCCTTTTTCCAGGCCACAGGCCTTTTTGATAAGAACCGCGGCCGGAGGTGTCTTCGTGATAAAGGTAAAAGATTTATCCTGGTATACGGAAATAACGACAGGAATAATCAAACCTTCCTCTATGTTCTTTGTCTTGTCATTGAACATTTTCACAAACTGGGGTGCGCTGACGCCGTGGGGCCCCAGAGCCGGGCCGACAGGAGGTGCCGGTGTGGCTCTTCCCGCAGGAACCTGCAGCTTGATAATAGCTTTTAATTTCTTTTTTGCCATACAGTTTCTCCAAAATCTTTCATATCCGCACAATTACCAGCGGCATATTAATACTACATTTTTTCTACTTGTAAAAATTCAACTTCAACGGGTGTAGACCGTCCGAAAATACCGACCATCACCCGCAGCTTGGCCTTATCCTGGTTCACTTCCTCAATGGTTCCCGTGAAACTATTGAAAGGACCGTCAATAATACGGACAACCTCGCCGATAGAAAAACTCATTTTCGGCTTAAGAGCCTTATCCGTTTTGATCTCTCCCGTTTTCTGGAGTATGGATCTTGCCTCGTCCTGGGAAATGGCTTTCGGTATCTGGTTTTTATTTGAACCGACAAAACCCGTTACACCGGGAATTTTCTTAATCTCTGAGCAGACTTCCTTCCATCCATTATCGGGCAGATCCATTTCAACGAGAACATACCCGGGCAGGAATTTCTTGTTTGAAGTCTTTTTTTTTCCTTCTTTTACTTCAATAACTTCCTCGGAAGGCACTTTCACATCCAGGAGTTTATCGCTTAATATTCCTGATTCAATCAGTTTCCGGATCTGCTTTTCTACTTTGCCTTCCTGACCCGAATAGGCATGTACAACATACCAACCTTTTCCCATCACTTCCTTCTTTTCTTTAAAATATAAAATCCATCAATACCTTTAAAGCAAAATCAAAGAAACCGAGGATACCTGCGATAAGCAAGGTAGATATCAAAACCACCTTGGTCGATGATATTACTTCTTCCGTACTGGGCCACATTACTTTTCTCAATTCAGCATAGCTTTCTTGAAAAAACCTGATTATCCTCTTCATCTCTTTCTCCTGAATATAAAATACAGGCCAGGTAGGACTCGAACCTACAGCATCCGGTTTTGGAGACCGGCACTCTAGCCATTGGAGTTACTGGCCTGTAATTATCTATTTTATCTTTGCCTCTTTATGGACAGTGTGTTTCTTGTCGAATTTACAGTATTTCTTAAACTCGAGTTTTCCCTGTGTATTTCGCTTATTTTTAGATGTTGTATAGTTTTTTCTATTACATTCGGTACATTTCAGCGCTACGAGTTCTATATTCTTGGCTTTTGCTTTTGCCATAATTTTTCTCCCTATCTTTCCAGATCACGAATAATTGAGGGTTGAGTATACCCCATTTCTCAATTTCTTGTCAACCGAGAAAAATAAATTTTTACAAAACAAACCAATTCGATGCAGTTACGTAACCTACCTGCACCATTTTTTTGAAGCATTTTTGGTTAATATACCGGATAACGGCATAAATGTCAAGCCCTCGATCGGAATCGAACCGATGACCCCAACCTTACCATGGTTGTGCTCTACCGACTGAGCTACAAGGGCAAAATTTCACTTGAATATAGCCATTCAAAAGGGTATTGTCAAGAGAATACCAGGCGTAATTCGTACATGAATTCCTTATCTACGATGAGAATTACTGTTTTTTTTGTATTTCTAATTGACTAAAATAAAAAAATAGGTATTATTCTTACCCATGCCACTGTAGCTCAGTTGGTAGAGCAGAGGACTGAAAATCCTTGTGTCATCAGTTCAATTCTGATCGGTGGCATGTCGCGACCACTTAAAACGCCGAATCACGGCTTTTTTAAGTGGTCGTTTTTTTTGGGTTAGCCGATTCTTCCCGCATCTGCCTGGAATATACCCTCTGCACCCTATTCCCGGCTGTTTAAAAGAACGAGGACATCCTTAAAGGCCCTCCTTTCTTCTATTATATAATGATTTATATTATAGGCAGATTTTTAATTATTTTTTATCCAAAAACAATCAAATTACAGGCTCTTTTTCCTCCTGAGATATGTCACTATTTTAAAAACCTCGAACCAGAAAATACTGCTCAAACCGATCCCCATACAGATCAACAGTTCCGGTATGGAAATGGAACCAAAATGAAACAATGTATTCAGCACAGGCATAAACAAAACCAGGACAAGAAAAACCAGGGCACCAGCCACTACCCAGACCAACGCCATATTTCTTGACCGGATTGTCCTGAAAACCGAATGCGTCAATGACCGGTTGGTCAAAATCAATCCCAGGTTTGCCACTATCAATGCGGCAAAAGTCAGGGCCCGTACCTGCCCGGGTTCTTTACCCAGGAAGAGGGCGACCACGTACACGGCAAGCAGGGTAAAAAGAACAATCAAGCCCTGCAGCACGCTGATCATGATTTTTTTCAGGCCGAAAAGCGGTTCCTTCAGATTACGCGGCGGCCTGTGCATGATATTTTCCTCCTCCTTTTCCATTTCAAATACAACGGAACAGGCCGGGTCGATGATCAACTCAAGGAAGACGATATGTACGGGCCAGAAAATCAGGGGAAGATCCCGGAAAAAAACGGGAATGAGGGACAAGCCGGCTATGGGGATATGTACGGACAGGATGTACGTCATGGCTTTCTGGAGATTGTCGAAAATCCGCCTCCCCATCCGGACGGCGGACACTATGGAAGAAAAATCATCATCGGTAAGCACAAGGCCGGATGATTCACGGGCCACGTCCGTGCCCCTTTCTCCCATGGCAATACCGATATGGGCGGATTTTAATGCCGGCGCGTCGTTCACGCCATCCCCCGTCATGGCCACGACTTCCCCGTTCGCCTTGAACGCGGCCACGATTTTCAGCTTGTGTTCGGGGACAACCCGGGCAAAAATGCCGGTTTCCTTTACCCTCTCACGGAGTTCATCGTCAGTTAATCTGTCAATCTCCGCACCGGTTATGCACTTTTCCGGGTTTTTCAACCCGATCTGCCCGGCAATATTGACCGCCGTCTCAGAATAATCGCCTGTAATCATCACGACCTTGATTCCCGCCCTGTAGCATTCCTGAATGGCCAGCGGCACCGTCTCCCGGACGGGATCAGCCAGCCCTATGAATCCCAGGAACGTGAAATCAAAATCGTGCTGGATGACGGGCAAACCCGTGATCCTGAATGAGGAAGCGGCCACCCCTAATAGCCGCAGTCCTTTTCCCGCCATCTGCCTGATGACCTCCTCCAGACGGTTTTGCTCTTCACCGGGTAAATGGCAAAGGTCGAAAATGGCCTCCGGGGCTCCCTTGGCGGAAATGGTATACTCCTTCCCGTCCGGCGATTCCCAGACATGCGACATGGCCAGCAATTCCCTGGATAGGGGATACTGCCTGATCAGCTTCCAGTCAAAGTGAAGGTGTTCCGTATCGGAAAGCTTGTACGTGCCGAGATCCGTAATGGCCTTTTCCATTGGATCAAACGGATCCTTCTGGCTTGCCAGAATCCCGTACTCGACAAGGGAATGGAAGGTCTCGGGCAATTCCACATGCCTGCCGTAATCGACATCAAAAAAATCCCCATCGGCGTATAACTGCTGAACCGTCATCCTGTTATGGGTAAGCGTACCCGTCTTGTCAGAGCAGAGGACCGTGGCGGACCCCAGCGTTTCGACAACAGCGACCCTCCTTGTAAGCACGTTTCTTTTTGAAATGCGCCAGGCACCGGCTGCCATGAAGATGGTGAGCACCACGGGAAATTCTTCAGGCAGCATGGCCATTGCCAGCGTAATTCCTGAAAGGACCCCATTCATCCAGGACTGGAAGGGATCAGAAACACTAAACCGCAGGAGGCCGTAGGCGGTAATCACCAGGAGACAAAGGAGCATTCCCACCAGGGCCAGCGTTTTTACCAGTCTGCCCGTCTGCTTTTTCAACAGGGTGGTTTCCTCTTTCACCTCTTTCAATGCCTTGCCAATTTTACCTATCTCCGTCCCGCCTCCGGCCGCCGTAACCATCGCATACCCGCTGCCGGATACAATAAGCGTGCCTGAATAGACATACGGCAGGTCATCCCCGCCCGGCCTGTTTTCAACAGGATTCCCGTCAACGGCCGTTTTCCTGACCGGAACCGATTCCCCTGTCAACAGCGATTCATCAATGGTCAAATTGACGCAATACATCACTTCCGCATCCGCCGGCACCCTGTCGCCCTCAGACAGCACAATAATATCGCCCGACACTACATCCCTGCCAGGTATCCTTATCTGCTTCCCGTCCCTGATAACAGAGGCCCTGGGACTCGACAAATCCCGCAGTGCCTCCAGGGCCCGTTCCGTTTTCCTCTCCTGGTAAAACGTGATGCCCATGATGATAAAAACAAATCCCAAAAGCATGGCGGCTTCCCCGATATCTCCCAAAACAAGGTACAGCCCTCCGCAAAGAACAAGAAGAATAAACATCGGCTCCTTGATGACGCTGAAAGCAATGGCAAAAATGGTTTTTGGCCCGGCCGAGGGCAATTCATTATACCCCTCGATTTTCAGCTTTTCAGCGACCTCCGCCCCTGTCAGCCCCCTGATTTTCCTGGGGTCGAATTCACGGTTCATGCCGTCCCTTACCGTTTTTTCACGGGCTTCTGTTTTAGTTTGTTTAGTTGTCGTTGATTTTTTTTTCATCGCAATCAAAGAACTCCTTCTCTATGAATTTGTGGTTAGGAAGTCCCACAGCGGCAACACTGCTGCTTTCATAAAAAAGCCCGGTTCTTTGACCTGATCTTCCATGTAAAACACCTGTAATATAAGTGTTAATTGTTTATACTTTTAATGCCTGCAGGCCCAAAAGTCAAGGATTTTAAAAAAATTTTACCCATTTCACCCTGAGACTTGACAGATCAACCCATAACAAGTAATGTATTTCCATTCTGCCGGCGTGATGGAATTGGCAGACGTGCTAGACTCAAAATCTAGTGGGGGCAACCCCGTGCCGGTTCGACCCCGGCCGCCGGCAATAATCGCTTTAGCGATTCGGGTCCTGTGTGCAGGCAAGAATATTTATCCTTATTCAAATAAAAATATTATAATCCGCAAGCAGATATTTTCATTGCAGTGCCCAAGGAGCCAACATGAGAGAGTACCTACTATAAAAGCAGGAAGTGTTTTGTTATCCTGTGAGCGTTATCTTTCTACCTCTGCGTCCTCCGCGAAATCTCCGCGCCTCAGCGTGGTTTTCCCTTCAACATTAATCCGTCCCGCTGTTCTACCTGTCATCCAATCAAAAGGCTGTAAAAATTTTTTATAAGCCGATAAGGTTCCGGACTAAACAGAGGCTTTATGGAATAACCAAATGAATAATTAAACGCGGAGAACAGCAGAGCAGACGCAGAGTCCGCTGCGGAAGATAATAGAATTGGAGAATGTTACTGACCGGGAAGTGACGCCGGCACGAATAATATATTTTAAAAGCCCTCTTTACCCCTTACGGATTCCCCTTAAAATACCTGATTAAATCCGTGACCACCTGCGACATGCAGGCCCGCAGTCCCATGGCCGCCAGGCTTTCGTCATAACCCGCTTTGCCGCCCATTCCCAGGACGTTGTCCACCACTTTTTCCGCGGTGCCCATTCCATAAGCACTGTACACTATTTCACTCGTTTCAACTTTTATGACCTTGATATCCACTTCCACCACGACCGTCTGTACTTTCTGTTGCGCTATGAGCAGGTCCCTTCCCTCGGTTTTAACACCGAAGTTACTGATGCTTCCCGACAGGAGGTATTCACAGTTGAGTATCTGGCCTACCTTTGCCGACTGGGTGGCGTCCGTTATATCACTCAGTTGAAGTTCCAGTTCCTCGAGAATCTTGTCCAGCTGGTCCCTTTCAATCAGGGTAAAATTGCCGGAGCGGCTCAATTCGCTCGTTAAAATTTCGGAAGCCGAATCGGATAGTTCCCTGGCACCGTATTTTGTCTTGTTTGCTATATCCAGAACAGCCACCCTTTTCCTGGAATCCAGGGTGTCATACCTCGTTACCTGGGACGTTTTCGTGGAAACACATCCGGCAAATAAAAATGCGGCTATAGCAATAATTAAAATAAAAATAAATGATTGTTTCATGGTGATCCTTTCTTATCTTATTTTTTGGGGATTTTCCAAACAACCCTATTCGTTACATTCTCCATTTGCTTATAAAGGGGATGACTGTTCAGCATTTTAAGTATTAAATCGGCGGTAATTTCTGCTGCAAATTCCTTCAGGGCTGTTCCTAACAATTCGGCAGGATCCAGGACTATTCTGGAGTCCTTGTCCTCTCCCTCGTCTTCAAATACCCGCTGCATGGATTGCCGGTCCACGATTTTATATTCTGCATGGTACATTTTCTCATAATAAATACCCAGCATGACCCGCTTTGCATCAATAACATGGCCATACATAAAACTGTCAGCGGGGATGGCATTCTGAAGATCCTCATCGGATAAAGCGTTCAATTGTCCCCCTTCGGTAATCCCCAGTTCGTTCAGCTTTGCATCAACGGTTTCCAACTCTATAACTTCAAATTTCTGCCATTTCAGGGTATTAAACATGAGTTGACGTGCGAATTTTTCAAGGGCAACATCGGCGGAATCATTTGTAAAGGGAAGAATGGCAATGGTACCCGGATGCCATTCTTTATCCAGGTACTTGGGCGGCGATGCACAAGAAAAAATGAGAACGAGAACAAGCAGTCCTAATAAAACTTTCAATTTCATTAAAATCCTCCAATAAAAAAATATTTCAGGCCATGTTTCTTTCATCACGATATCAAAAAACTGACGGTAGTTTTAATGTTAATTATAAGAAATCAAATTTCAATTTGCAATAACACTTTATTTCCGGATTCAAGACTATTCTACCCAGAATAAATCTAATATACCTCTAAAAAACAATACCCTATCACTGATAAATATAGTAAAAAGCAATAAAAACAAAGACTCCATGCAATATAAAAATAAATAATAGGTTAAAAAAAAACACCGAAAGAACTCTGCCATTAAAAAAACAAACAGTTACCAACGACAAGCAATAAAATCGAAGACTACCCATACCCTCCCCCCTCAATCTCTATAGAATTTTCGGACGTATCTTTAGGCTTAGAGGGCGGAGCAGGAAGGCTGGCGGCATCTGAGCGCAGCGAAGTAGAGCCAGGCTTCCTGCGCAGCCCTCTACCTGGCCCTGAAGATACATCATAAAATTCCCCCTTGCTTTTCCGTGAAAACCATGCTACTATAAAAATTCGTTTATAAGGGGCAGCACGTGAGCAAAAGCAGTTTAATTACATAAAATTTTACTTGTACGCCATTATATATTGTTATATAATGGAATTTAGGTTAGTTGATCTTCAAATCCAACCAACTTAAAGGATTATAAAAAAATGGATTTTATAAAGCTTTTTGCACCAATTATCATTTTCGCATCCATTTTCACATTAAAACTAATAAATATAAAGGGGGTGAGTATAGAATAACACCTTAGGGGAGTAAGGAATGCCGGTAAAAACTGAATTCCGGCAAAAAACTAAAAGTTATTATAAGGAGATTAAAATGTTTGCAGGGAAAAAAAGTAAAACATTTAAATGGTTATTAATCACGGCTTTATTGCTGGTTGTTTTTCCGGCAATGCTGAACGCGGCTGAATGGGCGGCTTATACGTATTATGAAAAAGGCGTAGTCGTAACATATCAGGGGACAAGCTATACATGCCGCATGTCCCACACATCGCTTCCGGGATGGGAACCGCCCAATGTGCTTGCGTTATGGCTGCCCGGCGGCACCGTTTCCACTTCAACACCGGCAGTAACAATCCCGGCCACGGCAACACCGACAAATACGCCTACATTTACAAACACAGGCACACCGCCGGCCAACAGCCCCACCCCCACAACACCGGCCAATTTAACGGACATTACCAACCAGGGCGGGACCATCACTGCCCAGTACTACGATTCACCGTCCGGTGAAGAAATCGATAAGCTGATCGACAATTCCTCTTCCACCAAGTACCTCACCTTCCATGCATCGGGATGGGTGCAGTTCCAGGCCAATGCCTCCTACATGGTGACGCAATACACGATCACCTCGGCAAACGACGCGGCGGAAAGGGACCCGTATACCTGGACATTCCAGGGTTCGACAAACGGGTCAACCTGGGTCACGCTTGATTCACGGAGCGGCGAAGATTTCGCGAACAGGTTCCAAAAAAATACTTACTCGTTTGCCAATACGTCCAGCTACAACTATTACAGGCTCAACATGACGAACAACTCGGGCACCATTCTCCAGCTGGCGGAATGGGAAATTTTCAGCACAAACGTCATGCAGAATACCGCAACGCCCACCCGTTCCTCTACCCCGACGCCCACCACTCCGGTTGCCAACGGGTTCCCCGTACCCGGGAAGATAGAAGCCGAGGATTATGATGCCATGTCCGGCATCCAGACGGAAGCCACCACCGATACGGGCGGCGGCTCCAACGTGGGCTGGATAGAAGCGGGGGACTGGATGGAGTATAACGTCAACGTGTCCTACACGGGAAATTATACGGCGGAATACAGGGTCGCTTCCCTCAGTACCGTAGCCAGCATGTCTCTTCTTTTCGACGGTGTGAACAAGGGAACCGTTTCCATCCCCGTTACGGGAGGATGGCAGACATGGACAACGGTAAGCCACGTCGTATCCCTTAATTCAGGCAACCACACGATCAGGCTGAGTGCCGGAACAAGCGGTTTCAACGTCAACTGGATGAACTTTACCTACGGCGCGGTGAACACCAGCACGCCCACACCGACGTCAGCGCCGACCCCCACACCGAACAGCGGGACAAGCAACTACGAAATCCTTATCTGGATTGCCGCGTATAACCTGAACACATGCATGACAAACCTGGAATCAAGCTACGGCGGCGCATGGAACCCGAGGAATACCCTCTCGATGATCGGGGGGCAGTTCTTCCTCGTCAATACGGACGGATCATTGAGCATGAACATTTCCAGCTCGGATATGACAAGGGTAAAAAATTACTGCAGTGCGAACGGAATTAAATTCTTTCTTACCATATTCAACTATGACACGTCCTGGAACTGGAGCCGGGCCGTTTCCGCGTTTGCGAACAACAGGACGGCGCACGTGAACAACCTCGTCAACATCGCACAACAGTACGGCGCGGACGGCATCGACATCGACTACGAAGGAAACCTGGCCGGAGATCCCAACAGGGCCGAATTCAACACGTTCATAAGGGAACTGGCGGGACGTCTCCATTCCATCGGCAAGGAACTGAGCGTCGATACCTTCCCGTATATCTGGAACCAGCCGAACGTGAACTGGTGGGCTGACTGGGCCGGCTACGTGGACCAGATCAACTCCATGGGTTACGGCGAACTGTACGGCGGCGGCACGAGCTACTCGGCGTACAACTACCAGCTGACCACCGTTACCTCCGCGGGTTACCGGAACGACCAGGTGGCCCTCGGCATGCCGGGCTGGCTTGCCAGCTGGGGTTCAGGCGGCCTGGGAACAAGCCCGCTGGCGCACATCCAGGAAGTACTTGATACGCGCTATGCATCAAGACCCATGTCCATCTGCATCTGGGATGCTGCCTATGTCAGCGCCTGGGCCAATGCGCAGGTATGGGAAGCCCTGCATAACGTGAGGGTGGCAAACTAAAGACTGACTACCAATTTTTGCTTTTCTTATACAAGGCCGGGCCGTGCTGGACATGACCCGGCTTTTTTTATGAAAGTCTATCCCACCCTTTTCCTGAAACGGAAAATGCTTACCGTGATGGTGATGATGCCGATGACAAGGAGGGCGAGGGTTTCCAGCCAGAGTTCGTTGATACCCACCCCTTTAAGAAAAATGCCCCTGATGATGACAAAAAAGTAGCGGAGGGGAAGGAAATACGTGACAGCCTGGATGATTTCCGGCATGTTCTTTATGGGAAACACGAATCCCGAGAGAATGATCATCGGTACCATGATGAAAAAAATGGTGATAAGCATGGCCTGCTGCTGGTTGCGGGCAAAGGTCGAAATAAGAAGTCCCAGGCCCAGTGTCGTGAGCATGAAGACTCCCGAAAGGGTGAACAGCAGAACGAGCGACCCTTTAACGGCAAGGCCGAAAAGGAGGTAACAGGCAAACAGGGTCAACGCGATTTGTACGAAACTGATAAGGCTGAAAGGCAGCAGCTTTCCAATAATGAGTTCGTAGGGCTTGATCGGGGTAACGTTGAGCTGTTCGAGGGTGCCCAGTTCCTTTTCCCTTACTATGGAAAGGGACGTAAGCAGGACGGTGATGATCATCAATATCATGGCAAGAACGCCCGGGACCATGAAATTGCGGCTTTTCAGTTCGGGGTTATACCAGACCCTCGTCTCCGTTATAATCCGGAAAGGCCGTAAGAAGCTCCTGTATTTTTCCGGGAGATTGTTGAGCCGCTGCATCATGATTTTTGAATTGAGGCCCGAGATGATCATGGAGGCATAATTCATGCCGATGATGGCGGAGTTCGACTCCGACCCGTCTACGAATATCTGAATGTCTGCGGTTTTCCCCGAGTTGATGCTGCGGCTGTAGCCGTGGGGTATGATCAGGCTCAGCGAGGCAAACCCGTCGTCGATGGCCGCATCCGCTTCCCCGGATGATTCCGCGTAACCGGCCAGGGTAAAATAACCCGAATTCAGGAACCCCGATACCAGCTCCCGGCTCGCCGCGGACCGGTCCATATCGTAAACAGCCAGCGGGATGTCCCTTACATCCAGGTTTGCCGCGTATCCCAGGATGAGGAGCTGCAGGATAGGTGAAATGAAGATCAGGGGGAGGAGCATCCGGTTGCGCGGCAGCTGACGGAATTCCTTTTTAATGATGTGCTTTACCGCTTTCATGCGCCTTCCCCTTTCCGCTTAACCGCATAACACTTGCGGTAACCGTCACGATAACGAATACAACAAGGCCTATAACCTGGTCCCAGCAGGCCTCCAGTCCCGTTCCTTTCAGGATGATGTTCCGCAGGGCCTGCAGGTAATACCGCCCCGGCAGTATATACGTGAATATCTGGATAATCTCGGGCATGTTCCTTATGGGAAAAACGAACCCGGATAAAATGTAGGTGGGCAGGAGCGTGGCCATGACGGATATTAAAAACGCCACCTGCTGTGTCTGCGCCACGGTGGAAATGAGAATCCCGAGGCCGAGGCACCCGGTAATGAACAGGAGGGTAATCCCGGCGAGCAGAAAGTAGTTGCCCCTGATGGTGACACCGAACAGAATATAGCTTGACAGTAGAATGGTGACGGTGGCAAACACCGATACGAGCAGGTAAGGTACCGTTTTCCCGATAATCAGTTCGATGGGTCTTAACGGCGACACGGAAATCTGTTCCATTGTACCCAGCTCTTTCTCCCGCACAATGGCCAATGCGGTGGACATGACCGAAGTCATCATGAGAATAAGCACGATGAGCCCCGGAACGAGGAAGTTGGCGCTTTTAAGCTCGGGATTGAACAGGACGCGCGGTTTGAGCTCGACCGCGGGTTTGAAGGTGCCGAAACCCGTTTTCTGCAGTGTCCTGATGAACAGGGAATGGGTGTAATTCGAGGCGATGGCGCTTATGTACCCCATGGCCGTGGAAGCGGTGTTCCCGTTTGCCCCGTCAACGAGGACCTGGATTTCCGCGTCCTTTTTATTGATAATGTTTTGAGAAAAATCCGAAGGAATGATGATGGCGGCGCCGATCGCTTCGGTGTCCAGGAGAGGATCGATATCACCTTCCCTTTCAAGCACGGCATAGAGTTCAAAATATTCGGAATTGAGGAAGTTCCTGATCAATTCCCTGCTCTGCGGGCTCCTGTCCCTGTCGATAACAGCGAGGGAAATGTTTTTTATATCCAGGCTGATGGCATACCCGAACATGATAAGCAGGAATAACGGCACGAAAAGCAGGACTCCCAACGTGCCCTTGTCCCGGACTATCTGGCGGAATTCCTTTTTAATGATGGCCTTGATCCTGTTAACCACCTTATCCCCTCCCCCGCGGTTCCCTGATTTGTTTTTCAATCAAATGAATGAAAACATCTTCCAGCGAAGGCACGATGGTATCTATCCGGTGCACCTGTATACCCTTGCCTTCCAACAGGGATCTTACCAATGATTCGGGCTGATCATGGCTCGAATTGACATGGAGGTATGTGCCGAAAACAGTGGTTTCATCTATCCTATCGTCATTTTGAAGGCATTCCATCGCCTCGATCACGTTATCGCATTCCACTTCCAGCGTGGCCGTCTTAATGTGCTCCTCCTTCAACCGGGCCGGGCTTCCCTCGGCGATTATCCTGCCGGCGTGCATGAGCGTGATGGTGTCGCAGTATTCAGCCTCGTCCAGGTAATGCGTGGTAACCAGGACGGTGGTCCCGTTGCGTACAAGCCTGTTGATCAGGTCCCAGAACCGGCGGCGGGATACGGGGTCCACGCCCCCCGTCGGTTCATCGAGAAAAACGATGCCGGGCGAGTGAAGTATGGCGCATCCCAGGGCAAGCCGCTGCTTCCAGCCGCCCGAGAGTTCGGCGGTAAGGCTCTTTTCCCTGCCCGATAATCCGGCCATGTCGATAACCCAGTCCCGTCTTTCCTTAAGCGTCTTTTTGTCCAGGCCGTACACCCCCCCGAAAAACTCGATGTTTTCATCGACCGTCAAATCCTCGTAGAGTGAAAATTTCTGCGACATGTAACCGATACTCCGCTTGACACCTTCCGGGTCCCCCGTGATGCTGCATCCGGCCACATGCGCCTCACCGGCGGTGGGTTTCAGCAGCCCGCAGAGCATCCTGATGGTGGTGGATTTACCCGCCCCGTTGGCGCCCAACAAGCCGTAAATGGTTCCCCGGTCTACACGGAGGTTTACCGAATCAACGGCACGGAACCTGCCGAAATCCCGGGTCAAATTCTCCGAAGTTATGGCGGGCTGATCTGAACCGTTCATCAATCACCAACCGCTTTCATATAGGCCGCTTCCGCTATTTTAAGGTCAATCAAGGCCTGGGTATAGTTCAGCCTTGCCTGCAGAAGCACGAGGTCCGCATCCATGCGCTCCGAATTCAGGGCGATGCCGTTCTGGTACCGTTCGGTCGCGTTTTTGGAATTTTCTTCGGCCTGATGTACGAACAGCTGCGCCGCCGTCACTTTTTCACCGGCCTTTTTCAGGTCCAGGCAAACCTGCACCGTTTCAAGGGTCAGAGCTTCACGAAGTTGGGCCAGGGTATTCCTCAGCTGGCCGGCCTGTGATTCCGTCTCGGATACCTGCGCAAGGACCTGCGGAATGCGGCCCACATCCATGGTAAGAAAAACACCGGCTTCCCAGGTTGTTGTGAATTCATCCTTCTGCGGGAAAGCCCTCTGGCTGGGGTCGGCAATCGTGAGGTTGCCGGATAAAAAGACACTGGGGTAAAGTCCCGACCGGGCCAGCCCCTCGGCCGCTTCACTGGCCATGACCTTCTGCGTCATCTCCAGTATCTCGGGCCGGTTTTCCAGGGCTTTTTTTACGGATTCCTGCACATCCGGAACGCGATTATTCAAATCACTTCCCTGCGCGGCAAAAACTTCTGTATCGATGGCGGCATCCCAGTCCCTCCCGATGAGTATATTGAGCCGGGCCCTGGCCAGGTTCAATCCGTTCTCGGCATCCAGTTTTAAAAGCCGTGTATTCGATACATGCATCTCCGCGCTCAACACCTCGTTTTTAGTGACCAGCCCCTTGTCGAACATGTTCGTCACATCCTGCAAGTGGGCTTCCATCTGCAGGATATTTTCCTCTATCACCTTCAGCGTTTCCCTGGCCCGCGTAACATTCCAATAGGCGGTTTCGATCGAGAATATCAGTTCTTTGGTGGACTTTTCCGTTTCCTTCAATCCGGCCCTGTAGGAAGCTTCGGCCTGCTGTATGGAGCTGGATATCCTGAACCCGGTGAACAGCGGCTGCTGCAGCCCGAGCTTGAACGACGTGCTGTTCGTGAGGGGAGGGTCCAGGGTAACCGGGCCGATGCTGGCTGCATCCATTTCGGAAAGCCGGAAATACGAACCGGTTAAGGTCAAGGACGGAATCATCTGGAAACGCATCGCATCGGCATGCGCCGCCAGGCCGGCCGTCTTCAATTTCGCCGAAAGAAAAGCGGTATTGTTTTTCAAACCCGTCTCGATGCATTCCTCAAGGCTCATGATGACGGGTGTCTGCTCCTGCGCAGCTGCATGGATGCCTATCAGGCAGAGGACCAGGTATAATACCAGGATCACAGGGTTCTGATTATATGTTCTGTTGATGTTCATTTTCAACTTCCCTTCTTTTCTATTATTGCCATACTCAGTTTCCTCGCTTTTCAATTAATGATATGAAGACATTCTCCAGGCCGGGAGACACGACGCGGAGGGACTTAAGCTCAAGGCCGGCAGACCGGAGTACGGCCGACACGGTTTCCCTGCCGGATTCTTCCTCGGCAACAACACAATTCAGCCTGTCGCCGAATATCTGCACCTCGCGGATGCCTTCATGATTCCTGAGCACGTCATACGCCTGCCTTGCCGGGGAACAGATGATCTCGAGCACCTTGCCGGACATCATCGCCTTGATGGCGGCAGGGCTTGAAGCGGCCATCAGTTTCCCCTCATTCATCAGCCCGACACGGGTGCAGCGCTCCGCTTCATCCAGGTAGGGGGTTGTCATCACCACGGTAATGCCGGAACGGACCAGGTTGGAGAGGATGATCCAGAACTCACGGCGAGACACGGGGTCGACCCCCGTTGTGGGTTCATCGAGGAAAATGATTTCCGGGGAATGGATAAGCGTGCACGTCAGGGCGAGCTTCTGCTTCATGCCGCCTGAAAGTTTATCCGCCAGGCGCCCGCGGGCCTCCGTCAAGCGGGTAAAATCCAGGAGCCTTTCCCGTCTCTGTTCGAATTCCTCCGTCTGCCCGTGTATTTCCGCGAAAAATTCTATGTTTTCATCGACCGACAAATCGCCGTACAGGCTGAACTTCTGGGACAAATACCCTATATGTTTCCTTATTTCACCAATCTGGCTGACCAGGTCCAGCCCGAGAATCGAGGCGCCTCCCCCGGCCGGTTCGATAATACCGCATAACATTCTCAACAGGGTGGTTTTCCCGGCACCGTCAGGCCCGACAAAGGCGAACATTTCGGCCTTCCCGATATCAAGCGAAATACCGTTCACCGCGTCTATGTCCTTGAATCTTTTGGTGAGCTCTTTTATGGAAATGACGGTATCGTCCATGGCATTCCTTCCTTCGCACCCGGGTTTATTTCATTGTTATCCGCGCATCGGCTGGCATTCCCGGTTTGAAAATTCCGTCCTTGTTATCAATCTCAATCTTCACCCCGTACACGAGCTTGACCCTCTCATCCTTTGTCTGGATGTTCTTGGGAGTGAATTCGGCCAGCGGGGAAATGTAGACAATCCTGCCCGGATACCCGGTATCGGGAAAACTGTCAGTCCGCACCTCGACATCCATGCCCAGTTTTATCCGGCCCAGCACGGGCTCCGGCACGTAAATCATCAGGAACACGGTGCTTAAGTCCGATACAACGAAAAGCGACGTGTTCTGTCCGACGAGTTCTCCCTGTTCGGCAAGCTTATCCGTTATGACGCCGTAAACAGGGGAAACGATGGCGCAGTCGCTTATCATTTTTTCCAGCAGTTTGACCGTGTACAGGGCCTGGTCCCGCTTGGCCTCTGCGGACTTTATTTCCTCGGGCCGGGCCAGGTTTTTCAGCTTCTTGAGCGTCAACTGCGCCGTGTTATACTGCGTCCGCGCACGCTTGTACAGCATTTCCGCGTCATCCCGCTGCTTCTGGGTTGCGCTACCCTTCTTGAAGAGGCTGCTCATTCTTTTATAATCATCCTCCGCCATTTTCAGGCTGGTTCCGGCCTGTTCCATCTGGTCCTGGGCTGAAACAATATCTTCAGTACGTGCGCCTTTCATGATAAGGGCAAGCTGTGCCTGGGCAAAATCCATGCCGGCTTTTGCCTGGCCGAGTTGCAGGTCCAGGGAGGAATGATCAATCCGGGCAATCACATCACCGGGCTTCACGAACTGGCCTTCCTGGCCGGGCATTTCAATTATTTCGCCGGCAACCTTTGTGCCGACCCGGACTTCCGTTGCCTCGATGTTCCCGGATGCCTCGATGCCGATACCGTCATCCGAGCACGCGGATAACAGAACCAGCAGTGCCGGTAAAAACAACCATGAAGGTAATTTATTTTTCATTGCCAATTACTCCTTTTACACCGTCCTTGCTGTAGGACTTTAAAAATTCCGTTCTGGCCTCATCGGTAAGGATTCCGCCGTAAATTATTTTCATCAACGATTCAAAAAGGTCCTGCGCGGAAACGTGCATGGAAAGAATCTGCTCCGGGTTCAGCAGGCTGTAGGCCGTGTTGAAAAAAATAGGCAGAACAATCTTGAAATTGATGTCTTTCCTTATATACCCTTTTTTGATGCCTGTTCTGAAAAGTTCATCCACCCTGTGAAAAATGAAGGTTTTCCGGAAACCATGTATCTTGTCCCAGGCACCGGGCGCATGGTGGTAGATATCACGGATAACGTTCTCCGAAAAACGGGAAAGCTGCTCTGTTATGGATTTCAGTATGGCCGCCATCTTCATGGGGAATTCAAGGTCCCTGTTGTTTATCACGGCATCGAATTTTTTCCTGAATCCGGCAAGCTCCGTATCAACGATCGTCGATATGAGTTTTTCCTTGTTGGGAAAATACTTGTAGAGAGTCCTCTTGCTGACTTCCAGCCTGCGGGCCATTTCCTCCATGGTTATCCGGGAAAATCCCTCCACTAAAATAATCCGGGTAGCGGATTTCATAATATTTTCTCTTTTAGACCCTGTACCGGACATTTTACCTCCTAAACGATGTAAACGATATTCGTTTACATCGTTTACTTCGAAGATAGCCCTTCCCTGGAAAAAAGTCAAGAGAAAGCGCCCAAAAAGTAATAAGTTTACAAAAATCAGGCCCTTTATAACACTTTTGACCAATTTTATGAAAATCAGGGTAAAAAACAGAAATCTACATAGCAGTAAATAATGCTTGCCAGATTCAAATATCCATGATACTATGATTAAACATGTAATTATGGAGAAAACAAAATGTTTCAAGGAAAAAAAACAAAAACAATACCCCTCGGGGGAATTATTCTTTCAGCCGCCCTGGTGATCATTACCGGCTGCAGCCTGCCTTTACCGGGCATCGGTCAAGCCGGATTGGAGAAAAATGCGGAAACCTCCAAAAGCATTCCGGGCTTCCCGGTATACAAATACATAAAAACTGTATTACCGTCAAATATCAGGTACAATCCCACGGGAGAATTCATTTTTCCCTGCGTGATTGACGCTTCCCTCCATCTGTCCGCCCCGCTGGCACGGTATTACCTCTACTATGCACCGCACAACGCCCCCGGCGGTATCTGCCTGGCCTATGCGAACAACATCGAAGGGCCTTACACCGAGTACCCCGGCAATCCCATTGTCAGCCGGAACTGGCCCGGGAAATACAGCGTCTCGCACGTTTCCGCGGCCCAGGTGGTCTGGCTGCCGCAGTACAATAAATACCTCATGTATTTCCACGGCGAGAACACGACGGTCCGCTGGGCATATTCCACGAACGGCGTCAACTGGGGATACGGGGGAGTCGCATTGACGGCGTCCCAGTTCGGCTCGGGTTACACCGAATGCTCTTACCAGAAAGTGTTCGAACACACCATCCCCGGAAAATCCAACCGGTACGTCATGTTTACCATGCTGCTTATCGGCACGGGAGACGGCAGGAAAATAGGCGTATCGATTTCCAATGATGGAAAAAAATTCACGCCCTATGATCCCAACCTCGTCAGGCCTGAAGGCGATGGGGACACGAACCTCTCGGGGCCCTCGTTCTATCGGTTCTCAGGCGGTTTCAATGTCATCTATCACGGGAGCAAAGGTAATATCTATTTAACGGAAGTAGGAAGCGATTTTTCCCGGGAGAACCACAGAGGCGTCTTTCACGCTCCATTGGCCGGTGCGCCCGATTACGGGAGGTCAGCCGCCCCGTTCCTCATCACTGCCGATTCCGTAAGGTACATGTTTTACGAAGCAGGCGGCCGGGGCATCACCACCATCGCCCTCGCAAGGGGAAACTGAGTCCGGGTATTTGATTTTCAGGATTTAAAAGGAATCATCTGAAGGGGAATCATCCTGTGAACGGGAGAGTCTTCTGTCCCGTCTATCAGCTGGACGAGTAATTTGACAGCTTCCGTACCCAGTCTCTGCCGTTCGGATGTCCAGTGCGTCCATGTGACGGGCTGTCCCGTCCAGTTATCCTCAAGAATGAGAATCCGCTCCGGGGGAATGCCGGGAGCTTCCTTCTCTTCCTGGATTGAAAGCGCAGTCGTGATACGGTCAAAGACAACGGCTTCCGCTCCTTCAAGTGACTTTATTCCTTTTTTCACAGTGCCTGCTTCCGCCATTTCTACGATTCCGGCCATTTCCATCCCTTTGAGGCCGGCTGCTTCCTTTAAAAAAACTTCCCGGTCCGAGTAGGGCTCGTAAGCCTTTGTCTGGCTTTTCACATAAAGAAAGCTTTTTACGCCTTCCGATGACAGGTAATCAAGCAGGGAGTGAATGATGGTTCTGTAATCGAACGTCACCCAGTTCGTTTCACAGCCTTTAATCTCCCTGCGGCCCACAAAAACAATCGGGAAATTACGGTCGATCAGGGACTTCAATCTCTCTTCGACCCTGTGTACGCCAATCATTATGGCCCCGTCCGCCATTAAAATACGGGAAAACTTGGATGTACTTTCCTCGTCCAGCGGCCTGTTGTTTAAAATAAGCAGGTCGAATCCCTGTTTTTCCGCTTCCTCTTCAATGCCGACAAAAAAAGGATAATACTCGTTCCTCGCATCAACGGGAAACACCTTTTCAAAGGTAAAAACCACGATAAGTGAATTTTTACCGCCTTTTAAAGCCCGTGCCAGCAAATTGGGAACATATCCCATTTTCCTGGCGGCTTTCAGGATTTCTTTACGCGTCTGGTCCGAAACCCGGATCGTTCCCGTTGTTTTCCGCCTCAAAACGGCGGAAACGGTTGCATAGGAAACACCCGTGGCCCGGGCTATATCCTTCAGGGTAATTTTCTTGAATGGTTCACTGCCGCCATGATCTGTCATACGGGCTTATCATACAATGAAAGCGCCTTTTGTTACCAGAACCTTTTTAAAATCCTCGGTCTCCCGGGCAGGGTCATCAGGTATTTCCTCGAGTTATTCCTTGAGTCCGGAACTCACCATGGCACTCCTTATCTTCGATTGAAACAGGGCATAGACCAGGAAAACAGGAAGCACGGAAAGGGTGGTCGCCGCAAGCTGGATATTCCATCGGGGAAGTCCGTATGTATCGCTGAAATTCGCCAGGGAGAGCGGAAGCGTAAAATTATTCAGGCTGTCGATGAACACAAGAGGTTCCAGGAACAAATTCCAGCTGAAAAGAAAACAGAGAATAGATGCGGAGCCGATGACCGGCCAGGCAAGCGGTGCGATTATTCGAAAAAAAGTACGGGCCGTTGAAAGGCCGTCGATGGCAGCCGCCTCTTCCAGTTCCCTGGGAAACGTTATGAAATATTGACGCATCATGAAGGAGGAAAACGCGCCCTGCGCCCCGAAAACAGCCAAAAGGATGAGCGGAAACAGGGTGTCCGTTAAACCGAAATCGTTCATCTGGAAGAAAAGGGGTACGATCGTTATCTCCACGGGCATCATTAAAGCCGTCAATAGAAGGATAAAGGCTGCCGTCCGTCCGGGAAAGCGTATGCGGGCAAAGGCATAACCGGACAATGACGCCACGATAATATTGCCGGCAGTTCCCGCCACGGCAACCACAATGCTGTTCAGGTAATGAAGGGCGAACGGCTGGTGGACAAAAACTTCAATGTAATTCGACCATAGCCATGAAGAGGGCAGCAGGGACGGCAGGCCGAAAATCCCGGCCGCCGTGTTCAATGAATTCACCGTCATCCACCAGAAGGGGTAGATAAACGGGAGACAGGCAAGCAGAACAAATGAAAGGAGTCCCATTTTTTTCACGATGCGAAGATAAGCCCGGTCATTTCTCTTCATGGTAAGACACCTTCCTCCTCACGGCCCATTGGGCCACGGTCAAACCAAGCACGATAAAAAACAGGATTACCGATACGGCGGAGGCCTCCCCCATCCGGAACATTTTGAATCCGATGTGGTAGATATAATAAACCAGGACCATCGTCGAACCTTCGGGTCCTCCGTCTGTCATGAGTTTTATGGTATCGAAAACACGCAGGCTCCCGATGACGGTGACAATCGTTACCATGAGAAAAGCTGGCATGAGCAGCGGAAGCTTGATCCGGAACAGCATCATCCATCCATTAGCCCCGTCAATGCGCGCCGCCTCCAGCAGAGTTTCGGGAATATTGATAATGGCACTCATAAAAATCAGGACGTTCAACCCGAGATTCTTGATGACACGGCTGGCAATGACGCTCGCCATGGCCCATCCCGGCTCCCGCAGGTAGTTGGGTCCCGTAATGCCGAACAGGGCAAGAAAGGAATTAAGCACCCCCTGTTCGCCGCCCTGGAGGAAAAGCTTCCAGACGATCGACCAGGCGACCGCGGATGTTACCACGGGGAGAAAAATCAATGACCGCACAACACCCGCACCCCTGAACCTGCGTACCAGAAGAAAAGCGAACGCCAGGGAGAACCCGACGCTCAACGGGACAATCCCGGCGGAAAAAATCAGGGAATTAAACAGGGTTTTATAGAACATATCATCCGTTGCCAGTTGCACGTAATTATCCAGACCAACATAGTTCACGGTGCCGAACAGCAGGTTTCTTTCCTGCAGGGAAAAATAAAATACGGAAACCAGGGGAACAAGTACGAAGACAATGAATCCTATCATCTGGGGGGCGATGAAAAGCCACCCCGTCATGATTTCAGAAAGGAGGACCCCGTTTATTTTACGCTTCCTTGATGTGCGGCCGGCCATTAAACCTATTTTATATATTTCCGCATGATTTGTGCAATCTGTTTGAGCAGGGCTTTTACGTCCGCATCCGGCCTCCACAGCCTGTCAAAAAGCGGTCTTGTCTCCAGTTCGATCTGTGGAAACAGGGAATGTGCCGGCATTATACACCCCTTCCTGATGGATTCCGCCACGGTGGTTTTCATGATATCGGCGCTTAAAAAAGCATTGGAATTAAAAAACGCTTTATCGTTCAATACGGACAAACGCGCCGGAGGCCAGATTCCCGCCATCCGGGCGACACAGTGCGATGACGTCATATATGCGACAAGCTTCGCGGCTACTTCTTTATGCTTCCCCCTGGAAAAAGCCCCGATCGCCGCCTGCCCGATGACCGGGCAGTAGCCTGCGGGGCCTTTCGGCATCGGGACGATTCCCCATACCCAGTCAACGGATGCCAGCTTGGAAACCCGGGACAACTGCCCGAAGGTCATGGCGGCCGCACCGGTAAAAAAATCACTAAGGCTGCCGGGGGGAACAATGGAATGATCCACGGTAAGCATTTCGTGAATCAGGGTGATGGCCTTTACCGACGGCTCTGCGTCTATCAGCACGCTTTTCCCCTTCCATACATCACCGCCGTATGAACGGATAACAGGCACGAGGGTATGCCATATCCTGGCGTCATACATCTGCCCGTCCGTCCCCTGGAAGCCGTAAACCCCGGTTGCCTTTTTTACTTTGAGGGCGGATTCACGGAATGCCGCCCAGGTCCAGGTATCTTTCTCCAGGAGAGCATCCGGTGCCGGGATACCCGCTTTCCTGAACAGGTCCCTGTTGTAAAAAACGAAAAACGGTGAGGTGGAAAAAGGAATGGCGTATGTTCTCCCTTCCCTTTGCCAGAGCTGCATGGCAGGGGCAATGAAGTCACCAGGATCATAATCCTTCAATGCATCCGTAAGGTCCACGAGGGTGTGGGCATCGATAAAGCCGGGAGCCGTGGTTTCCAGTATCCATCCCAGGTCCGGCGGGTTGACTCCCTGTAATTGAAGCACGAGTTTGGTCGTATATTCACTGAAAGGAATGGTTTGGAAATCAACCGTTACCTCGGCACCTGATTTCGCATTAAACTCGTCTATGAACGACTGAAGCAGCGCAATCTGGTCCCTGTTCCCGGTCCATATTGTGAATGTGAGATTCATCGGTGAGGAATACAGGTCCTGGAGGGTTACTAAAAACAATACGATCAAAACCAGGATTATTTTTTCAATTCGTGCATAATGACTCTTTTTAAGCATTCAGGACCTCACTGGTATTCTAACACTTTTTATTGATTTTTTTCAGGGTATTATAAGAGCAATTCTCATTTTGAAACGTACTCCTATATCAAAATTTACTCTTAAAACATGAAAGTGCTTTCTAATCGGTTAAATTGAGAATTGCTGCCATTATAAAAAGTCTGATTATAATTCTTATGAAAAAGGCTTGACGAATACCTTATCCTGGTTTAAATTATTACTGACTGATAGTCAGTCAGTATAAGGAACCGATATGACACGAATTTCAAAAGAACCGGAAATCAGGAAAGAAGAAATACTCAATGCGGCTCAAATGCTGTTTTACACCAAAGGATATCAAAAGACCTCGGTCAGCGATATTGTCCAATCGCTCAATGTGGCCCAGGGGACATTTTATTATCACTTCAAATCCAAACTCGATGTCCTGGAGAAAATGACGGACAGGGTCATTGGCGCTATTGTCGGAAAACTCAGTAACCTGTTGAAGGTAAATGACGATGCCATTAAAAAACTGAACAGGATTTTTGAAGAAACGGCAGAGCTTAAAATGGCCAGAAAAGAAGTCATTATCCTGTTACAGGTGCTTTACACGGATGACAATGTTCTGCTCCGGGATAAGATCAATCAGAAATCCATTGCCAAAGCAGCCCCCTTTTATTCCGAGGTTATCAGGCAGGGCATAAAAGAAGGCGTTTTTTATCCCGTTGATCCGGATGTCACCGGCATTATTATAATGGAGATTATAGTCAACGCGAATGAAGCAATCAGCAGGATAATCCTGGACAGCAGGGACAGTAAAAAGGCAATTCAACGCATAAAGGAACGCATGGATATGTTTGCCTTTACCGTTGAAAAAATACTGGGAGCTCCGGAGGGGAGTTTCAAGGGGTATAACCTTGAGCACGTTAAAAAATTATTTACTAAAGAAAATTCCGCCTTACGTGGCGGCTTGCCACCATAGGCGGCGGTTAACTTGACCATATGGCACCTCTAAAACTACCTTTTAAGGTTGTATTCCGAATAAAAACCCTTAAAAATCGAGGTTTTTAGAGGTCCCGATAATTTTTTTTATATAATGACCGACTGGCAGTCAGTCCAAACAGGAGGTAGAAAATGAAAGAGGCACAAAAATCTTCAATAGGCGCAGCTTTTTTCAGGGCTGTGGAAATGCTGTATCCGGAAGGAAAACGGCTTTTCAATGATCCGTACGCGGAAAACTATTTAACATTGCCGTATAAATTTTTTCTGCAACTTATGAAAAACCCGGAAAAATTCAAGTCGTTAATGGAAGTGCGTGAAAAAATGACTCCCGGCCTGCTTGGCTGGATGTACTGCAGAACACGGTATATCGATGATGTTCTTGAAAAATGCCTGGCAGATGGCAGTATCGATGCCGTAGTAAACCTTGGAGCCGGGATGGATACGAGAGTTTTCAGGATACCCGGGATCGAAAAAATTCCCTATTTCGAAATCGACCATCCCTCGGTTATCCGGTTCAAACGGAAAAAAAATAATAAATTCATGAAACAGGTTCCGGAGAATCTTGTTTATGTTCCGGTGGATTTCAACAGGCAGGATTTTAAAAAGGAATTGAAGCAGGCCGGGTATTCTGAGGAAATGCGGGCCCTCTTTATCTGGGAAGGAGTGACCCAGTATATACCCAAAGAAGTGAACGAGGATACCTTCTCCTTTTTTTCAAAAACAAAAAAAGGTTCTCTGACAGTGTTCACCTATATTCCGTCAGCATTTCTCCAGGGGTCATTCATCCCGGCCGGTCTTGAGAAATTCCATGATTCCGTAGTGAATAAAAAGAAGCTTTGGATTCACGGCTATAATCCTTCCGGATTACAGTCATTCCTAAGCCGGTATAATATAGTTCTGGAAGAAGACAATGGGGCCAAAGAGTTTCTTCCCCGGTATATCGAACCGGTTCAACCCGGGGTATCCGTGTTTGAAATTGAGAGGACAGCGCTTGGCAAAGTTATATAACGCGGTTTTCTCCCCTGTGCATAGACAGGCGGAACATTGATTCATACGGTCAGACGGGTTATAGCCCGTCCCAAATGAATAGATATTTCTTTATCCTCCTGTTATAATCAGCGGGGAGAATTTTATGGAAAAAGAGGAATTGTTTTCAAAACCTGTGTACAGAAACATGATGGCCTGGATCGAAAGTGAAAGTACCATCCGCTCGCTGATCCTTGTCGGCTCATTGGCCAAGGACGGCTACATCGATCAATGGTCGGATTTCGATGTGAGCGCCTTCTGTACGGACACAGGGCCCTTTAATGACCTGGAAAAATGGACCTCGAAACTGGGACGGCTGATTGCCTGTGAGCGGAACCAAAACGAGGGTGGCACGACGAATCTCCTCGTGTTCGATGACGGCACCGAGGTGGATATCACGTTCGAACCCCTTAAAATCCTCGAAGAGATGGTAAACAGCGGGACAATCGACCCGATGTACGATCAGGGGTACAGGGTTCTGGGTGACAAGGACGGACTCGCCGGTCAACTGGTTCCGCCCACGGGTACGGGGGAACTGGTGGTCAAACCGGAACGGGCGGAATTTTTTAGAATTGTCAACATGTTCTGGTATGAGGCGTACAAGGTCGGCAAGGCATTGCACCGTCACGACATGTGGCACTCAAAGTACTGCAACTGGGATACCAAGGAATGCCTCATACGGATGATCGAGTGGCATGAATCGGCACAAAAGGGATGGCTGCTTAGCCGGAGCTATTATGCCAAGAAAATGAAAAACTGGGTGAGCGCCGAGATAATGAAGGAAACCCGGGAAGTATTTTCAGGCATGGATGTAACCGACAGCTGGCGCGATCTTTCGGCATCCATGCGGCGGTTTCACAGACTGAGTTCTGCGACGGCACGAATGGGCGGATTTAAGTACACGGATGATTCAGCCCGGGCAGCCATGAAAATCATCTCTTCCATGCAGTCCCGATAATGAATAAAATTCTTATTTGAAGTTCAGTGATTTTTTACCGAAACCCTCATTCGCTTGACAGGGCTGCCGGAGTCACTTACTATTTAGTAACAGGGAGGAATTATGGATTCATTTACCTTCGGCGTAACCATGTTTATAGTGGGAATGGGCGGAACGCTGTTAAGCCTGTTTTTCTTAAGCCTCATCATGGGCCTGATCAAAATCATCTTTCCCTACAGGGAATCTAAGGAGAAGGGAGGGAAAGCATGATCGAGGCCATTCTCTCCGCATTAAAAACGTTTATTTCGGGATTCGCCGCGTTGACGATTCCCAATATCGTATTGATAGGTGTCGGGTGCCTCCTCATCTTTCTTGCCATTAAAAAGGGGTATGAACCATTGCTGCTTCTTCCCATCGGGTTCGGCGCCCTGTTGGCGAATCTCCCACTGACCGGATTGACATCGGAAGGCGGGCTTCTTTATTTCTTTTATCAAACCGGCATTGTTACCGAAATTTTCCCCTGCTTGATTTTCATCGGGATCGGCGCCATGACGGACTTCGGTCCGCTGCTTGCCAATCCAAAAATCCTTCTTCTGGGAGCCGCGGGCCAGTGTGGAATCTTCCTGACACTCGGCATTGCGCTCGCCATTGCATCCCTCCCGTTCATTAATTTCAGCCAACTGGATTCCGTCGCCGTCAGTATTATCGGGGCCTGTGACGGCCCCACTTCGATTTTTGTGGCCTCAAAATACGCGCCCAAAATGTTAGGTGCCGTTTCCGTGGCAGCCTATTCCTACATGGCATTGGTGCCTCTCATCCAGCCTCCGATCATGCGCGCGCTGACGACAAGGAAGGAACGTGTTATTAAAATGGAATATCCCGAGAAAACCGTTTCCAAATCGGCAAAGATTCTGTTTCCAATCATTGTGACAATCGTCACCTGCCTGATAGCCCCGATGGGAGCACCGCTTATGGGAATGATCATGCTGGGAAATCTCCTGAAGGAATCCGGGGTCGTGGACAGGCTGACAAAATCCGCGGAAAACGAGATTACAAATGTAGTGACACTGTTACTGGGCATCACTATCGGTTCAACGATGAAGGGAGAAAACTTTTTTCAGGTCCGGACAGCTATCGTTTTTGTCCTAGGCTTCATTGCCATCTGCCTGGACACGGTTGTCGGCGTGCTGTTCGGAAAGCTGATGTGCCACCTGTCAAAACGTAAAATCAATCCCCTGATAGGCGCGGCCGGCATTTCGGCCTACCCCATGGCCGCCCGCGTCGTGCAGAACGAGGGGCGCAAATACGACACGAACAACTGGCTCCTGATGCATTCCATGGGCGCCAACACGGGCGGTCAAATCGGCTCCATCATGGCCGCCGCCATCATGATCTCCGTAATCCAGGGGCTGGGTATCGTATAACGGGTAAAATACTGCCGTTTAGCAGGGACAGTCATAGTACGGGATGTTGAGTTCGGCATCTATCGTCTGGCTGGCAAGGGAATACACACATCCGTAGTATCCGTAAAAAAGGAATTCCGCCCTGCCGTCATGGTCAAGGTCGAAAACGGAAAGGGGAACAGGGTTGACATTGGACAAAACCGCGGAAAGCAGGTACTTGTCTTCTTCACCTTTCTGCCATATCACATTGATATCGGCGAAGACGTCCGCGCCGCACGGGTTCCCTTCCTGGAAAGAGGCCAGGTACCATGGCCGCTCCTCCCTGTAACCGTAGGCCCTTACCGTGAATTCAGTACTGAAATATTCCTTCTCCTCATCCGGCAGGTTGTTATACGCCGAGTAAAAATCTTTATACTCTCCCAGGTTTTTGCCCTCGCGGTTCAGCGCGTCCTTCGCCGCTCCCGGCGGAACGGACGAATAAAAATACGGCGGCTCCAGGGAAGCCGGATGGGCCCAGATGCCCTTGAAGGCATCCGAATCAAGTTTTCCCACAAGCAGCGTGCCTCCCGGCGCTGCCGACCCTTCCTCCCAGATGCGCTGGGCCCTCTCATCCTCTGTCACGCCTTCCTGTTCCCAGTACGTCAGCGTTCCGAAATGGGGAATAAAGCCGGTGTACACGTAGAACTCATAGACCGAAGCCTTTTGTGAGTTGTTATTCTTGTCGTAGACCATGAATTCGGTTTTGAGTTCCGATCGGACGGAATCCGGCAGAGACTTACGATTCACCCGTCGTACAGCGGCCCAGATGCCGTTGCCGCCTGCTTCCTCCGGTTCTCCGGAAGCCCAGCCGGGATCGGCGCGCTGGCCGAGAACGACCAGGTTGTCCGACAGGATAAAATAGACAGCATACTTGAGAACATCGGCTGTGCTTTTAAACGTTTCCTTCCGGGTACTGATTATGGTGGACTGCAGCATTTCTTCTTTTACAATGTACAACCTGTTTTCCCTGTATTTCATGATGATGATTTTTGGACCCTGGTCCTCGTATGTTCCCGATTCCCAGGTCTGCCTGAATTTTGCCAGGATAAGTTCCTTTTCTTTTTCAAGGGCAAGGTCCTCCATCGTAACCGTCATCCGGCGGGCGAACATTTTCTTCCTGTCCTTGAGCCAGTTATCATGCTTATACGCCCAGGTGCTTGTTCCGGAGCGCTTGATGCCGGTGAATTCCCCGTCATATACGGATGAATAAAGCGAAAAATCTCCCCTGTTCTGGGAAGAAAGCCAGAGGTCAAGAAGCGATTGCGCTTCCGCCTTCCATTCCACCGGTTCTCCCGGTTGTCCGGGCGGACTGGTCTGGTCCTTTTTATCACAGGAAAACAGGAGAATCGCAACCGCGAACAATAACAGGTAACGTTTCATGAACGACCATCCTTTGGTTAATCAGGATATAGATATAATTTAAGTCAAATACCGTGTTAAATCAATCCCGTTTGCCCGGGTTGATATGACAACTGCCGCATTTGACTTATTTTCCACTTTTTTCTATTCTTGATATACAGAAGGTAACAACGATGGAAACGGAAGACAGAATATTAAATTTGCTGGATGAGGCAATACGACTGGAGATGTCCGTCTCCGACCTGTATTTTCTTTACAGTGAAATTTTCGCGGAAGACAAGAAATTCTGGTGGCAGCTTTGTATCGAGGAAAAAAACCATGCTTCCCTCTTAAGGTCCGTGATGGAAACCAGAGACACGCTGTTTTCAACCAATATATTTCCCGAACAGATGATTTACGATAACCTCGATGCGATGAAAACCGCCATCAAGGAAATCAAGGAAAAAATAAAACAATTCGGGAACACACCACCCTCCCGTGACGGGGCGTTCCAATACGCATTGAAACTGGAGCAGTCAGCCGGTGAATTGCATTACCAGAAATTCATGACAAAAAAAAGCGATTCCAGGATAGTCGCCATATTCCAGAAACTGAATGACGGTGATATTGACCACGCACAGCGTATCCATGCGCAATGGAAAAAAAATACGTAGAGACGGGTATGCAATAATCAGCTGTATAGCGGTGTTACATCCCGGCGACGATATACCCACCGACCAATACGGATACCGCCTTGAAACTTTTTAAAGGAAAACATATACTGGAAACCATTGGAGGTCGAAAGTCATGACTCTTAAGATGAAAACATGCTTCGCATTTTTAATTTTCGCATTACTTCTTGTCAATTCCTGTTCCGAACCCCCTACGGGTTTTACAGGAGACTGGGCCTTGATGAGCGTCAATAACAAGTACGGAGGACGCGCCGTCATTTCCGAACCCAATGACAACGTGTATGAAATCAAGTTAAGCGGATTCAAGACGTCCCAGGGGGGAATCCTGGTTGGTGATACCATTGAAATGACGGTCAAGGAAGTAAAATACAAATTCTATTTCGAGGACGGAACCCTCATGTTTCAATCTGAAACCGACAAATTTGTCGGGGAAAGAATATTGCCCGGAGACTGGTTTGATAAATTTCTCGGCACATGGGGCGAAGTAGGCAATGAACAGGCAACGGTAACCATTGTAACAACGGAAAAACACAATTATTTCGTCATTCCAATGAACTCCTCCAAGATATTCAAGGGTACATTGAACGGAGAAACACTGGAAGTGGACAATGGCGAGGAAATTTTCAGGATCACGGTTGATAATAATATCATGTCAGTAACCACAAAAGAACAAGTCGTCAAGTTCAAGAAATTATAGCAGGGGATGGAGAGTTAATTTGATTCGGGATAAATGTCGTGGGTAAAACCATAGTCCTGGCGGAAAAACCGTCCGTTGCCAGGGATTTAGCCAGGGTTTTAGGCTGCAGTAAAAAAGGAGAGTCCTTCCTGGAAGGCAGTCAATACGTGATTGTCTGGGGTTTGGGCCACCTGGTGGAACTGGCAACGCCGGACCATTATGACAAGAAATACGAAAAATGGGCTTTGCTCACCCTGCCCATGCTTCCAGAAAAACTGGAAACAGTAGTCATTAAAAAAACAGGTAAGCATTTCTACAGGACAAAAAGCGTTATCCAACGCCAGGACATAGGGGAAATGATTATAGCCACGGACGCCGGACGCGAAGGGGAACTGGTGGCGCGGTGGATTCTGGAAAAAGCGGGCTGGAAAAAACCGTTTAAAAGGCTCTGGATTTCCTCGCAGACAGACAGGGCCATACGCGATGGTTTCGCCCGGCTGCGTCCCGGTTCCGAATATGACAACCTGTATCAATCCGCCAAATGCCGGGCCGAGTCGGACTGGCTCGTCGGGCTGAACGCGACCAGGGCAATGACATGTAAATTTTCGGCGCAGCTTTCGGCCGGAAGGGTACAGACCCCCACCCTCGCCCTCGTTGTTCAGAGGGAAAAGGAGATCCGTTCGTTCGTGCCGAAGGATTACTGGATGATCGAGGCGAAGACGGGAGGGTTCACCCTGCGCTGGATCGATAAAAAAACATCCCAGACAAGAATTTTCAACAGGGAAAGGGCGGAGGCCATCCTGGACAAAATAAAGGGGAAGCCCGCTTTAGTTACGGAAATAAAAAAGGAAGCGAAAAAAGAACCGCATCCCCTTGCGTATGACCTGACCGAACTGCAGCGCGACGCAAACAAGCGGTACGGTTATTCGGCCAAGAAAACCCTTTCCATCATGCAGCGTCTCTACGAACGGCACAAGCTCGTTACCTACCCGCGCACGGATTCACGCCACATAACAGAGGATATAGTCCCCACTCTGAAGGATCGTCTCCAGGGCATGGCCATCAACCTGTACTCGCCTTATGTCAATGAAATCCTCAAGAAGGGCATTAATGTCACAAAACGGTTTGTCGACGGGACCAAAGTCTCGGACCACCACGCCATCATCCCCACGGAACAGGACCTGAACATGGATGACCTGGCCTCCGAGGAAAAAAACGTATACGACCTGATAGCGAAACGTTTCCTCAGCGTTTTCTACCCTCCCTTTGAATACGACAGGACACAGGTAAAGGCAACTATTACCGATGAATTGTTTACCGCCAATGGGAAACGGGTGAAACACAGGGGATGGAAGGCGGTATACGGCAATACTGCCGATCAGGATACCGAAGAAGAGGATGAAGAAGAATCAAAGGACCAGCATCTCCCGGAACTCAGGGAGGGGCAGTCCCTGAAAATAACAAACACCTCCCTGGTAAACAACAAAACCAAACCGCCGGCCCGTTATACGGAAGCAACGTTGCTTTCCGCTATGGAGCATGCGGGTAAGTTCATTGATGACAAGGCGCTCCGCGATGCGATGGCCAAAACATCCGGCTTGGGCACACCGGCAACCCGTGCCGAGATAATCGAAAAACTGTTCGATACTTTTTACATGGAGCGCAGGGACAAACAAATCGTACCCACTTCCAAGGGCATCCAGCTCATTTCACTGGTACCCGAAGATTTAAAATCCCCGGAATTAACGGCCAGGTGGGAACAGAAACTCCAGAAAATCAGCAGCGGGAGCCTGGACCCGAAAGGATTTATCCGTGAAATGCGGAAGTACGCCGCCTCCCTGGTGGAAATAATCAAGACGAGTAAAAGTGAATATCACCATGACAATATTACACGGGACGAATGCCCGCAATGCGGCAAAAATCTGCTTGCCGTTTCCGGCAAGAGGGGCAAGATGCTCGTCTGCCCGGACAGGGACTGCGGTTACAGGAAGAACATATCGATGAACACCAACGCCCGCTGCCCGGTATGCCATAAAAAAATGGAAATGACCGGGGAAGGCGATAAGAAATCATTCCGCTGCTCGTGCGGTCACCGGGAAAGCCTGAAGGACTTTCAAAACCGCAAAGGCGAAAAGGTGAACAAGCGGGAAGTCAACCGGTTCCTGAAAAACCAGGATGAGGATGAGGGAACAAACTATACCCTGGCGGATGCCCTTTCCAAATGGAAAGACAAAAAAAAGAGGAAAAATAAATAATCCACCTGCTATGAAATTTTCATGACGGGCCCATGAAAATATCATAACACGTATCTCCTTGCATTATAAATAATTATAATTTTTTTATCCCTTCCCTGTCTATTGATCATTCATTTATTATTCCAAATCGATAATTCATTATTTTTTATTAAAAAATAACTCCTTATAATACAAAGAATTAACAAGTGTATTATCTGGCACGGTACTTGCAATACCTGTTACGTGTAAAGAGAAATAAAAATCCGATACCATTCGGAATTTAAAATTTTATTTCAAAAGAATAAGGAGTTATATTATGAAAAGGTTTTTAGTTTTATTGGTACTGGGGGTATTGATCGTATCATGCCAGAATCCCATGACATCAGGCGGCGGAACGGATCCTGTGGAGGAAGTGCCTATTGATGATGGTGTTTTACCTGATTCAAAATGCTACACAATGTCACCTATAGATTCGGCAATGCTTCTTAACGCCGACGCCATCATCGACGAACTGGTGGCAAACGAATACAGCGAGATTGCAGACTACGTGGATAACAATATCGCAAATACCATCGGTATCTCTTTTAAAGCGATGGTGCGGGAGGTTCTGTTTCCCGAAATCGTCCCCGACACGGATACCATAGATCACAACTTTATTAAAAATTATCTGAAGCTGTATAAGGTCATGAAAGTCGGGGATATCATTTGTGATGAAAATTCCGATTCAAGCAGAATAGATGAAATGGTCAAAGAATTGAAAAAAAAAGGCAAAACAATACAGGTACCGATAGACAATTTTGTGAACGCCACCGAGCAATTCTTTGAGTTTAAGGAAGCGGTGGCCGATTTCCTTAATCCCAACAGCCTGGAAATGCAGAAACAATATCAAAAATATGAAACGCTTTTCAAAGTAGCCGGTATTAGTAATGTGGCAAATGTCTATCTTTTTTTCGACAAGATAGAACCACTTTGCGACATATTAAAATCATTCACATCTTTTTTAGGCCCTGTCAGCGGATTTATAAGCTGGGGTTTTGGTATACTAGACTTAATCAATCCTCAAAAACCGGGATTAAGCCAGGAATTGAAAGATCGGTTTGATAAAATAGACCAGACATTGCTCGATATCCAAAGTCAAATCAAAGGCCTGGAAGAAAAAATCGATACCTATCGGCTGGACGACTTAAAAGACGAGTTTAACGGAACGATCCTCGCCCTGTGCAACTGGGCCAGTGTGTATACAGATGTGTTAGACGGTCATGATGATGTGGGAGATGTAAATGAAACTATATTGCAGTTGACAAATCTCATAACTGAATTTTACAGGTCGGCTGTTCAATTTTACGAAATGGATGCCGACGATTCAAATACACTGGCAAACAAAATTTTGACGGATCCTACCAAGATCAGCCTTAGAAGTATTGTTAAAGTTAACGCGGTGGGAAAGCTGGACGGATCCTCTTTTACGTATCACGACGGAATTTTTAAACATAACTGGTTATATGATATTGAACTGGAAAATCCCTTGAAGTCGCTTCCTACATCACCGGAGGTATTACGCTACCTGGCTAATTATATTAATATGCTTTACAAGGCGACAATTGCTTTCAACAAGAACCTCCCGCCTGATGAAATACGGCACAAGCTCAGTGAACAGGCAAAACTGCTTCTTTCGGAGAACCTTGCTCCCCACATTATTCCCGGTCTTAGAAACTTATTGATTAACAAATTCTCAGAGAATCGCGGAAAATTCATGACGATGATGGAGGAAAACGGTCTTGCCGAGGAATGGCAGATCAAATATCAAAATTCCGGATTTGTACTTGAAAACAGGGCATTCATTAATTCGCTTCCCACATTCGTTTCCGACTTTAAAGTATCCAGTTATTCTCCATCAACAATGTACGACTATGCCACAATCCAGTTCTATGTACCCCGTAAGGTGAAAATCGATGGTAAAGACTTTTATAAAGCGAACGGCTTAAGATCTTACGATATTACTGTGGCCGACCATTCTGGTGCACAATCCGTAGTCATGAACTTCGGAGGCGCTCCCCTTGATACCCCTATCGCCTATCCATACTATGGTGACTCCCTCATGGCAACCTCACTCTCCAAATCAAGCCGTATTGAATTCTCAAACAGTGTCGTAGACGAAATAAGCGAGGAAGAGGATGAGATGTATATCAGTTCGGGTTCACCTGAAACAACTGAGCCGTACTTACAGTTAAGGGAACTTTTATACACGGTCGATATGCAGCTGAATTATCCCGTGGTAAGTTACGCGGCCTCACTGGCTGCCATGGAAGTTCTTGCAAGAAGCCTCGCTCTGTAAGATAACTCCCTATATTCAGGGGCTGTCTATATATGAAATGGGCAGCCCTTTTTTTATTTTCACTGACATACAGGAAATGTTTAAAACCCCCCGCAGCAGGCATTCACCCGCTGCGCTGGGATTCCCTTCTAACAGGTCAATATTATATAGCGTCCTCTATGGCCTTGTTTAAAACAGCATCATTCTGAACCCCCACAAAGCGCTTCACTTCCTTGCCGTCCTTGAACAGGATGAGCGTGGGGATGCTGATGATTCCGTACTCGGAAGCCACTTCCATGTTTTCATCAACATTTACCTTTCCTATCAAGGCTTTTGATCCGACAGCCTGGTGCACTTTTTCAAGAATGGGTGTCTGCATCCTGCAGGGTATGCACCATTCTGCCCAGAAATCAATAAGGGAAACCCCGGATTTTATTGATTCCGAAAAATCAGAATCTGTTAAATGTTTGGTATTCGTCGTTTCTGTCATTTCAGACCTCCTGACAATATAAATGCAATTTTCATGCCAAAAAAAACAGGTTCCCCATTTAAAAATTCGCATAATAATTCCCTATATTAAAAGAAATTAGAATTTAACAGTTTAAATAGGGGGTTTTGACATCTTGAATTTATTTTCCATTTTGAATAAGTTAACATTAAGTTAACTTATTAGTGTTAACTAAATAATAAATATATTGAGGACAGCCGAAAATGACACTTGAAAAAATAATAGACGCGGCCCCTTCCGGTATCATCCTGTTATCAGAGGAACAGAAAATCCTTTACAGCAATAATGAGATTACCCGGATTTTAGGATACGGGAAGGACCAGATAAAAAACAGGACATCGGATATATTAAAATTCTACCAGAAAGAAAACGATTTGTATGAAATTGATTTCAAGTCATGCATTGATGATGAAAAGCGAATTCAAAATACGGTATATGTGAAAAACGGGGAAGGGAAATACTCACTTGTCTTTGTGAGCATAGCGCCCTTATTTGAAGAAGGTCAACCGGCCCGTTCCATACTCATGATCCACGACATTTCCACCATGAGCGACTGCGAAGTCATCTTCAAACGATCAGGGGAAGAGAACGCCAACGGGTTTTACAACCTGGTCGGCAGGCACAAAAAAATGACGGAATTGTACGAAATGATAAAACTCGCTTCCGAATCCAACGCGAACATCCTTATAACGGGGGAAAGCGGCACGGGGAAGGAACTTGTCGCCCGGGCCATCCACGGGCTTTCCGAACGGAACAATAAACCGTTCATTACCGTTAACTGTTCTTCGCTCTCGGAAACCCTGCTTGAAAGCGAATTGTTCGGCCACGTCAAAGGATCATTTACCGGGGCGTACAAGGATAAAATAGGCCGTTTCGAAATGGCTGAAGGCGGGACTATTTTCCTGGATGAAATCGGGGATATCAGCCCGCTCATTCAGTTAAAGCTCCTTCGTGTCATCCAGGAAAAGACGATAAGCCGCGTGGGTGATAACAGGGAAATCAAGGTAGACATGCGCATATTGACGGCGACAAATAAAAATCTCCGTGAACTGATAGCCTCGGGCGGGTTCAGGGAGGACCTGTATTACAGGCTCAAGGTCTTCACTATCCACACTCCCCCCTTAAGGGACCGGGGCAACGACATTCCCCTGCTGTGTGATCACTTTATCAGGAAATTCAATGAGGAAACGGGAAAGAAAATAAACGGCTTTACGGACGATGCCATGCGCCTTATCATGGATTACTGCTGGCCCGGCAACATCCGCGAACTGGAAAACAGCATCGAACATGCCTTTGTCGTTTGCAAGACGGGCTACATAGACATCTTCGACCTCCCCCAGGAAATAAGGGTGGTTAAAATCAAGGAGGGGATTTGCGGCCCGGCCGACGAAGAGCAGGAAGACCGGGTACAGGGTAAAAAGGGAGTAAGGAACCGGGTTACAAGGGATGAGCTTGTTGAAATCCTGAAGGAAAACAACTATAACAAGACCCTTACGGCGGAATCACTCGGAATATCCCGCGTCGCGCTCTGGAAAAAAATAAAAAAATTCGGCATTGATGACGTGAATAACGTCAAATGACGCAGGTGCCTGAGCTACAGGATATTACGCCTCCCGTTTCCCTTTCAGGAAAACGGCCCCTATAGCACCGATGAAACTCGCTCCGCCGGCAATGATGAACGCAAGCGCATAAGACCCTGTATTTTCAGCTATCCGGCCGGCAGCGGCGGGACCCAATGCCTGTCCAATACCAAAGAAAAGTGTGATGAATCCCAATGCCGCAGGCGCCAGTTTGGGACCTAAAATATCACCGCAGCTGGCCGCCATGATGGCAGGGATACTCCAGGCCGTTACGGCAAAAAGAACCGAAGAAATTATAAACCCGGGCATGGCCCTCCATAATCCGAAAACGAGGAAACAGGCGGCCTGCAAGGCATAAACGATAGCCAGGGCGAACTTCCTGCCGATCCTGTCAGAAACACCGCCCCAGATAAAACCGCTGACAATACTCACACCGCCGATGGCCGCCCACATGCCGCCGGCCCATTCAAGAGGAATACTCGCCTCTTTCACCAGGTACCGCACATAGAAGAGGGAGTAGATGATATACGCAAAACCGAACATGATATAGATAACAGCCAGGTGCCACACGGAAGGCGTTGTCACGATGCTGGCCCAACCCGGCGATTTCCTTGTCCCGGCTGCATCCCCTGCATTGCCGGGCAGCTGGCCGATGGGCGACAGCCCCTTGTCGGCCGGTGAATTCCGGATTAAAACCAGGGAAAGGACGGCAATGACCAATGTCAGGAAGGAAAGGAAAAACCAGGCATACCGCCATCCGTCCGTTCCATACATGGTGAAAATAACGGGAAGGGTCAGGCCCGTAACGAGGAGGCCGACACTCGAACCGCCGACGCCGATTCCCGTTGCCAGGCCGCGGCGCCGGGCGGCAAACCAGGCCGAGATCAATCCCATGGCGGGGATATTCGTCCCGCCGCTGCCCATGCCGGTTAAAAACCTCCCGGCCAGGGCCGTGAGATAATTTTCGGCGATACCCGTTAAAAACATGGAGAGGGAAACAAGAAGCATGAAAAGAAAAATTACGATTCTTGGACCGAATTTTGAGGCGAGGAATCCGCAGGTAAGGGAAAGAACAAGATACCCCACCATATTCGCAGTGGCCAGGTCACCGGCCATGCTCTCATCCAGTTTAAGCCCTTCTTTCATGTGATTTATGATCATCGTGTATCCGAAGCGGGCAAACCCGAGCGCGCCAGTCACTATGACAACAACCATGACCAGGATTATCCACCCGAAGTGAAAGGAAGTGGTCCTTGAATTCTCCATATCAATACTCCATTCATATCAAGCACTTTAATGCCTAACCTTGCGGCCGGCAGCGATTCCACCGTCAATCAAAACCTGTATTCCGTTTTCAGCCATTCAAGGGAGGTCTTATCCTCTCCGGCGGCACTTCCTGAAAGGTCTTCGAAAATTTTACCGATTGCCTTGTCCACACTCACCTTCGGCACCGCGAGAAATACGATACATTCGTATTCTTTCTTTATAAACGTTTTATCCGGTTTCCGGTATTCCCTGCACAGCCAATAATCATCTACCCGGCGTATTCCCCAGAAATCAGCTTTTTCCAGCTCTGCCCGGAATATGCGACGGTACCTGTCCAGGAAAGAATCATCATGCGCTCTCTGTTCAATCGCGGCCTCGAGCCCTTTGATTGCCCGTTCATGGATCATGGTGAGGGTTGATTCCTCGTCGGGCAGTCTTTTTGACCATTGAATCAGTTCCTGAAGGTCAGGCCCATTCCGTTCAACAAGAAATGCGTACCGGTCCTTATACTCCCTGTCATTCTCCAGATACTCGATCGTTCTATACGCCCAGAAAGGAATGATCTGGGTTTTCTCCTCGATAATCCTGACAATCGGCGTTTCTTCCGGAACGGGTGTCGGAGAGGGAGTCATGGCAG
>JAFGKU010000163.1 GCA_016928415.1 Spirochaetales bacterium
AGCAGTGTATCCGTGGCGCCGATGGAATCCTCGAAAATTTTGATCTTGGTTTCCAGTACATCAAGGATTCGGGCACCGATGGTTCCCTTGGTTGAAAAATTATAAATTCGAACATCATTTTTCTGGCCGAATCTGTGGAGCCGCCCGATGCGTTGTTCTATTTTCTGCGGATTCCAGGGCAGGTCATAGTTGATAAGGTAATGGCAGAACTGCAGGTTTCTGCCTTCGCCGCCCGCCTCCGTGGAAATAAGGATATTCGAAAAATTTTTAAAATCGACAATGGCTTTGTCTTTGGCCCTTTTGTCCAGCCTGCCGCTGAAAATAGAGACCCTGTATTCGGATAGAAGCTCCGCCAGGTATTCCTGTGTCCGGGCAAACTGTGTAAAAATCAGGATCTTGGGGGATTTTTCGGTACGCATTATTTCCCGGATAACCTGCTTCAATGTCTCGCCTTTTTTATTTATCCGGATTTTCAATGCCAGGGCGTGTATTTCCTTGAGTGCCGCAAGTTCCCGTCTCAAGTCAGCAGCCTCTTTCTCCGTGTATTTTTTCAGTAATTCTTCCGTCTCGCCGCTTTCATCCGAATCGTGTTCACCATTAATTTCCAGCTGCCTGAATTTCCTCATGAAAGTTTTTTTCGATTCCAGTACTTTGTTCAGGGCTTCCTTTTCCAGGGAAAGCAGGTTTGTAAGGTATTCCACCCTTGAGGCGATTGTCCGTATCAAGGCATAAGAACTGGAATCCAGCATCTTCTGGTAAACTATCAGTATAAATGACTGGAGACTGTTTTTTGTCTGAAGCGCCTTATTGTATTCATTGCGAATGTAATCCGTGGTCCTGTCATATAACTCCTGTTCTTCGTCCGTGAATTCGAAGCTGACGGTTTTGGCAAACCGCTTCGTAAACCCGCCCACCCCCACCTTTCTTCGCCTGATCAGGACGGACTCCAGTTTTTCATGAATGTCCTGCTTCCTGCCGCTTGCATAATTATTTGTAAATGAACGGATTGAGCCCAGCAAAGCCGGATTCAACAGCCGTACAAGGTAATACAATTCCTCCAGTTTGCCGGAAAACGGCGTGGCGCTGAGCAGCAGAAGCACGTTGACTTTTCCGCATAAGGTTTCGGCAAGCGTGTAGGCAAGTGTTTTTGTAACGGCATCACGCCTGAGCCGGTGCGCCTCGTCGAATATGAGGGTATCCCATTTTTCCTTGAGCAGCAGTTTTTTAATTTTATCCTGCTTGGCAAAATCCAGTGAAAGAATGACCTTGCCGGGTAATTTTTTTTTCAGCTTTGAAAGTGAGCGGCTGTCGATAATCCAGAATTCTTCATTGAATTTTTCTTTCATTTCCTGCTGCCATTGGAACTGGAGTGAAGCCGGTACAATGATCAAAACCCTGTGGTAGTTATGCCGGATGATAAACTCCTTCATGATCAATCCCGCTTCGACGGTTTTTCCCAATCCCACTTCATCCGCTATCAGGAAACGGGGATTGATACTTGACACGACCTTGTACGTGGACTCTATCTGGTGACCGAGAATCTGTGTCCGTGAATTGGAAAGCGACTGCATCTTGTCAAAATGATGGGCCAGGTACAGGTAATGGGAGAGGGTCTTAAGGCGGAATCTTCCGAATTTTCCCCAGGCTCCCTTCCTGGCCCAGTCAAGGGGGAGTGTTTTCCCGCTGCCCCTTGAAAGCCTGTTATTTTCATTACTGAAAATTTCTATACGATTATAGAAATTTACTTTCATCTCATCCTTATTAATTTCAGTAACGATTCCCGTTTCAGGCCCGGCCGGACGGGAATCAAGAACAAAGGAGTTTTTTTGAAAGGGATTCAGAATTTTTTTCTGGTATTGTTCGTACTGGGCCTGGTAATAATCCAGAAACGTGAAGAGCTCCGGATATTCGTATTTATCGATGATCGCCTTCAGATTTTCAAGGGTCTGATCAATAGGTACTATCATCTTGATCCATGATATGCTTAATTTCTGCGAACGTCAAGCAATACATTTTCCATGCTTGCCAGCGCTTTATGATTACAGTATAATGCCTGTTGAGGATAGAGGCATGATGGAAGAAATTATCAGGAAAAACAGGAGCTACAGGCGGTTCAGGGAAGAGGAGAGAATCAAACCGGATGCCTTGAGGCATTGGATAGATGTTGCCCGTAATATACCGCAGGGGGGTAATCTCCAGCCGCTGAAATACATACTCTGCACCGACCCTTCGGTCAATGGGCAGGTCTTTACCACCCTTAAATGGGCCGCTTATTTCAAGGAATGGGGCGGGCCGGTTCAAGGTGAACGGCCGGCGGCTTATATCGTCATATTAGGAGACACATCCATAAAGAAGGATTTTGGCTGTGATTCGGGAATTGCGGCCCAGACAATCATGCTGTTGGCATCCGAGGCAGGATACGGCGGGTGTATGATAGGGTCCGTGAACAGGGAAGGATTGAAGGCCATTCTTGATATTGCCCCCGGATATGATATACTCCTCGTTCTGGCAATAGGTAAGCCTGCTGAAAAGATAGTTGTGGAGGAAATGGAGGAAGGTGGCAGCATCCACTATTACAGGGATGCCAATTATGTCCATCATGTACCCAAGCGTCCTTTAAAGGATATAATAGTGGGAGAATTCCACAGGTAAAGACTCAGGAAACTGTCAATCGGAATAATTGGTTCCAAGGAGGTAAGTGAAAATGAATTTTGTCCGTGTTGAAGGAAAAAACAAGGGTAAGGTAAAACTTTATGCAATCAGCACTTGCATCTGGTGCCGTAAAACCAAGAATTTACTGGATGAATTGAACGTTGAATACGAGTATATATACGTCGATTTGGAACCCGCCGAAGAAAAGCACGCTATTGAAAAGGAAGTTCTAAAATGGAAATCGCGGGCAGCTTATCCCCTGATCGTTATAGACGATAAAAAATGTATTACAAGTTTTGATGAAGATGAGATAAGAAAGGCCTTTGCTTAAAGGAGGTGTTTTAATGAAATTCGATCCCATTAAAAAGGAAGACATACAGAGGTTGTACGAAAAACTCACAGAAGAAGCGGAATCCGGCGGATACCATTTAAACCCGGATCTCGAGATGACCCTGGCCCTGGTTGAAGGCCTTTTAATCAACCAGGGGCGTTACGGGTACCAGGCCTGTCCCTGCCGGATTGCCTCGGGCGATAAAACAGAGGACCTCGATATTATTTGTCCCTGCGATTACAGGGACCCGGACCTGGACGAATATGAAACATGCTACTGCGGGTTATACGTTTCAAAAAATGTCATGGAAAAGAGGAAAAAAATATATCCCATTCCCGAACGGCGTCCCTCAAAGGAAGAGAAAACCGGGAAGAAACAATTGTCCGGAAAACAGCCTTTATCCGAGTTGGGTTATCCTGTTTACCGCTGCCGGGTTTGCGGTTATCTCTGCGCACGGGAAAATCCGCCTGAAGTGTGTCCTATCTGCAAGGCAAGGAAAGAGCGCTTTGAAAGATTTATCTAGCCAATCCCGTACCGTTGCCGGCGTAGACTGGGACCACCTGAACTTCACCGAAAAAGCCGTTCTCTGTTTTATTGTAAAGGAAGGCAGGGTTCTTCTCATACACAAGAAACAGGGTTTGGGGAAAGGAAAAATCAATGCGCCCGGCGGCAGGCTGGAACCCGGAGAGACTAATGCTGAATGCGCTATAAGGGAAACCGAGGAGGAAGTGGGGGTCACCCCTTTCAATCCTGTAAAGAAAGGTGAACTCAATTTTATTTTTACCGACGGTTTTTCCCTGTTCTGCAGCGTTTTTATTGCGGGAGATTTTTCCGGAACCCCGTATGAAACGGATGAAGCGGTACCCGTATGGTTCAACCTTTCGGAAATACCTTACGATAAAATGTGGGAGGACGACCGGTATTGGCTTCCCATTCTGCTCGAAGACGGGAGGTTCACCGGTTTTTTTGTTTTTGAAGAAGACAGCATGCTGGACATGCTTATAACCCGGAATTCCTCTTTTATTGACGGGTGAATATGGTTTTGACGGTATTTTTTCTTGTTCTTCTTGCCGCCGTGACTATAGGGCATATCATTGCCGTTACCCGTGAACACAGGATTAGGTATTTTTTAAAACCGCTGATTGTACCTTCCGTAATTGCCATCTACCTGTTACAGGCGCAAAGCCTGGACGTTTACCTGCTCCTGGGCCTTATCTGCGGTTTTTTCGGGGATTTCCTGCTCATGTGGAAAATGCGGGTGCCCGTCCTGCTGGCGGGAATGATTTTTTTTCTGGCAGGCCATGTATTTTACATAGCCGCCTTTCTTTCCGCTCCCGCATTGTCAGCCGCTGTCCCGTTTTGGGTTTATACAATCCTGCCGGTATATGCAGCTTTCGGCATCATTTATTTTTTAAAGGTAATCAGGCATATCAAGGCGTCCGCTTTGAAAATTCCCGTCATAGTATACCTCGTTATCATCCTGGCGATGGGATTTTCCGGTTTCCTGAGGTTCTGGACTGCCGGAGTCTGCGCCGCCGCGTTTACCTTTACGGGCAGTATCCTGTTTATCCTGTCGGACAGTATTTTCGCCTACCATAATTTTGCCCGGAAATTAAAACAGGGACTGGCCTGGGTCATGGCTACTTACGTGGCCGCACAGCTTTGCATCATGGCAGGTTTTCTGCCCCTGTTTGAATGATCCTGTATTTGTCCTCAAAAACTTTCTGTGCATCGGCGAGTTCTTCATACAGCTCCCGTTCACTTTTGAGAATCCTTTCGGATATTTCATTCAGTTTCTTCAAATCCTGGTCCGATGCGCCCTCACTGCTTTGTTTCAGTATGGCTATTACTTCCAGGTACTCCGTGTTGGCTATTGTTGCGTAAAAGGTTAAAAGCGACACAAGGGCGTCCCTGTACCTTGAATCACTGTCAAAAGGACCGATTGATTTCAATTCTTCCAGGGCCAGATCAACGGACTTGCTTAATGCCGCGCGTCTATCCTCGATTCCGGTAAAATTACCTGACCTAAGCAGGCTGCCCAGTATCACTAATTCCCGTGTTATCTTGTTCTGCATATGGATCAAACGGCTGTCATAGGCAATGGCTTCTTTTTTCGTAACGCCGCAACCCGTGATCAACAACAGGAAAAGCAGGATGAATGGGATTATTCCGCGCATCAGGGAAACACCATCAGTCTTTAAAATTTATGAGTTCCATTTCAAATACCAGAAAGGAATTTTCCGGAATCACCGGGGGTGAACCGCGTTCTCCGTATCCCAATTCGGGCGGTATGATGAGCCTTCGTTTTTCCCCTTTCCTCATCTGGACGATCGTTTCGTTCCAGCCCTGGATCACCTGTCCCACCCTGAATGTAAACGGTTCGTTACGGCCAAGGGAACTGTCAAAAACGGTTCCGTTTAAAAGACTTCCCGTGTAATGAACCGTGAATTCCGCTTTCGCAGAGGGGAGTTCTCCGGTTCCTTTCTTGAGGATTTCATAGTACAATCCCGATTCCGTTTTGACGGCATTGGGCCATTTTTCCCGGACCAGTTTTTCATCCTGTTCGCGTTTCCTTTGATTTTCCAGGATAACCTTTTGAGTGGCTGTTTTTAGGAGATCATCGAATAACTGCTGGGTTACCTTGTAGGCCTCCGCTTTTTTGCCTATCCTCAGGATCTTTACCGAATTTATTATATCTCCCTGTTCAATTTTATTCACGATATCCTGGCCTTCGACCACGTGCCCGAAAACGGTATGATGGTCATCAAGCCACGGTGTTTCCTTGTGCGTGATAAAGAACTGGCTTCCGTTTGTATTGGGACCTGCATTTGCCATGGAAAGTATTCCCGGTCCGGAATGGCGCAGTTCCTTTACGAATTCATCGGGGAACCGGTATCCCGGGCCGCCTCCGCCCGTGCCGTCAGGGTCACCTCCCTGAATCATAAAATCCTGTATAACCCTGTGAAACGTCAGTCCGTCATAAAACATTTTACCGTTTCGCGTTGATTTAATCGTTCCTTCCGCAAGCCCGGCAAAATTGGCCACGGTAAGGGGGGTTTTCTCGTATTCCAGAGCCAGGAGTATTTTCCCTTTGGATGTATTCATTTCCGCATAAAGACCGTCTTCCAGGTTCATATAGCTGCATGAGAACAGGAAGATTGCCGCAGCAATAACCCCGGCCAGCGTTATAAAATATTTCATGGTAACTCCTTTCATAGAACGAAAAATATACGATTTAGTAAAATAAATCAAGGGAGGGGGTTTTATGCGCTTTACTTTTTAGGCCTTTGCCAGGGCGGAGCAGGAACCCCGGCTCTACTTCATTTCATTCAGATGCCGCCGTGATTCCTGCTCCGCCCTTAAAGCATAAAGGTAAATCGCTAAAAGCTTAAAAAGACGCGGAGTATTCAGATTATGGTTTTAGCTCAACTGTACCGGTTTTTTCTTATTATATTATGCAGTTGACAATAATCCTGTTAGTACTAGTTTTTTCCCGTGTCACGATGCTTCCTGGTTTTCTGTAAGTGGTCCTACGCATTGGTGCTTTTATAAACGTTGAAAAAAGCCCTCTCGGAAAAAGGTTTTTTTGCGTTTTGGGTGCCCGGTTCTTCGGGGATTCCCAGGGGGAGGATGACGCGGACTTCCTTGTCGTCGGGTACGGAAAGCAGCCTGGCTATTTCTTTGGCCCTTCCGTCCACGCGGATATGCCCGTCTATCCAGACCGATGCATAGCCTAATGCCGTTACGGCAAGAAGGATGTTTTCAGTGGAGGCGGCGCAGTCCTCTATACAGAACGAGATGTCCCGGAATACGGGCCTGTGGTCCAGGACGCAGATAATCATCGCCTGCGCTGTTTCGAGAAAGCCGTAATCGATAATTTTATGGATGGCCTTGAGTTTTTCCCTGTCATCCACGATCACGAATTCCACGGCCTGCTCGTTGCATCCGGAAGGTGCCCTGATGCCCGCTTCGACAATTTTTTCAAGGTCCTCCCTGGGGATGGGTATATTCTTGAAATTACCTCGGTAACTGTGTCTTTTTTTAATGGCTTCAAATAGATCCATTTGTCAACCTCCCTTACAGGTTTAAAGGTGATTTTAAAATTATCCCCTTTTTTTAATTTCTTCTATTACGCTTTCAACCCTGCCTGTCTCAT
>JAFGKU010000014.1 GCA_016928415.1 Spirochaetales bacterium
ACGGCGGCATCTGAGCGGAGCGAAGTAGAGCCGGGCTTCCTGTGCAGCCCGACAAATGGCCTGAAAAGGTACAGCGCAAAAAACTCAGTTTCAATAAAACTTGACGAATGTTAAAAATCGTTTTATCATTAATACCATCCACACGGGTGGCTGTCAGACGGACAACCTTCACCCCGTTAAAATTGATCCTGGGGGATTTGTTTATGTTAGGGATTCTTTACCTGGTATTTTGCTGGGTATCCGGTTATCTTCTTTTACGTCATTGCCTTACCGGTTTCTTTCCATTGGCGCAAATCAAGCCGCTGACGGATAAAGAAAATCCGGTTCCCGGCGCTTTTTTTTACCTGCCGGCCTCTTTTTTGATCGGTATCCTCTTCGCCACCTGGTTGAGCTTTTTAATCGCTGATATTCTGGCTTTTTCCCCCTATGCCATGCAGCTGGGAACCTGGATAACGTTCGGTATACTTTTTCTGTTTATTTGTTTCTACTTTTTAATAATTGACAGAAAACAGGTATTAGGCGTTATAGAGAAAATAAAGAAAATACCCGGTAAAAAAAATGAAATCCTCAGGTATTTGCGAAATTACTGGTTGGAAGCGGTCCTTGTCGTATTCTTTATCTCTATTTCCGCCTTTCTCATGTTCACTTCCCTGTTCGTTGACCAGAATATCATCAATATCGGCTTCCCGATCTCAGGTGATTTCGTCGTTCACCTGTCGCATACCCGCTCGTTTACCCTTGGCCATAATTTCCCTCCCGAGTATGTCTACTACCCCGTAAAAGGGATCAATTATCATTTCCTGTTCGACTTTCTCATCGGAAACCTTACAACACTCGGTATGCGGATTGACTGGGCCGCCAACCTGATGGGCATCCTCTGCATGACTACCCTTCTCATGTTCATCTACAGCCTGGGCGCCATGCTTACCGGAAAAAAAGCGGTGGGTGCGCTTTGCAGCCTTTTTTTCCTCTTCAGGAGTTCCTTTGCCATTGTCACCCTTCTCGCCAGGTATTACGTCACCAACACTCCGTTATCCGCTATATTACAAAACATGGATTTTATAGGAAAAACGGCGCGTGAAAACTGGGGCATCTGGACATTGAACCTGTACATAAACCAGCGGCACCTCCTGTTCGGCCTGTCCATCCTTTTCTTTATCATCATCGCCGCTTACCCCATGTTCAGGAAAATGGTTTCTTCCCTGAAATCTGAAAAAAAGACGTTAAGCGGCTGGACTTCGGAATTCATTTTAAAGGCGGATAACTGGAAGGTTGAAAGCTTTAAAAGGCCTGTTTTCCTGGCCCTTGTCATTTCATTGACAACGTACTGGCAGGGAGCTTCGGCCCTGGCAGCCGTCTTTATTCTTGCCGTTATGGCGATTTTTTCAAAACACAGGCTGGAGCACCTTATCATCGGCCTCCTTACACTCGGAATATCCCTGCTGATCCTCAACTGGCTGTCGAGTCCCTCGGCCATGGTCTTCAGACCCAAAATTGAATTCGGTTTTTACGCGGCGGAAAAGTCGCTGTTTGGACTTTTACTTTATTATGTGGAATTGATGGGCGTACTCCCCTTTGTGGCCGTCTGCGGTTTCATTATCGCCCCCAAGGGAATGAGATGGCTCGGACTGGCTTTCATTGTACCGTTGTGCCTCGGGTCCTTTTTACTGCTCTCGCGGGACGTCCTTGATTCCAGCGCGAAATTCGTGCTTGTATCCATGCTCCTTCTCCATATACCGGCCGCCTATTTTATAACCTATATCTGGGAGAATAAACGGATATTACTGTCGCTCAGGGCGGCTGCAGGCATCCTCATCGTACTTTTCATGACCGCCACGGGCGTGGTGGACTTCATTACCGTCATCAACACGAACGCCCCTCCCAACAGGATTATGATAAACATGGAGAATCCCGTTGTTAAATGGATACGCGAGAATACGGAACCGGACGCGGTTTTTCTTACATCCCCAGAGATGCAGCACAATGCCCTGCTGGCAGGGAGAAAGATATTCATGGGACAGACATACATCGTTTACTGTGCCGGCTATGACCAGGTGAAACGCGATTATGCCACTTATAAAATGTTAAGCGCCAGGGACCCGTACAGATTGTACAAGCTTGCGAAAAAGTACAAGATCGATTACGTGTATATCGATGAATTGGCCCGGAAATTCGCGTACTACAGGATTGACCAGCTTCTTTTTGAAATAGCCTTCAAGCGGGTATACAACTATAGCGGAAATATGGTGGTGATTTATAAAAGGCGGGAATTGCCCAGTCATCTCCTGGAAATCCTTAAAGAGTCTTCATTCGATAAAAGGGTGGATTTTGATTTTTCCGGCATCACGACCTCACCAATCAGGTCGGGAAGCCCTTATGACCTTTTCGACGGTGACCTGAAGACTCTCGTAGTTTTTGACGGGGCCAATCCCGCTTTCATCCAATGTGAACTGGATGAACCAGAGGAAGTCAAGAAGGTTCGGGTTTTCGTCGGTGAACCGGGCAGGGAAGAAGAGAATGCCGTCTGGTGGCTGGAAGCGGCGGACACGGTGGAGGACATGGCGGGGCAAACCCGGACATACAGGCTGTTGGTGGGAAACAGGCTATATTCGGGAGGAAAATGGGACCAGGTGGTTTTCCCATTGTCTGTCAGGAAGAAAATCTGGAGGTTCTCCGTCCAGAGGAACGGGGCAGACAATTATGTTCACGTCTTTGACCTGGAGTTAGACAATCCCTGATACGGGACTTACAGCCCCAGTTTCAGCCTGAAGATGGTGCCAATGTACTTGACGCCGCGGCTTATGAAACCCAGGATGTTTGTAGCCGTTTTGGACTGGCCGCGTTTTCGTGGTACAAGGCTGTAGGGTACTTCCCTGACCTTGAAACCGCCTTTCAAAATCCGGTACATCATGTCGATGAAATACTCCCCGTAATCCCCTTTGAGGCGTATCGGCTTGATAACGCCGCTTTTAACGGCAATAAAGCCGCTTGTCCAGTCCCTGAACCCGGGCCAGAGCATCAGGGAGGCAAAGCGGGTAATAATGTAACTGAGGGCGGTGTGGAGGAAGAGCAGGGCCTTTCCCGAATCGGTACGGACATCCGATCCCCCCTTTACATAACGCGACCCTACGGCCGCGTCACAATTATCCGCCTGAACGGCATGTAAAAGATCGTTTATTTTTTCCGGCGGCATGGAAAGGTCGCAATCCATCCACACGATCACGTCTCCCCGGGATTCGGCAATACCCCGCTGGATGGCCGATGTCAATCCTTTCTCGCCTTTCCGCACAATCAGGCGGACCGAAGTCTCATCCCTGTAGGTCGATTGAACATTCGCCGCCGTACCATCGGGTGAGTCGTCGTCGATAACGATTATTTCCTTCCCGCCCTCTACATGTTCGAGAATCCGTGATATCAATTCAATGATGTTGTCCTTCTCGTTGTACGTCGGGAGGATGATGGATGCCGTTTTCAAGCCGGTTCACCCAGTCTGGCGACAACGCCCATGTTCCATTCATCCTCCGTCAAATCCTTATCCAGTTCGGGAAAGACACAGATGCGGAGAACCTCGAACCCTGCTTCCGTCAGGTAATAGGCCATTTCCTGCGGGAAGAGGAACCGCATTGCATGGGTTTCCTCTATCTCGTTCACGAGCCGGCCGTTTTCAAGAATGAACATCCTGTAATGGTTCCGGCAGACATGGGAGGCGGCATCGAGGTGCGGTGTGACCGTCCTGATTATTTTAAGGCCGTCCCTTTCAATTATCTTGAACCTGCTTTCCGGAAGGATTTTCATCACGGCAAGGCCGTTCCAGGAATCGAACACGGTAAGCCCTCCGGGCTTAAGGTGCTTTTTAATGGTGGACAATGTCTGCTTTATGCCCTTGTTATCCGTAACGTAATTAAAGGCGGCAAACAGGCACACGACGGCGTCGAATTGAGTGTTGAGCGAAAAGTCCCGCATGTCGCCCTTGTGGTAGGCGATATCCACGCCGGCCTCCCGTGATTTTTCTTTTGCATAGGCAAGCATTTCCCCGGAGAGGTCAAGCCCGGTCACCTTGTAGCCTCTCTGCGCCATCCTTATCGTATGATTCCCGCTTCCGCAGCCCAGGTCGAGGATCGTCCCCGTGTCCGCGTATTTTTTAAACACGGTTTCCAGAAAATCACATTCCCCTTCATAGTCCTTCTCCGAATAGAGGAGATCGTAAAAACCGGAATAATCCTTGAATACGGCATAGTCCATTTTTTATCCCTTTCAGTGCATTAACTATACCAGAATTTTTTATCCGTGTAAATTCTTATTAAAGGCCGGGTTGTAATTATACCGTTGATTTGTTAGGATGAAAGCATTATTGAGGTGCCGTTATGAAAATACCCGTTTGTTCGCCGGTCATTCCGGAGAACGCAAAGAAATATGTCTGTAATGCCATCGACAGGAACTGGGTGTCATCCCGCTGTCTTGACGAGGAAGTGAATTACCTGAAAAAACTGGAGGAGGGCTTCAGTCAGTATATAGGCGTGAGGTTCGGCACCGCCGTAACAAGCGGTACCACGGCGCTGGACCTTGCCGTCGCCGCTCTGGGAATCGTCCCGGGTGATGAAGTGATCGTCCCGGATTTTACAATGATAGCCACGGTCAGTGCCGTTATCCATAACGGCGCCGTACCGGTTTTTGTGGATGCTGACCCCGGAACGTGGTGTATGGACGCCACCCGGATTGAAGAAGCGGTAACGGAGAAAACAAGGGCCATCATCCCGGCTCACATTTACGGGTATCCATGTGACATGGATGCCATTATGGAAACGGCGGAAAGGCACGGCATCCCTGTAATCGAAGATGCGGCGGAAGCAATCGGAACCGTATACAAGGGGAAAATGGCCGGGTCGATCGGCAGGATCGGCTGTTTCAGTTTTTATGCCAACAAGACCGTTACCAGCGGGGAAGGCGGCATGCTTGTGACGGACGATGAAGAATTGTACACAAAGGCCGCCATGCTCAAGGACCAGGGGTTCGGGGAGCCGAGGTTCATCCATGAGGAAATAGGATTCAACTTCAGGATGAACAATCTAACCGCCGCCTACGCGTTTGCGTCCTTCGAGGAAGCAGGGGAGTATGTCAAGAGCAAGATACGGAATGCCCGGGCCTATTCGGAACTGCTGGCCGGAATCGACGGCATAACCTTGCCTCCCCGGGGGGGCGATGATATTGTCAATTCGTACTGGATGTACGGAATTCTCATTGATGAGCGTCAATTCGGCTTGTCGAAAACGGAAGTCCGCAAAAGGCTGAAGGAGGAATTTGGTGTTGATACAAGGGATTTTTTTTACCCTATGCATAAACAGCCCGCTCTGTTAAAGAAAGGATTTGTCAAGGACGGTTCAAGTATGCCCGTCTCCTGGCGGTTATGGGAAAAAGGCATGTACCTTCCTTCAAGCACGGATATCAGGCCTGAAGAGATAAAATATACAGCAGACGCATTGAAGCGTCTGAAAAAAAGAGGATGACGTGAAAGATAATACCCCCGTAGAATATTTTAAACACAATGGCCAGTTGATCGGTATGTGTGTCCGCGGTTCGCATTCCTGGGATAAAACGGAATTTTTGACCGATGATGACAATTACCAGCAGGTAGGCCTTTTATATTACGAAGAGGGTCATGATGTTAAACCCCATGCCCACTACAAGGTGCCGAGAACGGTTCATTTTACCCAGGAAGTGCTCTTCTGCGTATCCGGGCGGATCGTGTATACCTTTTATGATGCCGATCATGACTGGGCTGAAATTACCAGCTGTGAATTGCATCCGAACGACATGCTCTGCCTGTTCGGGGCCGGTCACGGTGCCAAAGCTCTGGAGCCGACACGGCTGATTGAAATAAAGCAGGGGCCGTTTCTGGGGGCAAAGGACAAATTTTATTACCCGGATAAACCAGAAGCAGTTGAATGAAAAATTATTAAAGTTCAGGTTTGATTTTTCCGGCGGTCTGCACTGGAAAAACGGGCTGAAAGGTGCGGTGTTTATCTGTGATTCCTCGATGATATCCACCCTGCCGGCTGCTTTCAAGCGCCAAGGGGATTTGTGCGGGAAAACCGTTTACCTGGCAGAGGACTACAGCCCCGAAATATACGATATGATTGAAAGCACCTGCTATCGCGGAAACAGCACCGGATACGGATTGATGGGGGAATCGTTGTTTCCGGATCTCACGGAGTTCAAAAAGACAGGGGCGCCGCAAAAACCGGCCCAGGATTTCGTAACGGTCCTGGGGGCATCCAGTTATCTCCCGGACAAAACCGCGGTTTAGACAAATAAAATTTGCCTTTTAACCCTTTTTCAAGTATATTTATCATACGGGATTTGATTAAGCATCCGATCAACATCGGATAAGCTTGAAAATTCACGTGATTAAAAAGAATACCGGCTTTTGTCTGTGAACTATTAAGCATCAACAAAAAAAACAATTGTGATTTTCTGTATCTCATTGGTTATATGTACGGGCGATGAATCGTCCGTACAGGTTTCATACACCACCTTCATACGGGCCTTACCCCTTCAGGTAAGGCCCAATTTTTTTAAGAAGCCTTGAATAAAGGATTGAAATTTGACAGAATTCCAACGCCGGACTGAACGGAAGGAGGTTATGCACATGAATATGAAAGTGATAATTCTGTTTTTTGCCCTGCCATGGATATTTCTAAACGCGGAAACCCTTCCGGATGAATGGGCTTATATAAACGAGGATGCCGTCAGGCTGCGGAGAGGCTCGAATTTGGAGGCAGAAGTTATCATGCTGATTAACAGGAACGAGCCTGTCTGGGTGGCGGCCAAATCGGATAAAATGCAGAAGATCGGCGGTATGAATGCCTATTGGTACAGGATCAAGACTTTTGAAAACACTAATGGCTGGGTATACGGTTACTTTCTCACATTTTCCGCGTATGAACAGTATTCAGACCTGGTGCAGAAAAAACTGCATGATGCTTTACTGATTAATGAAAAAATAAAAGCGCCAAAAAGCAAGGGCAACCTGACGGAGATCCTTTTGATTGAAAATCAATGGGGATCTGAAAACAGGGGCTCCGGCTATTCCCTTGAATTGAGCCCCGGCGGCAGGTGCCTTATGAAACCCGCCGGAATTGAAAACGGAATTCCCCTGAACGGTGTCTGGAAGATTGAAAACGGATACCTTCTACTTGCATTGGAGCTGGTCTGGAAAGACAGGAAGCTGGCGAATATGGGCGTTTTCAGTGTCTGGAATCTTTATACCGAGGGGTCATCCCTTTCCAGGACTCAATATATAAGACCGGTTGACGGCGGGTTCAGTCTGTATCGTTCTGAAAGAACGCCTTCTCCCGCTCCATGATTACCGTTTAGTATGGAAAAATTAATTTGAAAAGATAGGTGATGCCGTAGATGATCGGCAGATGGGCAAGGTACACGTAGAGGGAATGGCGGCCGACAAAGGTAATGAACCGCATAACCCTCCCGTTATTAATTTGAGGCAGAATAAACCTGGGCCGGCCTTCGGGATAAAGAAGGTTGCCCAGGAACAGGCCGAAGAAAAGGTATCCAGCCCAGGGTAAAAGCGGGAGGTAATCGACCGGGGCATACCTTGCCGGCCTCAATCCAAGCCAGCAGAACCAGTAAAAATCAAACCTGTATTCACCGAGGAGAATTCCTCCCGATACAATGAGAAGGGATAATACCAGGTTGATATATTTATAACGGGCAAGGGGATAGCCAAGCAACAGGGAAAGGCCGATAAGGTGGAGTATACCGAAAAGAACGACCCGTTGTCCAAATGTAAAATAACTGATTGCCGTAATGATCAGTCCAAGACCGAAAATGATTACCCCGTGCAGTCCGATCTTTTTAAATCTTTTTTTCTTGTCGGATAAATTGCGGTTATAGCTCAATGATTCGGAAATTCCCGCAATTGTGATGAAGGTGGCGGCGATACCCCTGGGAAACCACCACCAGAATCCGCTTGACAGGTCTACGTCGATAAACATAAACATGTCTAGCATGAAGGAAACATGAAAGATAATCATGAGGAGAATGGCGGCTGCCCTCAAGGTATCAATTTCCCAATACCGTTTCATGATTGAACTGTATCAAATAATGAGAATTTAGGGAACCTCTGTTATGAGCCGGAATTGCTGGTCAGGACGGAATCGATCATGGCCAGGAGTGAGTCGATTTCAAAAGGCTTTTGCATGATCTGGACCCCCTCATTCAGTTTACCGTAGCTGGAAATGATTTCATCGGTATAGCCGGTAATGAAAATTGTTTTTAAATTTTTTTTCCGGGAGCGGATGCTGTTGACAAGCTGGAACCCGGATTTCCCGCCGGACATGACAATATCACTGATTAAAAGGTCGATCACACCCTGGTATGAGTCGATGATTTTTTCAGCGGCTTCAGGGGAGTCGGCCGTTTTTACTTTGAATCCCCGCGTCTTCAGTATCTTGGCGAGTGATATGCGGATGGCTTCCTCGTCTTCGACTAAAAGTATCGTGCTGTCCTTGACCGCGGTATTCTCCCCTTTCAATACTTTTTCAGGGCTCGCTTCTTCCTTTTCTCCCGTCCGGGGCAGGTAAATTTCAAAGGTCGTTCCCATGCCCGGTTCGCTGTGAACGGTGATCACGCCATTGCTCTGTTTGATGATGCCGTGCACGGTGGCAAGTCCCAGGCCCGTCCCGTGTTTTTCCGTTTTGGTCGTGAAAAAAGGTTCAAAAATTTTATTCATTGTTTCATTATCCATCCCGGTGCCTGAATCCTTGAAGCCGACCCTGACATATTGCCCTGGCAGAAGTTCATCCCTGATCATGATCTGTTTCTCATGAATTTCCTCGTTTTTCGTTATTACCGTGAATATGCCTCCCGTGGGGAGGGCGTCACGGGCGTTTATGGCCAGGTTCATGATAACCTGGTGAATTTGTCCGGGATCTATTTTCACGAGCCACGGTTCGGGTTCTAAATTGAATCGCAGCTCGATCGCTTCACCTAAAAGCCGTGACAGCATGTCCTTTGTTTCTGACAGTATAGAATTGAGATTCAAAACTTTCGGTATAAGAAGCTGTTTACGGCTGAAAGCCAAAAGCTGGGCGGTCAGTTCCGCTGCACGAAGGGCCGCTTTTCTTATTTCCTCCAGATCTGTTTTTAACGAACCGGGAAGGCCCTGTTCCAGTAAGGTCAGGTCTGAGTAATTCAGGATTACGGTGAGAATGTTGTTGAAATCATGGGCAATCCCCCCGGCAAGCCGGCCTATCGCTTCCATTTTCCTTGCCTGGAGTAAATCCTCCTCGAGTGATTTACGTTTGGTGACATCCCTAAGGATGCCAAGAACCCGGTTTTCCGCGATTTTCGATATACGGGCTTCAAAATGACCTGTTCTGCCGCCTGCGTCCATGGCGTATTCGTACAGCTGGACCTTTCCTGATTCCAGGGCGTTGGCAATATGCACTTCGAATTCCTTGGAAATATTTTCCGGCAGCACTTCTGACTGTTTTTTGCCAATAAAGATATCGGGAGATTCATACGGTTTAAAATCATCCGGGGCAATATAATCCAGGAATGTCCCTTTTTCATCCAATGTAAAAATGGCATCCGGTATCCCTGCTAAAAGTGCGCGTACCTGGGCCTCGCTTTTGCGGAGAGCTTTTTCCGTTTTTTGCCGTTCCCCGATTTCCTCTTTGAGTTCCCTGTTTTTCTCCTTCAAAGGATTGAAAAGCTGTTTGCCGACCACTCCCGTCCCGAGAATGACGACGCTTACCAGCGTTGCAAAGGACAGGATGGGAACATTGATGTCGAGGATTCCGCCGACAACCATGCCCGTGAGAAGGATAACGACGCTGAGAAACAGGTACCTTTCCGCGATATTTCTCCGGTAAATCCAGAAAAGGACCACGGAGCAAGCTATAAAGACAATGGGAATGGAGGCAGCGACAAGTCCCAGGGTCGTGTAGGTAACATGGGTGGTTCCGTTGGCGCCCAGGTAGTGGTTGTGTTGCAGAAGTTTCGCGAAAACAGGGTAGGTAAGTACCAGGTAAAACAGTATCCCTCCGGCGGAAATAAAGTCGGTAACCATAAGCCGTTTTTTTACGTACCGGCTTGTAAAGAGAAGAAGGAACGGACCGCTCAGAAGAAAGGACAGGGTGGCGCATCCCGCCAGGAAATCCGGGTCGCCTTTATTCAGCCAGAGTGAAAAACGCAGAAGGGCGGCGAATAATGTCCATAACGCCGAAAAAAAACAGTATAGGCCGAAAAACTGATTTATCCTGTTCCCCGGTTCCGCTCCGAAAACAATAAGGCATAGCGAAAAGGAAATGATTGTCGAGAGGCAGTAAATCGTGACATCTATCCAAAACAATACCGGCATTTTTTTTTCGCAATTTAATTGTAGGATTTTAGGTTACGGGTGTCAATAATGATTAACTCTCGGAAAGAAGGAACTGGATTGACGCTTCAATGTTTCCTTGGTCCACTTCAATGTTTAAACCGGCCTGCGGAGCCGTGTTTGCCAATACCTCCAGTAAATATTTCATGTCAATGGTTCCGTCATCAAAAGCGTTGTGCGAATCCTTTTTCCCGTCGTTGTTGTGCAGATGCGTGTGGCCGATTTTTGTACCGAGTTTTTCTATCCATTCGGACCAATGCCGTGAGGAATTGACGTTGACGTGTCCTACATCCAGGCACAGGCTGAACCTTTTATCGTTAATCCCGTCTATCAGGTCACTCAGGATGGAGAAATCGTCTTCGTACACGTTTTCTATATGTATCTCCATGGAACCGGGAAGCGAACGTGCAAAACGTTTCCAGAATTTTATCGAATTTTCGACCCAGTCCTCGGACTTGTATACATGGGGTATGTATCCTGAATGAAAAACTATTTTGTTTACCTTCAGACTTTTTGCCGCCTTAACGGCCTGTCCGAACCGGTACATGACCACGTCGCGAATTTTCGGGTCTATGGAAGCCGGTATGAGGTCGCAAAACGGCCCGTGGATTGACCGGACGGGCGTATACCGGGTCAATTTTTTTACCTTGTTTACGAACCGGTGATTGAAATTTTCAAGACGCATGAAATGCATGAGTTCCAGGCCGGTTCCGTACTTGCCGGCCATGGTAATAATCGGTTCCAATTCACCGAAAGTGGAAATGCTTAAGTCCATGTGTGTTCTCCTTTAAGATTGTCAGCTTTTATGTTCTTCTGCCCCGTACTCCGCGTAGGAAATCCGGTTCCGGCCTTCCTCCTTGGATTTATAAAGCGCGTCGTCGACCAGAACCATCAATTGCCTTATTTCAACATTGTCATCCGGATTTTCCAGGGTACAAACACCGAGGCTTGCGGTAATTTTCAGGTCGGGTGTCTGCTCCACCCAGATCATGTTGATGCTTTCGTGGAGCCTTTCGGCAATGGTTTTTGCGTCTTTTTTTCCGCAATGCGGCAGTATCAGAACAAATTCATCACCGCCGTAGCGGCCGGCCAGGTTGGCATTGGGAAAGGCCGGGTCAAATCCCCTGTCCTCGGGACCCAAAACGGTTATTTTGAATTTATTGTCATATAGCCTTAATTTCGATTTAAGGATTTCCGAAATCCTTAAAATGACCATGTCGCCAGTTTGATGCCCGAAAACGTCGTTTACCTGTTTGAAGTGGTCGATATCGATCATGATTACGGTTACCGGCTTGTTAAAACGTTTCGCGCTGCTGTAGACATTGTTTAAAAGCTCAAAAATCATTTTATGGTTGAACAGTCCCGTCAGGCTGTCCTTCACGGCAACATCCTCCAGCTGCTTATTCTTTTGTTCAAGCTGTGCCATGGCTTTCTTCAAGTCCTGTGTCCTGCGTTCCACTTCTTCCTCCAGGGTAACGTTCATTTCTTCTATCTTGTCAAAGGCAACGACATACCGGTTGGATTGAACAAGTGCCAGGCCAAGTACGACAAAAACATAGAGAAATTTGCCTATTGTTACATAACTGATGATCCCGATGGAAACAAAATTGTCAATGAATGTCCCTATGATCACAATAACGAGGCTTATGAGCATAATAACGGCATCGGGGTTTTTCTTTGTTATCTGGAGAATGGTCAATACCATCAGGTAAATGAATCCCGCTGCGATGCCGAATGACCAGAGATAAAAATTAAAGGACATGACGCTTTGCGGGCCGAAAAAATCGATCAAGGCGAGAACACCGAAAAATGCGGTAAATATAAGGGCCGGCCGGGTATGCTTTTTTTTATAAAACCAGGTCAGAAAAAGAATGAACAGGGGGGTAAGAATCATGAGGGAAACCTGGTCTATTTTACTTATGAGAAAGCTGTTCGTCCCGAACAGTATACCCTTTACCTCCGAATTGACGCTGAAAAAAACGCTGAGTAAAATGAGGAAGGCGCCGAAGTACAGGTTATAAAGCTCCTTCGGCCGCCGTATGCCTATGAATATGAAATTGCTTCCCACGATGAAATAAATCGTCATAATGATGAATGACAACAGGATGGCGGTGTAATAACCGTTGTAAACAGCATCGTAAAGCCCGATGGTGATGTCCGGCCCCTTCAGTCCCACATACTCAAAGTCGTCGTTGATCAGGAGTTTGATATAGATATAATTATTTGAATCCCTGATATAATACCGGCCCAGGCACAGGAAAACCGATTCGATGTCATTACCCGGCTGATAGGGTTCTACGGACCCCATTTTACCCAGTAAAAAATGGTTGAAGTAGATTTCCCCGGCCGGCGACAGGCTGCCTGTCCGTAATCCCACATTGAGATTGTTTTCAAAATATTTGTTAATTTCCGGCGGTATGCTTTTTCGCAGGGTAATGATTCCGGTATACCCGCTCAAATCATCAAAGTTGCTGACACTCTGCGGCATTTCGATCGGCTTCCAGCCGGTTGATCCTTCCGGTTCGAAATAATCGGGATTGAATCCCGTCCGATATTCCCATTGGCCTTTCAGACTGAAAATATCAGGATTTTCACCGGCGCATCCGAGCAGTGCCAGGGAGAGGAGAAAAATAAAAAACAAGACATACTTTCTGTTGTTTTTCAAGAAGGTAAAGGTTAAATTTTGTCTGTGCAACCCTTGTGACAACATTTTTTGGCCGTAATTAATTATTATTTACATGTTTTTGTTTGTCAAGTTTTATTCATTGTTCAATGAGGTTAAACCTGTTTATTCCTTCCATACATCTCCCGTAAATCCGGTTTTTCCGTGCAATAGTAATGCACCCAGACAAACGCATGGTGGATCAGGGCATACATCAGGCCCGCACAGCTGCCGAAAAAAATGCTTGGATGGTATAGCAGAAGCAGTATGATGACATACATGCTGTTGGAGATATATTTGAAGGTTCCTCTTTTTTCAAGGGGTTTAGCCCGGTACTCGGCGAAGAAATGGTCGGCGCCGAAGGCCCTGTTGATTCCGAAATAAAAAAATACAGAGTAAATAGCCCACAGGATAAACGGCGTTGTACCTATAAGGAGTATCAATTTTACGGGAAGCGGCAGGGCAAAAGTATTATTTGTCAGGTATGATACGGGTATGGAGGGAAGAAGAGTTGCCGCCGCGCTGATGATGAATCCTATTCTGAAAATGAGAAATCCTGATTTGCCGAACCATTCACTGATTTTGCCGTAATGGTATTCCAGCCTCCAGAAGAAAAGGACCCAGGCATGGAATATTCCGGCCGCGGCCCATGAAAGAATGATCCATTGCAGGGCTGACAATCCCCAAAACGTCTGGCTTCCGCCGGCTGTTATTGCCGGGAAAAGTATAAGAAGAGCACCCAGAATAATGTAGGCCGCGAGATGATATGTCTGGTGCTTGAATAATTTTTTCATTCATCCTCCTGTAAACGCAAAATCAGGCACTGCAGTCAAAGGTGGTGGTGAAAGCTCCCGTCATCCCCAGCCCTTCGATATGGAGAATTCCGTTTGAACCGATGGTGCCGGTATATTCCTCCCCATTGATCCTGATGCTGATATAGCCGGACCCGACGTTATAGGTTCCTTCCGACGAAATCCAGAGATTGTCCGTTCCCCCGAGATATTCGGGATTGATTTCCTTGATGGAGATGGTACCCTCTTCGTGAAATTCGATTTGCGGTGATGCGGGATACGCCCCGGGCTGTGGACCATACCACAACTCCGTATTGAGTAAAATATCTTTCAGCCCTTTTGCCGTAGCGGGGTCGGCACCCGACAGGATGAGGAACCATGCTTCCGTATGAAAAATTTTTAAATCGGGGTCTCTTCGCATCTTCGTTTTATATTTCGGATCAAGTTTTATGGCGCTGGACAGGTACTGGTAGACCAGGTCATTCGCATAATCACACGGGGTGAGCATCAATGCCAGGGAGCAGGCATAATTGTAAAAGCCGTACTGGTACGTATTGTCCGCTTCCGCGGCATAATGAAAGAAATGGCAGGCAATATGGTACTTTTTATCTTCATAGTAATGATACCCCTTGGCATTCAAGGAGATCGCCTTTTTCCTTTTACTTGAATACGAAGGGAGAATTCCGTTAATAATTTGTCTCGATCTGGCCCAGGTATCAGGATCGGTCTGGTAATATATTACGTCAATGGCATTCAGTTTTTCCTCAACCGATGCGGGTACATTGAAATTTTGGGAATAAAGTGCACTCAAGGGCAGAACAATTAAAAGAAGCATGATGCAGGAATATAAAATATATTTTTCACCAGACTCCCTGTATGATAAAATTATTTTGTTATTGATTTGATCCATTAGCATTACCCCGCTTTTCTCTCTATAATAGTAATACACTTTTCTGCGGTTATTTACAAGAACTTTACCCCTTCACCGTTTAGCAATGAAATTTGTCTTTCGGTACCGCCGGGCATGTGCCTGCTCGGTTTCCCGTCCTTAAGTACACGCCAACAGGGAACGATGAAACGTTCGTCTTTTACTGTTTCGTCATAGGCATGGGCAAGCCATTTCCAGTATTTGACGGTTGTGGCCGGACAGGTGGTATCCGCGTTTCCTTCTACTGCAAGCATACGTCCTAATTGTACAATTGTTCGTGTTTCACCGGTCGGGATTGTCTTGATGGCCTCGGCCACATCTCCCAGGGCCGGTATTATAGAGGGTTTTTGCGTTCATCCGCTTGGACTTCACGGGATCTAATATGTTGAAGGATGCTGGCGGTGCTGTTTTTAATTTCTCAAGAAACGTCGGTTTTGACATGTCCGTTCTACTGATTAGCCAGCCACTTATTCAATTCATCCCTTGTAAACGAACTGTCTATTGTAGCTGTCACCAACACGGTATTTACCGGGTCAGCAATCTGCGGGTAAATGTTTTTTATCAGTTTGACTTTTTCGGAATCAAAACTGTATGTTTCCAGCAGTAATTTTAATTGACTGCATTTAATTTTACCCTTTTTCCCAATGGATAAGATAATTGAGGATTTTGAATTTGAATTGGCCTCATTTTTTATATTTTTAAGCATTTCGTCAAACGCCTCGTCGCTTAAAACAGACGTGGTGTCGATAACGATATCATCCCCCCTTACCATGGCGATGATTTCATCTATTATTTTGAGAGCCGTCCTTCTTTCCTTGAAATCGAGATACTTGAAATAGGAATTCTCGATCATCTCCAGGTTGTTGATTATTCTGTCAAGGGCTGCCTGTTGGGACGTGTCCTCGCTGAAAGCCAGATGACATAACAACAATAAATTAATAACTATTATTATTTTCTTCATAATTCCTCCACATAATTATCACTAAAGTAAATGATGATATTCGTCACAGGTTACATATCAGTCAGGCAATTATTTTAAACACGGCTCCTTAATTTCTATAACATGGTTGTCCGCATCGAGCAGGATTTTCCCGCCTACGGGAAGAACGGTATTGGGGCAATTGTGTCCGAAATCGTTTGTTTTTAATATGGGAAAGTCCAGACCTGAAGTTACTTGAAGAAGCACATCCTCCATCCGGACCGGGTCATTGCGTTTCTGCATCCCTTCCACATAGCCCACAATGGCTCCCCTGGCCCTGTGAAAACCGCCGGCCTGTTTGAGCTGATGGAAGAGGGCATGGCAGCCCTCCGCCGTGATATCCAGTGATTCGAAAAAAAGAATGGAATTGGTAAAATCCGGGAAGTAAGGTGTTCCGGCGAGTTTCATGAGGCACCTTAGATTACCTCCGAGAAGGATTCCTTCCGCCCTGCCTTTTCTGATTGTCTTCCTTTCACCGGCCGGTTTGACCGGGCCTGTCCCCGCGTCAAAAAAACAACTGCGGAATTCTTCCAGGTCATAAGGGGTCGTTTCTCTGCCGAATCCCCACATTACATCGTTCCCGTGGAACGTTATCAACCCGGTACGCCTGGTTATCGCGTTTAAAAGAACGGTGATATCGCTGATACCGAGAAAAATCTTGGGATTGGCGCATACCCCTTCCCAGTCAATGTAGTCCAGGCACGCATTAGCAGAATCACCGCCCTGCGAGCAGATGATTGCCTTTACCTCGCTGTCGGCAAACATACCGTTTATATCCCGGGCCTTTTCCTCCGGCGTGGCTGCAAAACCAAGTGTTGCCGACCGGACGTACTTGCCCAGGCGGGGGTGCAGGCCGAAGCTTTTCAAAACCTTGAGCCCGGCCTCCAGCTGGCCTTCATAGTCTTTTGTTACGGCAAAGGAAGGGGAGACGATGCCTACGACGTCATCCCGTGAGAGACGCCTGGCAATCATTGATGCCCTTCCAGTATTTTTTCAAGAAAACAGACGGTGAACGGCAGGCGCGGGAAAATTTTTGTTGAGATTTCCTGATAACCGCTTTTAATATACCAACCTTTTAGCACGGCATTTTCATTTATTATGCCGACGGAGCTTCTATTGCCGCCCTTTTCAATAATAAGATTTTCAATGAAATTCAGCAGCCGGGAACCGTATCCCTGATGCCTTTCCTCCGGCAGGACGGCCAGCCTTTCAATATAATATTCCCCTGGATTATTTCGCGATTTTTCCATCGCTATACAACCTATCATGGCATCCATTTTGAACAACCCGAAAAGGGCCACGTCTTTTTGTAGGTATTCGCGAAGCCGTTCGGGTGTCATGAAAGCGGGGTGGGTGGGAGCCTTCTCCTCGGTGAGATTGAAATCGCAGGCGACAGTGGCAAATGCCGAACGGAGGACTTCCGTGCATTCCATTACCAGTGTTTCGGTATTGATAAGTTTGAATTCCATAAAATAGTCCCGGCAGTTACGATACCATGACAGGCTGCTTATGGCAACTATAGCTATAATATGGATAAACGAGTTATTCGTAGATTTTTTGAGTTCAATATTGAATTATTAAGGCTTTAAGTGGTGTTGCGTTTTAACCTTCTGCTATGACCTGATACGCCCTGTCTTTCTCGTGAGGGTATAAATTAGGGGGCATTTTTTCCTTGCCCAGGGCATTGGCGACCATATACCGGGCACAATTCAGATTGTTATCCTTGCAGTATTTGGCCTTTAATTCATCCACTTCAACCTGTTTGCCATCCAGTTTGTCATTGAAAAAGGGGCATTTGTCTATAAATTCACATGCTGCCATCTGTCAGTACATCCTAACCTATTGATTTTTAACCGTGAAATGAGCGCTAAAATCGGCTGTTTCCGCAATCGCATTTCAAAAAGACATTTCCCGGTATCTTTTTTCTCCATAATTATTATGCATAATTTTCGGCCGTTTGTCAACGGTTCTCTTTTTTTGAAAAAGACATGTTATTCCGGGGCAAGGGGAAATCTCAAGGTAAAAATCGTCCTGTATCCCGGTTCGCTTTTAAAGGTAATAACCCCTTTGTGGCTTTCCACGATGTATTGGCAGATTGTCAGTCCCAGGCCCGTATTTTTTTTTGTCATTTTAGTGGTAAAAAAAGGGGTGAAAATTTCCTCCTGTATTTCCAGCGGAATGCCGTATCCGTTGTCTTCTATGGAAATTTCCACGTAGCCATTGTCCGGATCCTTCCTGACGTATAAATTGATGACACCGTCGTCAAGTACCGCTTCTATGCTGTTCATGATCAGGTTAATGAACAGCTGTTTCAGCTTGTTTTCATCGCCCGTGACGAACGCAGCACCGTGGTCAACCTGTTTGTTGAGTTTGATCCTTTTTGTTTTCAGCATGTGACTCAAAAGGAGTGTTACTTCGTCCAATAGTTGAATGACATCGAACTTCTTGTCGGGAATCTGCTTGACGCGGGAAAAAGAAAGGAGGCTCCCCACTATCTCGACAAGCCTCTTCAGTTCACCTTCAATTTTTGTCAATTTAACGGCCGAGTCCGGGTCCTTGTTCTTCCTTTTCAGCAGTTCCACGTAGTTTTTTATGATCTCGAGGGGATTGTTGATTTCATGCGCCACTCCGGCGGCGAGTTCGGCAATCGAGCTTATTTTCTCCGCGCGGACCAGGTACTCCTTGATAAAATGGTCCATGGAAACGTCCTCGAGAAGCAGGATCGTGCCCATGAATGTATTGTCTTCATCTTTGAGCGGGTAGGTCTTGATATTGATGAATTTTTCGTTGTTAAGCGTCAGGTTCTCCCAGACAGACCGTTCCCTGGCGAGTATTTTTTCCATCACTTCCTCGATTCTGTTTATCCGGGCCAGGGGGAGCAGTTCCCTGATACCGATACCGGATGTATCCGCTTTTTCAAAGTCGAGAAGCTTTTGCGCGGCATGGTTACTGATAAAAACAGTATTGTTCGCATCGAAGATGATTACGCTCACAGGAAGATTATTTATGATACTTTCATTAAACCTTTTATGAAGGAACAACTGTCTGTGGGTCTTCTCATCCTCTTCCTCGTTCAGCATAAAACTGTATGTCATCTTCAGGAGTTTCAACCTGTCCAGGTCCCGGACATTTTCCGTTCCTCGTCTCTGCCCGTTTTTTAAAACAGTCACCCTGTCCGCGAATCTGAAAACCTCTTCCACATCCTGCGAGATATATATAATGGCCTTGTCCTGTTCCTTGTACTCCTTCAGAATTCTGAAAAGATGCTCCGTCTCGGAAGTGCTCAATTTTCCCGTTATTTCATCGAGTATAAGGATGTCGGGGGAAAGGGAGAGCGCCCGCGCAATTTCGACCATCTGGCGCTCCTCGAAGGAAAGATCGGCGGCCCGGACCTTCAAATCAATATGAACGCCGAGTCTCCGGAACAGTTCTTCACATTTTCCTGCCAGTTCCCTGCAATAGCCCGGATTCATCCAGATATTTTTCATCCTGCCGGCGTAAATATTTTCAACGGCGTTTAATGAGGGAATGATACTGGGTTGTTGATGGACGATACCGATTTTATTAACCATTGCCGTTTTTGGCGTAAAATAATCGATTTTTTTTTCATTGAGATGAATGGTTCCCTTTTCCTTGCGCAGGTCACCGCTCAGCATTTTAACGAGTGTGGACTTTCCCGCCCGGTGGTCGCCCACCAGTGCGTGGATTTCACCCCTGTAAAGATCGAAATCCATGCCGCGCAGGGCCTTGACCGCTCCGAAGGAGATATGGATGTTCCCCAGTTTAAGCAGGGGCGACCTCTCTTCGCTCATCCATCGATTCCGAGTTTTTTCATTTTATTGTAAAGGGTTTTCCTGTGTATCTTGAGCATTTCGGCCGCCTTCTGCTTGATGCCGTCGCATTTTTCAAGGGCGTCCAAAATCATCTGCCTGGAAATCATGTCGTACGCACTTTCCAGTGTTTCTTCCTGTCCCAGTTCGGCGTCCCTGTACTGCAATGGAAGATGTTCCATGGATATTTCGCCACCGTCACAGAATATAACAGCCCGTTCCACGCAATTCTTCAGTTCACGGATATTCCCCGGCCAGTCATGCCGGATGAGAACCTGGTTCACGTCGCTTGAAAATCCGGATATAACTTTTTCGTACGACTCCTTGTAGAGGTCCAGAAAACAGGAAGCGAGAAGGAGTATGTCGTCTTTCCGTTCCCGGAGGGGCGGCAGGTGGATCCTGATCACCGAAAGCCTGTAGAAAAGATCATCCCTGAAGGTTCCCCGGCTGACCAGGTCTTCGACCGGTTTATTCGTGGCCGCCATGATGCGTACGTTGGCCTTGAGCACGCCAGTTCCGCCCAGGCGCTCAAACTCCTTTTCCTGGAGTACCCTGAGAAGTTTACCCTGAGTCTTCATTGTCAATTCCGTTATCTCGTCCAGAAAAACACTTCCCCCTTCCGCCAGTTCGAACTTCCCCTTTTTCTGTTTTTTCGCGTCCGTGAAAGCTCCCTGCTCGTACCCGAAGAGGTCGCTTTCCAGAAGGGCATCTGGGATGGCCGCGCAGTTTATCTTGATAAACGGTTTGCCGCTCCGCCTGGACAGGGCATGGATGGTGTCCGCAACCAGCTCTTTACCGGTGCCGCTTTCCCCGGTGATGATTACGGGAGCATCCGTCGGAGCAATCCTTTCAATCACTTTCAGGATTTCTTCCATTTGTGAATTCCTGGTGTAAATCCGGTGCAGACCCGTAGCCTTGTTCCGTGCCTGTGAGACGCTATGCAAACGTTTGATCTCGTTCAGCAATTCGCTAATATCGACCGGTTTTTTATAAAAATTGAGGGCACCGAACTTCATGGCCTGCACGACGTTATCCACCGTCGGGTATCCCGAGATCATTATGACCGAGACGGGCCGGTTCATTTTCTTGATCTGCTTGAGAAGATCGATTCCGCCCGTTCCCGGCATTTTTACATCCATCAGGATCAAATCTATCTCATGATTCGCAAGCAAACCGGGGACCTCGCCGGGATCGGTTGAAAAATACGGTATGTACCCCTCGCATGAAAAAATTTCACTTAAAGAGCGTCCGATTTCTTCCTCGTCGTCTACAATCAGGATAGTGAATGACATGTTCCCATTAAAAATCATTCATGGGGAGAAAGTCAAGACAATGCGGACGTGAGTTTTTTACAAGGAAGGGCGTTTCTTGCTTTGCCATATATCACAAAGGCAAGGTCTGTTTATTATCACCATCTGCGAATTAAATGGCCCGCATCTGACCCGTGTCCCGGATGAGAAGGCAATCGAGCCCGTTTGCGAAGGCCTGAATAAGCGCGAATTAAACCCGAATATATTTTTTTATAATCCACATTCCGCACCTAATTTTGTGAAAAATATATTTTTTCTACTTCTTGGCCGAATGACTTTATTATAATTTTATGTTCATCCTTCAGGTTCATTATTTGCATCTTGTTTTTTGTACCCGCCCGGATATTTAACAGAAGGATTCCCTCGAATATCTGAAATACCCATCGCAGTGTTGGAGTTGATGTAGGTTTGCCTACCTGATTCGGAATAGTCGATTTAGATGTAGCTAATGCTTTTCTTGCTCAATTCATTAGTTGCAATAATAAAGAAACCTTTTCGCTGCTCCGCGGAACCAACCGTCTCGGAATTGACCTGAATGAAACCGGATAAGAAATATTCCTGTCCGATCGGCTCAATGCTTTTATCCGGCCGGCCTTTTTTTTCGTACTTGTTTTTCACCTCAACCGTATATGACAACGTATGATACTTTAACGTTTTTATGAACTCTATTGCTGCTTTGCAGGCATCAGCCTCACAAGCAAACATGCTCTTGGAAAGGTGCCAGAACTCCTTATTCTTTGCATTACATTCATTCCGTATATTTTTTGCCAATGTTTGCCTTTTGAGAGAAAACCACCAACCAGCGTTGTTGGATGTCAGCGTATTTACTTGACATCTCTTTGATGAAATATCCCTCTTCGCCTTCCACCGGGGTCATTTTCGATTTCTCAGTTGTATCTATCGCTGTTTTGGCTTCTTTTAAGGTTTCCGGTACACGAGTAACCCATTTTACTCCTGACAGTTCCGACAATCCTTGCCTTGTATAAAGCGCGCTGTCAGCCACGATATACGGAAGCTGTTTCTTTTAAAAACTGTTTCTTGTAAGCTTGAATGCTTTTCGCAAAACTCTTCTTATCGCTATTATTCCCGCTTAAAACTTCAACTTTTCGCCCGGGCTTTGAAACCATTCTATCTATGCTGTCTGCGAGTCCGACTTTATCACACACTCCGGCGATAATTCCTAAGTGCTGTAGAATTTTACCATTTTATTTCATGAAATCCCTCCCAATATGGGAGTCTACATATTTTGAAGTATGATTAATACTAGTCATTTGTAAAGGTGTTTATTGAAATTCCCGGAATTTTAGGTGCGGAATGTATAATATATAATACATTGTTATTATTTATTTTATTCCAACCCTTGATTCTATCTCTGAAACTTGAGTACAATGAGTATAAGGTTAAAAATGGTCCCGCCTAAATTAAATAATAAGAATATTTATTTTCCTGTCATCGGTATTGGGGCATCGGCCGGAGGACTTGAAGCAATCAAGACATTTTTAAAGGGCATACCGTCAAAAACCGGTGTCGCCTTTGTATTCATCCAGCACAGGGATACTTCCAATGAAATGATCCTGCCTGAAATCCTGAAAAATTTTACGGAATTGGAGGTCTGCCAGATTAAGGATAAAACAAGAATCATGCCCGATACCTTTTACGTCACCCCGGCCCAGAAGAACATTTCAATCATAAAAGGAAAATTATATGTTTCGGACCCGCTTAAAAAAACAGCGGTCCACCTTCCCATTGATTTTTTTTTTACGAGTCTTGCACATGACAGGGCGGGAAAAAGTATCGGCATCATCCTTTCCGGCATGGGCATGGACGGCACACTGGGAGTAAAGGAGATCAAAAAAAATTCGGGAATCGTCATGGTGCAGGATACAAACTCAGCCGTGTATGATGAGATGCCGCGGAACGCAATCGGGACGGGACTCATGGATTACATCGGCACCCCCGAAGAGTTGTCAGAAGAACTCCTGTTCTGTGTCAATCAAAATTCCACACCGGATAACCACGCCGCCAGGGAGGGAAAAAAAAGCGAGGAAGGGGTAAAAAAAATTGGCGCTTCCGGCTTTCGTGTGGGTCATGCCTGAAAACCTGGGATATTGGGCATCATCTGCAACCCGCCAAGATGGAACAAGATCG
>JAFGKU010000015.1 GCA_016928415.1 Spirochaetales bacterium
CGATCTTGTTCCATCTTGGCGGGTTGCAGATGATGCCCAATATCCCAGGTTTTCAGGCATGACCCACACGAAAGCCGGAAGCGCCAAATTTCATAACCCGCCTTGGCATGCTGCTTGATCAGGATGAACTCCATTTCATCGAGTTTACCCGGTTTGGAGAGAATTTCCGCCGGTATGGATATTTTCCCGATATCATGGATGATGGATGCGAATTTGACCGCTTCTATGGAATCTTTCGGAAGATCCATTTCAGCGGCAATCGCTTCCGCCAGAACAGAGACCCTTCTCTGGTGGCCGGCCGTATACGGGTCCCGTTTTTCGAGGATCATGGACATGGCCTGTATAATGGCGTCCACTATGGTCCGCAACTGGTCCAGGTACTTTTCCAGTTCACTCTTGTTATTTCTCAGCTGGTTTTCCGTTTTTTTCTGTTCTTCGAATAAAAAGGCGTTTTCAATCGCGCTTGAGCCCTGGGCCATTAATATTTCTATAATTCTCCCGTCGTCTGCCGTGAACGGTGTATCCTCGTGATTACGCCAGAAGCTAATAACGCCTTCGGCTTTTTCGCCCCGTTTTATGGGTACGGCTATTACGGATTTTACGGATTTATCATGATCATTCCTGTATACCATTTTTAATTTGGACAATACCTCGCTGCATATTGATTTTAAATAATCATCAGACGATATTTCGGCAGACGTGCTTTTGGTGAATTCCTTGCTGCGGGGCGGAAAAAAACGCATAAACAAATACCCTCCGTCCGCTTCAAGTATGTGGATGCTTTCATTTAGCAGAAAATCCAGCAACTCGTCCATATTCAGTAATGAATTCACCTTTCGGCTCATGACATTGATCCGGGCCAGTTGTTTTTCCCTGTCATAAATGCGGATTGCCTCTTTTAATGTCAGAATCAAGTCATCCTTCTCCCATGGTTTGGAGATATACCTGTACAGATTGGCCTTGTTTACCGTATTCCCGACGGCATCGGCGGTTGCCTGGCCGGTGAGAAGAATTTTGAGGGTGTTGGGCGCTATGTCCCTGGCCGCTATCAGGAGCGCATCTCCCTTGGTGCCGGGCATCAAGTGGTCGGCTATAATAATCGGTATGTCAATTTTTTTTTCCTGCAATTCCTTGATGAGACCAATCGCTTCTTCAGCGCTTTCTGCCGTTTCGATGAGGAAATTACCGGGGAAATTGGTTTTCAACTGTTCCTTCAGCGCCAGCAGGACAACCTTTTCATCATCAACGCATATAATGGCACGCTTTTTCATTAATCATGTCCTTCCTTGAGAATTCCGCTTGGTTCGATTTCTTCCCACCCAATGATTATAATATAAGCGGGAGAACGTTTTCCAATGTTTCTTCCGGCGCTTTTGATTCCCGGATATATGCAGTCCGTCAAGTGTTAAGCATCTTATTAAAGTGAATTACTGCTGCCCGCTTTATTGCCATTCACTTTTGCTTGATTTGGGAAACCGGTTGTCTTATCATAATAAATAGATGAAAACCGCCGATAGAAGCTGGATGAATACGGGATTAACCGTGGATGAACGCGTCGGGAAATTATTGTCTCAAATGACCCTTACTGAAAAAGTCGGGCAGATGAATCAAATCAATAATTTGGGACTGGACCACGGCGATGTTATCCGCGAGGGAAGGGTAGGTTCCGCGCTGTACGCAAGCAGCGCCACAGCCGGAAATGTAAGGGATGCCGGTGTGGACCTGGATAACCTGAATGCCATCCAGAAAATGGCGGTGGAGCAATCACGGCTCGGTATCCCCCTGCTTTTTGCACGGGACGTGATCCATGGGCACAGGACCGTCTTTCCCGTTCCCATCGCCCAGGCTTCCAGCTGGTGCCCGGAGCTGGTGGAAAAGGCGGCCTCGATTGCCGCAAAGGAAGCGGCCGCCAATGGGATCCGCTGGACTTTCACTCCCATGCTGGATATCTGCCGGGACCCCCGCTGGGGTCGGATAACGGAGGGATTCGGTGAGGACCCCTGTCTCTGTTCAAGGCTGGCTGCCAGCGCCGTCAGGGGATACCAGGGAGACGACCTTTCCGACCCCTTGAAAATTGCCGCCTGCGCCAAGCACTTTGCCGGCTACGGGGGGGCGGAAGGCGGCCGGGATTACAATACGACCGATATCGGGTACAGGTCATTCCGGGATATTTTTCTTCCTCCGTTCATGGCCGCGGCGAATGAGGGCATTGCGTCCATCATGGCGGCGTTTAACGAAATAGACGGTGTCCCCGCCCTTGCCAACAAACATATGTTGACGGAGATTCTGAGGAATGAATGGAAATTCGACGGTGTGCTTATAAGCGATTGGAATGCCGTTTGCGAGTTGATCGACCATGGTATCGTACAGGATAAAAGAGAGGCGGCATTCATTTCACTGATGTCGGGACTGGACATGGATATGGTTTCAGGCACCTTTATCGCGGAATTGCCGTCGCTCGTTGATGAAGGCAAGCTGTCCATCGAACCGGTGGATGCTGCTGTAAAGCGGATCCTTTCATTAAAATTCAAGCTGGGCCTGTTCGAAAGGCCGTTCGTTGACAAGACACTCGGTAAGAAAGTGGTATTGACACCTGAAAACAGGGCCTGTGCCCTGGCCCTGGCGCAGAAAAGCATGGTGCTTTTGAAGAACGACGGGATACTTCCTTTGAAGAAGGATATAAAGCGAATTCTCCTCACCGGTGAATTTGCCAGGAGCCGAACCGAGCTTTTCGGTACATGGACCCTGGATGGACGCAGTGAAGAAACGGGAAGTGTGGAGGAGGCCCTCTCGCAGAGGCTTCCCGACGGTGTGCACATGGATGTGCACATCAATTACCCCGATGAAATCGTAAGGATGGCACGAAGTACGGATGTCGTTATTGCCTGTATTGGCGAGCATCCGGGAAGAAGCGGCGAAGCCAATTCCATCGTTTCCCTCGATTTACCGCCCGGGCAGTTGGAGCGCCTCAAGGCAATCGCCGATATGGGGATACCGATAGTGGCTGTCGTGTTTGCCGGAAGGCCCCTGGCCATTAATTGGCTTTCAAAGCGCGCCGCGGCCGTTCTGTATGCCTGGCATCCCGGCATAGAGGGAGGACGGGCTATCGCCGAAATCCTGTTCGGTGATGTTGAACCCGGCGGCAGGCTGCCCGTTACCTTTCCCCGGGCAACGGGCCAGATTCCGATTTACTATAACCATAAGCCTACCGGGCGCCCTTTACCGCCCTCGTTGAAGGAATACGGAAGGTATAACGACTGCCTTGACCAGCCCCTTTACCCCTTCGGGTTCGGGTTGTCCTATACATCGTTCACATACGAAAAACTTGAAATTGTAAAAAACCGCATCGGCACGGACGATTCGATTGAAGTGAGCTGTACCGTAACGAATAACGGGGAGCGGGAGGGAGAAGAAGTGGTGCAGTTCTACGTAAGGGACTGCGTGGCCTCCGTTACGCGGCCGGTAAAAGAACTGAAGGCATTTAGAAGGATTTGCCTGGCCCCCGGCGAAAAAAGGATAATCAATTTCACGGTACCGGTGGCGGAATTGTCTTTTACGAATATCAACATGAAAAAAACCGTGGAACCGGGTGATTTTTTATTCTGGATAGGCCCGAATTCAATGGAAGGCCTGGAAGGTTCATTCAGGGTAACGGTAGACGGGGATTAATCATGAAGCGCATTAAATTATGCCTGGCCGCATGGCTCTTTGTTTTATGCGGTGAAATTGCCGCCGGATATACCTGGTATCTTTGGGGATTCCAGGAATACTATTACACGGCAAAACCCTCATCGGTCACTGAATACGAAACTCTTTCCAATACGCAGAAACTTGTGGAAATGCAGGGAAACGTCGCATTGATGAAGAATACCACATTGTATGTTCCTCACAAGGTGAAGGTGGTGTATCCGTTCAACCAGGAGGATTTGAAGGATATAAACCCCAAGCTGCTCGCCAGTTATTACAAGGACAAGTCCAAACAGCAGTACATGGAAAAACTGGTCGCGGGTATTATCGGGGACGCCGTGACCCTGGAGGATGCCGTTGCGAGGATAGGCAACTGGGTGCGTAACAATGTAACGTACGCGCTTGGTTCGCCTTCGGACCCGATAGGCGTTATCAAGGCAAGGCGCGCGTATTGTGTCGGGTACGCCAGGCTTACCGTGGAAATGCTCCGGACCGCCGGCATCCCGGCAAGGGAATTGACGTGCTATATCCCTCCCGGATGCGGGTGGGGTTTCGGCAATTCGGGAGGGGGCCATGCCTTCCTGGAGTATTATTATCCCGGGGAGGGCTGGTATTGCCTCGACCCGCAGGCATCATTGCAGTTCGCCGACCCGTACCATCTTATAGGGAAAGTGGCGTTCGTTGACGAAGTAAAAGAGGTTGACTTCAGTTATGCGGCCGATTATGACGAGGAGCCCCGGGCGTGGCAGGTGTACACTTCCGTTTACAATGAAGCCAGGGAGAACAAACACCCCGCCTACGTGTTCAAGATAAAAAATGTGTGGGGTAATTACAATAACTACTACGGCTACCATGACCTCCTGCTGAAAGACCCTGAGCGTTTTTCAGGTATAAAAACAAACAAGGGCAGCTGGCAGATGTCAGGGAGCGGCAGGGGTTTCGAGGTGCAGACAAGTTCGAAGGAAATGACGGTGCGTACCTCCATGGTATCCCCTTATTTCTCGATTTTCCCGGGCTCCCTGACCTCGAAGGATGTGCAGGAGAGGGATGAAATCATGCTGTTGAAAATGTCCTCTTCCCTTCTTGCCGTTGAGTACCGTTTCAAGGGGAACGCGAAATACCTTTTTGAGGCGGATTTCACGGATGATGCCCGGGTTAAAAAAGTGATGCTCCGCGGGGAGCAGGGCGAAGTGTTGAGGAACAGGTACGTTTCGGTGACGCTGGATGAACAACAGGTAAACCTCACCGCCGATGAAGCCGGTTTTCTTTACTTCATTATGCCTTTTGAGAAGATGACATTGACGTATGCAAAGGAAACGTATGAGGTGGATTTTACCGGTACAAAAACGGTCAGGCTCCCTTTCAAGGGAATGGGGAAAGCAGAAGAGAGAAGCGCTGAAGCGGCCTTTATTGAAGAAAAAAGAAAGCAGAATCAAGGCGGTCCCGCCGTTTTTATAAGAACGTACGATTTTGACGGCAGCCTGTCGCCTTCCGTCTTCAAAAAAATTTTTATTTACGGCGGCAGCCTTGAGCTGACGGAGCTGCCCAAGCCTGAACCGCCCGGTTTCCTGTACTACAGGAACGATTCTTTTACAGCAAATAAGGATTACTACATTCTTTTTACTCTCGGAAACCGGTACATCAAGCGAAAAATCAGGTTTGGCCCCGAAGGTATTGTTAATTGTGATGCCGGTATGAACGGGAACTTTCCCGATTCTTTAGCCGCGTCGGTGAGCCGGTTCGGGTCGGTTTCCTTTTACGAGTACGTAGATGAAAACACGGCAATCACCTACCTAACCGAAGGCGGTATTATGTATCTTGATTTTCCGCCGGAATCTTTCTATTTTACCACGAATTCAAAGATGGACTATCTTAAGGAATTCAGGTTTACGGGCGGTCCCGATGCCTTTGAGTATATCGGGTCTGCTGGAGGCCTGGAGGAGTTTGTATCGCTGCAGACAGGGCTTTTCAGGAAAAAAGAATTCATAGCGGGCAGCGCATTGGATTCCGAGGGCCGCCGGATCAAGGATGCTTTGTATTGCTATAACAAAAAGACATTGAAATCCATCTCCGTTCCCGTGGACGCTAACGGTAATTTTCTCTTTGAAGGGATTGAAGCGGATACCGGTTATATATTTTACGGTTCCGGCGGAAGCAATGAAATTTACGCATGTACGGTAAAGGTGGGTAAACCGGGCCCCTACCAGACGGAATTGTCGCCCGCATCCTTGAACAGGAAAACGCTCAGGCTGAAAAAAAAGGGCAGGTATGCCTCTGCGGCCGCTGTTTTCATTCTGTTCCCCTATAAGAAGAACAACGGGTATTATGCGGTGAATACTAAATTCACGCTGAACAGGAAAAAGCCTCTTTCCGTTTTTACCGATTCAGGCCAATATTATCTGTCACTCGATACAAGCATCTACAATGCCCTTCTGGTTGACGGGAAGGAAACGGAAAGTTCCCCTTTGCTGTTTGATGATACGCCGGCGGGGGCTGATAAATTTAATGACAGGCTTGAACTGTACAAATCGTTTTTTGACCCGGAGGAGACGGCCCTTATGGTCAGGCTTTCAGATTCAAAGGGTAAAGCCGTTTCCGGAAAAATCATTACATGCGCGGAGGGGAACGGTGCGGCGATAAAGTATAAACTGGATACAGACGGTATGACGGTTATCGGGGGATTGAATCCGGGCGCTTCCTGCGCGATAAAATATGCCGATGCAGGAGTATCGTGTACGTATCCTGTGACCGTCAGCGGTCCCGGGATAAATTCCGTTGATATAAACCTTTCGAAGATGAAAAAAACGGGTTTTGTGCTGAAAAATTATGACAGGTACTTCTACCGGGCGTATCCCGGTCTTGATAAATACAACCAGCTTACCTTCACGCATGAAAGCGCCTCTGTCGGAAAAAATATGCGGTTCGATTGCTATACCGATGAACCGGTATTGTATTTCAGGTGCGGCAAGGACAGGGTCCTGCAAAGTTTTTCAAATACCGGAAAACAGTACACTATCAACTTTAAAAGCCTGAAGAACAACGGCTTCGAAATCCACAGGGGCCTTTTATCCGATTATTACAAGGGAAAAACGAGTCTTTTACTCGGCCTGAAAAAGAATGGAAAAATGCTGGCAGCCTATTCCCTCAGGATTGGTTCGGGTTCCTCTTTCAAGAATTACAGGGCAAACCAGGACGGGCTGATTGTTTTTCCGGAACTGAAGGCAACAGGTATAAAATTTATTTTTACCGAGCCTGGTTATTACACGGAAAAGGAATTGGATATTGAACCTGATACGTTGAATGAGCTCAATTATGATGTGGAAAAAAACGCTGACCTGAAAGTAATTCTTACCGGAAAAAAAGCGGCCATCAGCGGAAGGGCGGTCAAGGTTTATCTCGATGCGGTCATAGAAACGGACAGCCGGGTTTCGTTCAGTGAAAAGCGGGCCTGTTATACAGATAAGAACGGAATATGTTACCTGACATTGCCCAAAGGCAGCCATGTAATCGAAGCGGTTCCCAATGAACTGGAAAAAGTGAATATATCCGGTAAAAAACAGGCCATTATAAAAATCAGAATCAAATAATATGACGAGAATGTGGTTTTTTAAGATGCTCCGACATAATTGTAATTTTTAATACTGTCAGGAAGCTTTCTGTTTTAGGAAAACCGCTTGAAATTATGTAATTTACACACATTTCCAGGCAATTTTGTCGTTTTTATCAAGATTTCGTAAAACTAGAAAGCTTCGTGGCAGTAAATAAGTATCATCTACAAGAATTTTTAATAAACATAACCGGAAATAATGAGATTTCTTTTTTTCTGGCATATTTTTTGCTTTAATATTTATATGTGATTATCAGGAGGTTAAAAACATATAGTTTTTAGAGGTGACTTATTAATAAAATCGCGGAAATTAAAGACTTATCCTTTTATATACAATCCCTTGCAGCAGTAAAAAAAACCGTCGCACGTGATTTATTGATTTCGCTGCTCCGGAATCTTGAAAAAGAGGTTTTTGAATATCTTGAAGGCCTGGCTTTCACTCGCTGGCGGCATGATTCAGGGAGGGCCCTGTCCCGTTCTCTTACCCGGTGGCGGGATAAGGTTGTATTGAAGATTATGGACTTCACTGGTGGATTGGGTAGAAAGACCGCCGTAACGGCTGCGGGGAGCTATGGACGGAGGGAATTGTCCCCGTATTCTGAAATGAATTTCATGGTGCTCACAGGCGATAAACACCCGCCGAAGGACCAGTTGGATACTTTTTTTAACCTGTTAGCGGAGATTGGCTATAAAGTGAACTATGCGGTAAGCACCGCTGAAGTAGCGGCGGAAAATTTTCTTCCAGGTTTAATTGATTTTGATGACCTGCTGGATATGCGCTTTTTGGCAGGCGATAAAAGTTTATTTGATAGCAGCAGGTTCCTGCTTTCAAACCAGCTGCCCCAAACCAGGGTTGCCTGTTTAAATTTGATTTTAAAAGATATTTATGCCGTTATTGACAATGCGGCGGGTGGAATGCTCTCCAGGGATCCTGACCTTGTAAACAATCCTGGAGGCCTGCAGTCCCTGAACTCCATGCAAAGGCTGAATACACTTTTCGGTGATTTTCAGGATGCAGGGAACAGGGAAAAGGAAAAAGGGCTTTATGCAGCCTTTGACTTTATTCTTCAGGTGCGGAACGTCCTTCATTTTATAAGCGGCGGCAATGAGAACATTTTGACTCTTGAACACCAGAAATCAGTCGCGGACCGCCTCCATATAAAAGGCGGATGCAAAGAACCGCGCAGGGTTCTCATGCAGAGGGTTTACAGGTTTTTTCATAAAATTTTCTTCAGCTATTTTATCCTGGCCGACCGGTTGTCGTTTATTCATTCTGACAAGCATGGGTTAAGCGGATACAGCGAAGGTTATTATGTCATCAAGGGGAAAATGTACATCCATGCAAAATGTGCCGTGGATTACGCCAGGGCATTGCAGTTCGTACATATATGCACTGAAAAAAGATACCTGTTAACGTCGAGTCTGCTGGTTTACCTGAAAAATTCATCACGGCGAATGCGCGCGGAAGATATCATGTCTGCCGATAATATCAACAGGGTCATTCGCATTTTATCCCTCGGCAACTCCTGTTACGCCCTCACCCTCATGAAGCTCTCCGGTCTTCTTTATCGTGCCTTCCCCCTGCTTCAAAAGGTCAAATACCTGCCCGAGTTCAAAACTTTCCATAAGTACACGGTTGACCAGCATTCCCTTGAAGCGGTCAAGGCAATCGAACAACTGAAAGACGGGGAACAGGACCTGATGGAGAGCCGTTCCTTGACAATGATGCGTATTTTGTATGAAAAATATTCAAGCCAGATATGGATTCTGAAGCTGGGACTTTTACTGCATGATGCAGGGAAGGCTTATAGCCTCGACCATATCAAAAACGGCATCAGTCTCATAAAGGATCATTTTTCCGGATATCCCATATCCGATTTCAACAAGGATCTTGTCCTGTTCCTCGTTAACAGGCATCTCCTCCTGTCACACATTATTTACAGGGCGGATTTGAACGACCATGAAGTCATTTCCGACCTGTCGCATGCCGTTATCGTAACGCCGTTCCCTGCGGATTACCTGGACTTCCTCTACCTCTTGACGTATGCCGACATCATGGCCAAGGACCCCGGCTATTTTACAGGATATATAAGCGAAACCCTTGACCATCTCTATACGAATATGCAGCCGCTCATTCACGGCGGTTCCGGCAAGGAACGCTTTGAAGAGGAAAACCTGCTGAAACTCAATGAACTCAGCTCTGCCGCCAGGGAATTCGCCCAGAAACTGGGGGAAAAATACGTCTTTACAACCTCGACGGCCGATATTGAGGAGGATTACCTTATATTTGAGAAATTAAAGGAAAATCCGGCAAACGTCAAATACAAGGTAAGGCATTACAATGAAACACTTAAAATTAAATTCTATTCAAACGACAAGGCGGGCCTTTTCGGGTTTCTCTGCGGTGTGCTGCTCATCAATGGGGCGGATATAATCCGGGCCGCCGCCCATACGATTGAATCGGTCGCTGTTGATGAATTTTACATAGCGTGTATTTTTGGACAGGACCCTCTCTATTTCAAGGAAAAAAACGAATTGTATGAATGGGAAAAAAAGCTGGAAAAATACCTCGCGCAATACTGGAATGACAAGGAACAACTTGAGCTCAGGATAGGCCAATGCCGCACAAATATTCTGAAAGCCGACCCCGTATTTAAAAGGGATGCGGCGGTTCATGTAAAACAGAAATCCGAACGGGAAAGTCTTCTGGAAATTTCCTGCACCGACAGGCCGGCCCTGCTCTATGATATCACACTTTTCTTTGCGGAAGAATCATTCCTCATACAGGGAGCGAGGGTGGAAACGTGCGGCTGGGAAGTCCATGATTATTTTGAAATTAAACACAATCCCATGACCGAAAAGGAAATGAAAAACAAAATTGACCGCCTGGTAAAAATCTGTGATTATGATATTGATTAGCAGACTATGCCGACCAGTTCTTCAGGCTCCTTTATGATGAAATCCGAGTTGTTGTCCTTCAGCACTTCAACGTCGTTGTAGCCCCACGTAACGGCTACGATCTTTATGCCGCTTTTCCTTGCCGCTATAATGTCCCTGATTTCATCCCCGATATAGAGTGTCTTTTCCCTGTCCATGGCGTATTTCTTCATCACCTTATTAATTTTTCTGTGTTTTTTCTCGTACGCTCCGGAAGCATGAATAAAATCGAAGAGGTCCATGCCATTGAGCTTGAGGAATTTTTTCACATTTTTTTTCCAGTTCGATGTCACTATTCCCACTATAAGGCCGGGATTCCTGTTTTTAATATCCTCCAAAACTTCCCGTATACTATCCTTGATGAGGGGAATGTCTTTCATTTCCCGCGCCAGTTTGAACTTGAGTTCAAAAATAAGAAAGGGGAGCTTGAGTGCCCCTATTTTTAGGTACTTGACGAGTTGACCGGCTGATAATTTCTTGATGGATTCGATTTCACTGTCTTCAATTTTTTTCAGGCCGTATCTGCCGCATATCCTGTTGTAAATGGTAAGGGCTTTTCCGGCTGTGTCCACCAGGGTGCCGTCAAAATCGAATAAAAGGTAATTGAAGGTCATGCCGGTTTTCCTTTAATCCTTGATTTAATTTTGTCCCTGACAGCTACAATTCCCCATACTGAAAAGGCGAGTACGAAAACACCAATGTAAAGGGTTGCGGGTATGAATGTAATTTCATAAGCCCGTTGATACCCCCGGAAATAATAGGCGGCAACAGCCCCGGCGACGTATAACAGGCTGATGACTATCTTGGCCGGCGGCTTGAATTTGAAACCGTGTATCTGTGTGCACACGGTCATGAAAAGAAACCCGAAGAGGAACATGGGCCAGATGGCCTGGCCGTTCATGATGGCCACAAGAACACCATGCACTCCTACAAAGAATTCCAGGAATGTAATCCAGTAAATGTTGAAATGGATTCTGGTGCCGAACATCGACAGCTGTATAAACAGGAAAAACATGTAAGCGAATCCCGAAAGGATGGCATAATCTCCTTCCATGGGGTGAAACCAGAACGTATAGACGAGGGCCCAGGATATATAGAAGCCATGATATTTCCTGACAAATGATTGAACTTTTTTCGGGAAATTTGCCTTGAGACCCCAGAATAATCCCCTTCGCGGTATAAGCATTAAAAGAATAATGATCAGCATGCCTATTACCGAATACTGCGAGCTCCAGATTGTCACGTCCTGGGCAAGGCCGTCATAGAAAAGGTGCGTTTGGATAAAATGTAGAATTATAAAAACAAAATTAATGCCAAGAGCAAGGATATTGAGTTTAGAAACGCGGTCCGGATGGCCTTTTTCCTTCATGGCCTTAAAAACGATAACCCAGATAATGACCTGGTGAAGGATGTATAACCCCCATGCCGTCAGCCGGGCCAAAAAAGTACCTTCGGGTAGTTTCCAGAAATACCAGTCCGGTCCCTTATCCGGCAGGTGTGGAAATGCGTCCAGCCTGAAATCCATAGCAAAAATCAAGACGCAGAACAGGGCAGCTACAATAAGGGAAATACCGAAAATAAGGGATGGTTTCATAGGATACACTATATAGTTATTTTTTTAAAAGTCAATTTAAAATCATCACTTTTTAAGATATTGGTTGACTTAATTCCCCAAAATTAAGCAGAATTCACCCAAAGGATTCCGCTTTATGTGCTGTTCAGTAATTTACATAGACCCTTCCCTGCTCATCGTGGAAAAGCCACAGGGCCTGGCCACCGGCCGTGGTAAAGAGGAGAGTCTTTGTGAAGAGGTATTCACCGATTATCCGGAGATCGGTTCGATCCAGGGCTTCCGGGAAGGGGAGGGCGGCCTGTTGAACCGGCTTGACAATGAGACGGGCGGGCTTGTCCTTTTTTCGCGGAACGATACCGCTTTTGAATATTACAGCCGGCAAATGAAGGAAGAAAAAATAAAAAAGCATTATACGGCAGTGGTGGAAGGCCGGATGGAAATTCCGGCTGGACAGTTCCGGGAACCGGTTGCGCACCATCCCAGGAATCAACGGAAAATGGTTGTGGTTTCGGGAACTCAGCGGTATCGGGGTAAACCGCGGCCGGCCCTTACCGAATTCAAAGTAATCAGTGCAATGGATTTTTTCTCACTTGTTTCTATCACCATCACAAAAGGCGCACGCCATCAGATACGGGTACACCTTGCCCATGCGGGTCATCCCGTAATCGGTGATAAGCTTTACGGAAAGAATGTATTTCCTGGTATAAAAAACCATTTATTGTTTGCCACGGGTCTTGATTTTACCGGAATGGACGGTGAAGAAAAAAATATCCGGTATAAGCCGTCCCTGCTGGATGGGGATTTGTCACGGTTATTTGAGTGAATATTTGTGAATTTCCGGTATTGGATGATTACCCGTAAATTATTGACTTTTTGCATAATTATCAGTAGGAATTACAAGCAATGGATTTTTTATACATTTTTGCTGTGGCTATAGGTTTATCCATGGATGCGTTTGCCGTTTCCGTCAACAACGGCTTCCTGATCAAAGACCTGAAACTAAAGCATTCACTCAGGATTTCCTTTTCTTTCGGTTTGTTCCAGGCGGTGATGCCGGTGCTGGGCTGGTTATGCGGCGTGTCACTGCTGGGCCTGATTCAGAAAATCGACCACTGGATTGCCTTCGTGCTACTTGCCGGAATCGGTACAAAGATGATTGTTGAATCGATTAAAAACCGGAAGGCATCGAAAGCCCGGGAATGCGAAACAAAAAATTGCACGCACTTCCCAACTTTAATCCTCATGTCCATTGCAACAAGCGTGGATGCCCTGGCCATCGGTTTGACTTTCGGTGTTCTGGATGTTCCTTTCCTTGTGCCGGTGATTATTATCGGGATTGTAACATTCGCCGTCTGCCTGGCAGGTATCTACCTGGGCAACAAGGTAGGTCATTTATTCGAGAATAAACTCGAGATTATAGGGGGAATCATTCTCATTTTAATTGGAATTAAAATATTGATTGAACACCTTTTAGCAGGCTAAAAGGCGTAACCTATCTCAAGAGCCTGGTAATTCATATCGACAACCTCTTTGCCTTTGCCTTCAAACATTTCGAGTATAGTTTTTTTAACCTCATCCAGTTTGAGAAATTGTTTGATTCTCAGGAAAGCTCCCACCAGAATAATATTGGCCACTTTAAGGCTTCCTATTTTATCGATGGCCAGTTGAATTATCGGCACTTCAACCAGTTTTTTGGCGGACGGGTTCACTTTTTGCTTGATGACGGAGGAATTGAGCATCAGCAGCCCGTCTGATTTCACTTTATTTATAAACCGCGTCACGGACGGATCGTTAAAGGCTAACAGGGAATCGGCTGTAGAAACTACGGGTGAACCGATTTTCTCATCGGAGACAATAACCTGACAGGATGCCGTGCCGCCGCGCATCTCGGCACCGTACGACGGGAAAAAGGTCGCTTCTTTCCCCGATTTGATAGCAGATTTTGCCAATATTAATCCGGCTGACAATACGCCCTGGCCTCCGAATCCGGAAGAGATGAGTTTTTCAACCATCCTTATGCTTCTCCTTTTTCCTGTGTGGTATCTTTATATATTCCGAGGGGAAATACTTTGACTATGTTTTCAACTATGTATTCATTCGCTTTGACAGCCGGCATGGCCCAGTTAGTGCCGCAATTTGAAAGAATTTCAATGAATGAGTAGCCACCTCCTTCGTTCTGCAGTTTTATGCCCTTCTTAATATATTTCTTTGTCTTCAGTATTCCATTGACATCGGCGACCGTTGTGCGTGCGGAAAATTGACAGGCGGGGAGGGTGGCTATCAGTTCCGCCATCCGTATGGGAAAGCCGTCTCCATGGGCGCTTCTTCCACATGGGGATGTAGTCGTAACCTGGTTCAGTAGCGTTGTCGGAGCCATCTGGCCCCCCGTCATGCCGTAATTCGTGTTGTTCACGAAAATAACGGTAAAGTTTTCGCCCCGGTTTGCCGCGTGAATCGTTTCGGCCATGCCGATGGAGGCGAGGTCCCCGTCTCCCTGGTACACGATGACCGTTTTATCGGGGTGAACCCGTTTGATTCCCGTAGCAACGGCGGGGGCCCTCCCGTGAGCCGCCTCACTCACGTCGACGTCCCAGTAGTCGTACCCGCACACGGCGCATCCAACCGGTGCTATGGCTATTGTGTTTTCCCGGATTCCGAGTTCATCTATCACTTCGCACATGAGCCTCTGGATGACCCCGTGGCCGCATCCCGGACAATAGGGAAATATCTTTTCGCGTAAGCTGTCGGGTTTTTTAAAAATTACTTCAGGTGCCATGTGTCCGCTCCTTTATGACAGTTTTATCGTTTTGAGCTGCGGAAGGATTTTCTCTTCTGAAGGCATTCGTCCGCCGAGTGTTCCGTCGAAATACACGGGGGCACGGCCTTCGTTGGCCAGTTTGACGTCTTCGAGCATCTGTCCCGCGCTCATTTCAACAACGAACAGGGCCTTGCATTGCCTGCTGACAAGATCCTTTATTTTATCGTATGGGAAAGGGTAGAGCGTAATGGGGCGAAGCATACCCGCCCTGATATTCTGCTTTCTCGCTTTATCAACAATACCGCGTGTTATGCGTGAACTCAGTCCGTAGGCGATAAACACGATATCGGCGTCATCCGTCATATACTCTTCGAACCGTACTTCCTTTTCAATGATGATCTTGTACTTGTCCTGAAGCCTGAAGTTATTTTCTTCCACCCCTGTTTCATTAAGCCAGAGCGAGCGGATAACATTCGCTTCCCGTCCCCTGGCACCGGTGAGCGCCCAGGGCTTGGAGATTGTTTCAGGTTTTAATGAATCCTTGATTTCCACGTTCTCCGCCATTTGTCCCACGATACCGTCGCTCAGGATGAGGACCGGGGTTCTGTATTTGTCTGCAAGATCAAATGCCAGAAATGTAAAATCGAACATTTCCTGGGGTGAAGCCGGAGCAAGTACGATAAGGTGATAGTCGCCATGCCCCCCGCCTTTGACGGCCTGAAAATAATCCGCCTGGCCTGGCGCTATGTTCCCCAGGCCCGGTCCGCCCCGTTGCACATTTGCCAATACGCAGGGCAGGTGAGCGGCGGCAATATAAGAAACGCCTTCCTGCATAAGACTGAAACCGGGTGAAGATGTCGTTGTCATGACACGCGCTCCGGCCGCCGCCGCTCCCATAACCATGTTGATGGCGGCAACCTCGCTTTCAGCCTGCACGAACACACCGTCTGACTGCGGCATCTTCAAGGCCATGAACTCGCAAATTTCATTCTGGGGTGTTATGGGATAGCCGAAATAATAACGGCAGCCCGCCTGCAGTGCGCCTTCGGCCAGTGCTATGTTGCCTTTTATTAATTGCTTGTTTGCCAATCATTTCTCCTTGTAAACTGTTATGGCAATATCGGGACATACGATTGCGCATTTTTTACATCCAATGCATTTGCTTTCGGGAATAGTAACATAATATTGCCAGCCCCTGGCATTCACTTTCTCTCCCTGCTTGATCACATTGGCAGGACAAACGGAAACACACAACCCGCAACCCTTACAGAATTCTTTATTAATTTTAATAAAAAAAGTCAACGATTATCCTCATTTCCAATGAAAATAAATAGAAACTCAAGATCATTACTTTCGCAACAACAACTATTTGGTTTTGTTTAATTATGAGTGATTATTGCTTTAAATTATAATTTTGTCAAAGGTTTTATTGGAAAAAAAAGAAAATCTTTAAAATTGAGCTTGACCTTAATGTTCATGCTCTTTACTATATCTTGTCGAAAAAAATCATGATTAGAAGGAGTTAATTTTGAAAGTTTATATAAAAGCGGTAGGTTCGTATGTGCCTGAGAAAAAACTCACAAATAGCGATTTGTCAAAAATTGTAGATACATCGGACGAATGGATCGTTTCTCACACAGGCATCAAAAACCGGCACATCGCTGCCGATAACGAAGCAGCATCAGATCTGGCGACAAAAGCTGCTCAACAGGCTTTGGATTCCGCAGGGATGGATGCCAAAGATTTGGACCTTATCCTGGTAGGTACCGCAACGGCTGATTTCCCCGGATTTCCTTCTACCGCTTGTATAGTACAAGGTAATCTCGGTGCGGAAAATGCCGGTGCCGTGGATTTAGCGGCCGCCTGTACAGGATTCATTTACGGTTTGGAAATTGCTAAAAATTTTATTTTGACAGGATCTGCCAAAAATATTTTAGTGATAGGCTGTGAAGTCATGTCCCGAATTATAGACTGGAAAGACCGGAACACATGTGTACTATTCGGTGACGGCGCCGGGGCGGGCATAGTGACGGCCAATGATGAGAATGATAACAGTGAAATCATTTTTTCCCTTTTAAAGGCCGAGGGAACCGGAGCCCGGTATGTGGAAAGAACGGCCGGTGGCTCCAGGTATCCCATCCATCCCGGTAAACCGATGGAAGAGACGCCTTACACTAAAATGGACGGCAGGAAAGTCTACACGTTTGCCGTAAGGGTATTGGTCGATACGGTAAACCGTTTATTGGCGCATAAAAACCTTACCATAGATGACATAGCCTACATCGTCCCGCACCAGGCCAACCTGAGAATCATTGAGGCGGCGGCCAAGCGCCTAGGTTACCCGGTTTCCAAATTTTATATGAATATCGATGAATACGCTAATACCTCGGCGGCCACAATACCCATTGCTTTGACGGAAATGGTACAGAAGAACCTGTTAAAGCGGGGAGACATAATCCTCACAATAGGATTCGGGGGCGGCTTGACATACGGCGGCAACCTTATTTGCTGGTAATGGAACAGCTGACCGGCAGGCCTGGAACTCCGGCTATTATACGGGAAGGCCTGAGCGGCAGTTTCTTGTACTTTAAGGCATAAACACCAATTTTTTATACGGTAAGGCATAAACGCCAGTTTCCCATTTGTTTCACCCTGTTCATTAACCGGTCAAACCTCGCTGGTGTGAGTGATTGTTCCCCGTCGCACCTGGCCTTTTCGGGCTCCGGGTGTACTTCAATCATAAGCCCGTCCGCGCCGGCTGCAATGGCCGCGAATGACAGAGGTTCGATGAGCTTCCAGTTGCCGGCCGCATGGCTGGGATCGACAATGACAGGAAGATGGGTCTTCTGCTTCAGAAGCGGTACCGCGGAAATATCGAGTGTGTTCCGTGTGCCGGTTTCAAATGTGCGGATGCCTCTTTCGCAGAGGATGACGTTCCTGTTGCCGCCTGAGAGGATATACTCGGCGGCAAGAAGGAGTTCCTCAACGGTCATCATCATTCCCCGTTTTAAAACAACCGGTTTCCGGATTTTCCCCAGTTTTTTAAGCATGGCATAATTCTGGCAGTTCCGGGCCCCGACCTGTACGATATCGGCATGGTCGCACACGACGCTTAAATCATCCTGGTCCAGAATTTCCGTGATTATCGGAAGCCCTGATTCCTCTCCCGCCATTTTAAGCCACTTCAATCCTTCCCTGCCCGTGCCTTGGAATGAATATGGGCTTGTCCTCGGCTTGTAGGCTCCCCCGCGAAGGATATGGGCCCCGCTTTTTTTCACGCATTGGGCTGTCGTGCATATCTGTTCATATGATTCTATTGAACAAGGCCCGGCAATGATTGTCGGCCCTGACCCCCCGATCGTAACTCCGGGGGCTATCGGCACAATGGACGCGCTCCCCTTGATTTTCAGGCTGGCCAGAACGTATGGTTCCCTTGATTCCATGATAGTGTCCTCCTTGTTACGGCAACACGTGCGGAACGCCCTGCTATGCCTCGCTGCATCGAAGGACACAAAAAAGGCCGCAAAGCGTCAAAAACGCCCGCGGCCTGTGTATTCACACCTCAACGGCTACAGACGTTTACATGAGTAAAAAAACCAATAATAGGTAAAGTAAGCTTTGTTGTTGGTGTCAATGCACATTTTATTCATTAATTAATATTCCTTAATGGAGAAGATTCTATCACATTAAAGAAAAAAAATCAAGGGAATTACTCGGAGAGTTTTTTGCGCTGTACCTTTTCAGGCCATTTGTCGGGCTGCACAGGAAGCCCGGCTCTACTTCGCTCCGCTCAGATGCCGCC
>JAFGKU010000164.1 GCA_016928415.1 Spirochaetales bacterium
ACAAGTCATTTCAGATATACATTTATTATCATTAAAAAAAATGTATACATTCAGCTGCCCCTGAAAACGCCCATTGACAGGATATCAAACAAGAATATAAACTGTTTGCGGAAGCAGATAGGATCTGGCGGTCCTCGCGGTCTTCAAAACCGTTGGGCGTGTAGAAACGCCGGGAGGTTCGATTCCTCCCTCTTCCGTAAAAAAAAAATGAACCAACAAACCTTGAATACAATACCACAAATCGAAGTACTCCTGGAAACCCCTGAAGTCCAGCACTATTCTGATTGCCTCGGCAGGCCTGTAGTGGCGGATATTGTGCGGTCAACCGTAGAAAAAATACGGAATTCAGCATTAAACGACCGGTCTGCGGTGCCGCCGTTCACCTGGATTGTAGAGCAGGTAATGTTAACATGCCGGGACGCGGTAAAAGGCAGACTGCAGCAGGTCGTCAATGCAACCGGCGTCATCATTCACACCAATATGGGAAGGGCCCCCATACTCCGGGATGTATGGGAAGAAGCGAAGAGGATTAACTGCGGTTATTCCAACCTGGAGCTTGATACGGCAACCGGTAAACGGGGAAAAAGGAAAGGCTTGATACCTCTGCTTGTTTCCAAACTGGTGGAGTCCGAGGATGCCCTGATTGTAAACAACAACGCCGCGGCGGTATTTCTCATCCTGTCCGCCTTTGCAAAAGGCAGGGAAGTAATCGTCAACCGGGGCGAGCAGGTTCAGATCGGAGGGGGATTCAGAATCCCGGAAATTCTGGCGCAATCAGGAGCCTGTCTGGTTGAGATAGGCACAACGAATATTTCCACGGACAAAGATTACCTTTCCGCATTCACGGAACGAACGGCAATGATCTTATCGGTACACCGGTCAAATTTTACCATACGCGGGTTCACCTCCTCGCCTTCCATCCGTGAATTGGCGGAAATGAAACCCAAAGACGTTTTACTCTGTGTTGACCAGGGATCGGGAGTGATAAATGAAAAGCTGCCGGGAGAAATTACCGTCCGTTCTCATATCCATAATGGTGCCGATCTTGTCTGTTTTTCAGGGGATAAGATGCTCGGAGGACCCCAGGCGGGTATTATCGCCGGAAAAAAGGAATTGATTAAGGTATTGGAACAGCATCCTCTCATGCGGGTATTCCGTCCGGGAAAAACAGTCTACTCGCTTCTTGAATCCACTTTGATCAGAAAAATAAACGGAATCGATACCGCGGTTTCCAATGCGCTATCCGTCACTGTAAAGGATTTGAAAAACAAGGGAAGAAAAATTTTAAAAGGAATCGACCGGAACAAAGCCGGTTTGGTTGAATCGACCTTCACTACCGGGGGGGGATCCCTGCCGGATGAAAGTTTCCCGTCACTTTCCGTGATCATAAACAATGATGAACAGCCGGAAAAAATTCTGGGGATGCTCAGGGAAGCCTTTCCGCCGATAATCGGAACCATCTCCTCCGGCAAGGTACACCTGAACCTTGCAACCATCCACAATGATGAGATTCCCCACGTCAGGCGGCAGTTGCAGCAACTACTTGGAGGATAAGGTTTTGCATATCATCGGAACGGCAGGTCATGTCGACCACGGGAAGACGGCTCTTATAGAGGCACTCACGGGAATCAATGCCGACAGGCTGCCCGAGGAAAAAAAACGGGGAATGACCATCGATCTCGGATTCGCCTATTTCGAGGGTTCTGACGGTGAAACAGTCGGCGTTATCGACGTTCCCGGACACGAGCGGTTTATCCGCAATATGGTGGCCGGTGCCTGGAGCCTCTCCTGCGCCGTACTGGTTGTTGCGGGCACCGAAGGGTGGATGCAGCAGAGCGAGGACCATGCCAGGGTCCTTGAGGCGATGGGCATAGAACACATCATCTGTGCCGTCACCAAGACCGATTTAGTTGAACAGGATCTGCTTGAATACGTTATCGAACTCACAAAAGAAAATCTGCTGCGTATATTCGGTAAAGAAGTCGCGATTATTCCGGTATCCCCGGTCACGGGTGCCGGCATCGACAAACTGCGTAACTCGATATTGGATCTTCTGAGGACTTTGCCGGAGAAAAGGTCCCGGGGTTCAGGTTTTATTCACATAGACCGTGTATTTACAATCAAAGGTTCGGGTACGGTCATAACAGGATCGCTTGCAGGCGGAAAACTTTCCGAGGGAGATGCCGTTACCATTTTACCGGATGGGATTACCGCCAGGATACGGGGAATTCAGTCTTACTACAGTTCCATACAAACAGCGGATCCTGTTTCCCGCGTGGCATGCAACCTGCAAGGACTGAAAAAAGAACAGATATCCCGCGGTTGTATCGCGGCAAAAAATCCCGAAGATTTCCAGACCGGGCGGGAGTTTATTGTACAGTGGAAACCACTTGATCAAGACAGGAAAATTAAAAATCACATGGAGCTGGAATTTGCCAGCGGCACCGGCCACCACACCGGCACGATCCATTTTCTCAGGACGGACGGTTTAGCCAGAATCGTGGTGAATGAAAGGGTATCGGTTTCCTGGCTTGCCCCCTGTCTGTTCATACGGCAGGGAGGACATCACATCCTGGGAAAAGGCTGTTTTGTATGGCCCGGAAAAACAGACCGTCAACTCAGGATACGTCTTTCTTCAATACTTGAAAAATACCCTGTTCCGGATTCCATCCGGGAAGAACCGGTCCTGCGATTTCTCCTTAATAAATGGTATACCTGTTCCTCAAAGACGGAAATAAAGGCAATTAAACGGTTTGTTTCCGCCGAAAAGTTAAAAATTCGATCCATAGGGTCTACGCTTGTCCTGGAAGAATTTCTGAGTGAGGAGGCGGAAAACCTGACACGTATGTGCTCAAAACCGGGAGGAATCAAGAAAGCGGAGTATCTTCAATCAGGGGATTTTACTTCAGAAATCAGACGGTACCTCATAGACAGGGGTATCACGACTTACAGGATTGCCCAAAAGGACCAGATACTTATTTCTCCGGAACAGCTGGGTGATGATTTTGGACTGTCGCCACTCGGTAAAAAAATTTTAAAAAAGCTGGACGCACTGGAGAACCGGGGGCTTCAGTTGAAAGAAATCACTGAACCCGGGGCCAAGACTGAATTACGCAACCTGGTCCGCATAGAAAAGGCAGTGGTCCTGGAAGGAGATATTTTTTTCAGTAAAGACAGATTTAATGCCCTTACCCGACGAATTCTCGACGGTCTATCGGCAGGCTCAGTCTTCTCTATTCCTGAAGCAAAGGAAAAAACGGGTCTGACCCGCAGATACATGATCCCGCTCCTTAACAAGATGGAAGAAAAAGGAATGGTGAAACGCGAGGGCGATTGCCGTATCGTGTGCTGACAGGGTTCTACCGTAAAACCTCTATCCCGCCGGTTTCGATTACCTTGCCTATCACCCGGCAGCAAGTTTTTGATGTTTCAAATTCAGCCGGAACATTGTCCACTTTTAACGAAAGTTTTGTGGCCGGAAGTCCGACTGATGTTTCCGGAGTGAATATCAATAAATGTTTATTTTTTCAATTGTATCTGAAAAGTGAATGTCTTAAACATAGACAGGTACTATTACCGCTTAAGAAATTTTCAGCCTACGCGGAAATGGCGTCTTTCCCCGGAGTGACACCAAACAATCTCTTATATTCCCGGTTGAACTGGGACGGGCTTTCATATCCCACCTGGGCCGACACATTGCGCACATTCAACCCATCCTCAAGCATGAGAAATCTTGCCTTGTGGAGTTTGACATTTTTTATGTATTGGAGAGGCGAACTGTTTGTCACGGCTTTAAAATTGGAATGAAAGGCGGAAATACTCATTCCCGCTTCCCTTGCAAGGGTATTTAAATCCAATTTCCAGGTATATGATTTATGAATTTTATCCAGAACACGGGCTATCTGAAAGAAGTGCTGATTTCTAAAGGCTAAAGCGCGAGTGTGGAAACGTTGCGTATCGGCTAAGCTCCCTATACTCGATGACTTCGGTTTTCGTCGTTACAACGCAAAGGAATCAGAGCTTCTCTATGAAATATCAGATGAACGAT
>JAFGKU010000165.1 GCA_016928415.1 Spirochaetales bacterium
AGCCGAATGGGCCCCCTACACCAATTATTCCAGGGGAACAGTAGTCACCTACCAGGGAGTGTCATACACCTGCCGGCAGGCCCATATGTCCTTACCGGGCTGGGAACCGCCAAATGTTCCGGCCTTATGGCTTTCAGGCGGAAGCAGCGGCGGGTCATCCGGTACAACATCTACACCCACACCCACACCCACAACACCTTCAAGCGGCGGCAGTTCTTCCGGGACCTGTTCTTACCCCACATGGAACGCATCAACGGTTTATGTAGGCGGGAACATGGTGCAATGGAACGGTCATGCCTGGCGGGCCCAATGGTGGACCCAGGGTGAAGAACCGGGAACAACCGGGCAATGGGGCGTATGGAGAGACCAGGGCGTTTGCGGCAGCAGCGGCGGTTCCGCTGCAACCCCCACCCCGACACCGTACAACGGAAGCGGAGGCAGCACAGGGAGCGTATCTAGACCCGCGGAATGCCCATCCGACCTCTGGAATTATATGGTAAGTGCAACAAACGCACTGGGCATGCCCGCAGATTTCTCCTGGCTACTCGCTGCCGTATGCAAGCACGAGAGTACCTTCGGCGCCGGACTCGCCGGCAGCGTATCGGCGGGAGACGGCCTGATGCAGGTGCAGCCCGCAACGAGGTCCGCTTACGCAGGCATGTTTTCCTCTACGTTCGGCCATGCCTATAATCACGCGAGCAATTCGGATCAAATTGCCATGGGTGCACTGATCCTGAAGGATATGATTGTCAATTACTGCGGCGGGCAATACCGCTGCGGCTGCCTTAAATACAACGGCGGCCCTAACTATGTCCCGGGTACGGTGGATGCATATGGACGTCCCGTTTACGCGGAACAATATGCTGATGAGGTAATGGCTACTTACAGGAGCTACGGAGGAACACACGCATAAGGAAAAATGAGTGCCATTGGAAAACCGTCATTACACATGACGCTTTCCCTTGAATAACCGGCGACGCTGACTTTAGCGGCGCTTCAAAAATTTTTTTAGTCAAGGTCCTGCTGTCACCGATCGTTCGGTGGGGCAGGACCTTTCTCCTTTAAAACAAATGGTGAAGTCAGGTAAAAAAAGCTTAAAACGTGTCTCATGAAAATGTTAAAAATCAGTTTTATTATTGATAAATGCCACAATCCTTGAGCTCATACCCTCCCGGTCCCTTGACAGAACAAGTCCATACCCTGTAATACTATAATTAAAAATTAACCAGGAGAATTATTATGAGTTTTATTGAATTTATCGAAGCAAGGGAGATACTGGATTCCAGGGGAAATCCCACGGTTGAGGTGGAAGTTACCCTGGAGGACGGATCTTTCGGCCGCGGCATGGTGCCTTCCGGTGCGTCCACCGGCGAGCATGAAGCGGTGGAATTAAGGGACGGCGACAAGGCAAGATTCATGGGCAAAGGCGTTACGAATGCCGTTAAAAACGTGAATGACGTGATAGCCAAGGAATTAATCGGGTTCGATGCACTGGACCAGGTATACATCGACAGACTGATGATTGAACTGGACGGCACGGAAAACAAGGGCAAGCTGGGCGCCAATGCCATTTTAGGTGTATCCATGGCCGTGGCCAGGGCTGCCGCAGATTTTCTTGGCCAGCCGCTTTTCAAATACCTGGGCACGTACCATTCATCTTTGCTCCCCATTCCCATGGCCAATATCCTGAACGGAGGGGCCCATGCGGATAATTCCGTGGATTTCCAGGAATTCATGGTAATGCCGGTCGGAGCCAAATCCATCAGAGAAGCCGTACGGATGGTTTCTGAAATTTTCCATAACCTCAAGGCCGTTCTCAAGGGTAAGGGCTACAATACGAGCGTCGGAGACGAGGGAGGATTTGCCCCGAACCTGAAGTCCAACGATGAGGCGATAGATGTCATTCTTACCAGCATAGACAAAGCAGGTTACAAGGCCGGCGAGAATGTTTACATTGCGCTGGACCCGGCCGCATCGGAATTCTACGACAAGGCAAAAGGCAAATACGTTTTCAAGAAGTCGGATAAACGGGAATTATCCCCGGCTGAAATGGTGGATTACTGGGCCGACTGGGTAAAAAAATATCCCATCATATCCATTGAAGACGGAATGGCGGAAGACGACTGGGAAGGCTGGCAGCTGCTGACGTCAAAAACCGGCGATAAAATTCAGCTCGTAGGCGATGATCTTTTTGTCACCAATACAAAACGCCTTAAAATGGGCATCGATAAGAGCATTTGTAATTCAATACTCATCAAGGTGAACCAAATAGGCACACTTACTGAAACTTTCGAAGCTGTTGAGATGGCGAAAAAAGCGGGATACACCGCGGTTGTTTCCCACAGAAGCGGCGAAACGGAAGATTCCTTTATAGCGGATCTGGTCGTAGCCCTTGAAACCGGGCAGATCAAGACCGGTTCGATGTCCCGGTCTGACAGAATTGCCAAGTACAACCAGCTCATGAGGATTGAAGACATGCTGGGTGATACGGCTGCCTTCCCCGGCATGGATGCCTTCTATTCTATAAAGAAAAAATAAATCTATTACTGGCTGTTAACAGCCGGTAACACCGCGTTACAATCCTGAATTTAACACGCACCATAAAAAAGGCCTTGCTTCTGCAAGGCCTTCTTAAAAAGGAGATTCTATGAAAAAAAGCATCAACCTTCCTTATACAGAAGGCTAAGAGCTTTGATTCTTCTATAAAACGGGCACGACCAGCTTCCCTTCGGCCTTGATCTTGCCCAGACAGAGACGGGCAAGGGCATCGATGGAGGCCTTGGTCACGCCGTAAGTGGTAATGACAGTCGGAATTTCCTTGGGATAAATTTTCAGATCATTGGGGCTCCGCAGTGCCACCAATATGATCCTGTCATCCTGCGTAAGTTTTCTCGCTTCCTCCAAAGCAGCCATCTGTTCTTCAAACTGGTAAGCATTATACGTACAGAAAATCGTATAATCGCAGATATAAGCCCAGTCGCTTAAACCCAGCCGCTCAACACTGTTGGGCTGCAGGCCCGTAACATATTCAGCCACATTTTCATGATATTTCCTGAATGAATCCGCAAAATTATGCATGAAAAAATTCGTGTTGTCGGACATCACAAGGCGGCCGTACATTGGCCTGATTATGGCTATGCGCGTTGTTTTCTTCGTCTTCAGGGGCAGTACATTCGCTTCATTTTTAACCAGCGTAATGGATTTATTCGCCACTTCCTCTATGGCTTTTTTTGACTCTTTTCTTGCAAGAATCCGCATGGTTTTTTTCCTGTTATCCACATCAAAGGTTGCATATTTCTTCTTTGCTCGCAGTATTCTCATGACACTTTCATTCAACCTGTCTTCCGAAATATGCCCCTTCTTCACGGCGTCTACAATGATCTCATAGGCGGGCATACTCGAGAAACTGATGACAACCAGATCGACTCCCGCGTTGACAGCCATGATGAGGGCCTTCTCGAAACCGTAAACATCCATGATAGGCTTCATTTTCAGATCGTCAGAGATTACAATATTATCGTATCCGAGGGTCTTACGCAAAACACCCGTTATAATAGGCGTTGAAAGGGTGGCGGGCGTATTCGCAGGGTCTAGCGCCGTGTAAGCGGCATGCAGGGTCATTATCATCTCTACCCCCGCGTCGACGGCCTTTTTAAACGGCAGTAATTCCACTTTCATCAGCCTGTCGTAATCGTACGGGATGACATCGAGCTTGTCATGGCTGTCAACTTCCACGTTCCGCTGACCGGGGAAATGCTTGGCACAGGCCATGACACCCTGGCTCTGGTTCCCTTTAATGAATGCGGCTCCCAGCGCGGCCACTTTATCGGGATTATCGCCGAAATACCTGTTATCCTTTATGGGGGTGCCGTTAACGTGGGAAATATCCACAACAGGGGCCAGGTTGGCATTGATGCCGATTGTTTTCAGTTCGCTTCCCGTAATTTCACCCATTTTATAAGCATACTCTTCATTATTTTTGGGTATCGCCGCTATGGCCATATTGCCCGGATGGATGGAAATGTTTTTCGTTATTGGTGCGAGCTGGCCGCCTTCCTGGTCTATCGCCACGAGTAACGGCATGGAAAGCCTTGATTTCCTGGCCGCTGCCTGAATCTTGGAAGTAAGATCCTTGAGTTGAAAGCTGTCGACAACATTACAGCCGGAAAAATACAGTATGGATCCGAAACGGCCGTTCTGGATATTTTCAAGCGTTTCCTGCGGGACTTCGTAACGTCCCACGAAATTTTCCATGAGCATCTGGCCGGCTTTTTCTTCCAGCGTCATTTTCTCTAGTATATTTTTTAAGTTACTCAAACCAGTCTCCTATATTGAATATATGGAAGTCTCTAAAAACCCCCATTTTATCGTGCAGCGGTTCAATGCCGCAGGTATTTTGAATAAAATCATCCTTTTATGGCCCCGGCAGCAAACCCCTTCGTTATCTGCCTGTTGAAAAAAGCGTAGAAAAGGATCATCGGCGCGGCACCGATCACCAAGGCCGCGAATTGAAGGCCGTATTCAATGGCCAACGGGCCAGAGAAGGCGTAAATACCAACCGGCAAACTCCTCGTAGATTCTGAACTCGTCAGGATAAACACCAGTATGAATTCGTTCCAGCATCCCAGAATTGTGAGAATGGCAACGGTCATAACAACCGGCATGCACATGGGAAAAACTATTTCCGCGAAAATACGGAAATACCCAGCGCCGTCCATCCGGCTGGACTCAATGAGCGAATCGGGAATCCCCTTTATATATTCCGTACCTAAATAGATGGCCACCGGCAGGGCAAGGGCAATATAGGGAATGAGAATACCCAGGTGCGTATCCTGGAGATGGACCCACGTTTCAGCCAGAAAAAGGGGAACGAGTATCGAGTGAATGGAAATCAGAAGCCCCATTAAAAAGAGATTATAAAAAAACACGGTGATTTTATATCTTAACTTGGCAAATGCGAATGAGGCTCCCATGGCGAACACAATCGAAACAATGGTTGAAACGCTTGTATAGAACAGGCTGTTGATTGTATACAACCCCAGCTTTCCAATGGTCCATGCCTGGATATAATTGGTTATGATGAAATTCTTGGGTAGGGCCAGTGGGTTCATCACGATCTCCGCTTTTGGCTTGAACGATGAGTAAAAAAGCCAGACAAGGGGAAGGATCGTCAAAATGGTAAACGTGAAAAATATAACGTAAAAAATGATTTTAATGCCAATACTGGTCAAATTTTTCTGCAAGTCAGTTTTTGCCACGGTTCACCCCCTAATTAACTTCTTCACCAAACCGTGAGTTGATGAATCTGGTCAATGCTATAAGAATTACGCTGATAAGTACAATAACAGTCGATACGGCACTTCCGAACCCGTAGTTGTTTATTATAAACGTGTAACGGTACATGTAGATGGCCAGCACCTCCGTGTATCCGGCCGGCCCTCCGTTTGTCAGAGCAAAGAGAAGGTCGAATCCCTTCAAACTTCCGGAAATGGCCAGAATAGCCGTTATTACTATTACCCCGCGCAGGGATGGCATAATAACTTTGAAGAAGATTTGACTTTCGCTTGCTCCGTCAATCTGACTCGCCTCCAGTATGGCCGGGTCGATTTTCTGTAAATTGGCCAGGAACACGATCATGTAAAATCCCGTGTACATCCAGATAAATACAACGCTTAACGGTATAAAGGCCAGGAACTTTTCATTGAGGATTTGTATCATGTAGTGGGGATCATTATAGAGGAGCTGGAGAAGCTTGGTAATGCCGCCGACCGCGGAAAACATCTTGTTCCAGAGTATACCCACGACGATGGTGGATATAACGGCGGGCAGATATACCATTGCCTGGAAAAATTTCTCCATGCCTACAATTTTTCTGTACAGGATATAGGCGAGCATGAAGCCTATCGGTATCTGGCCGAATACGGATATGAACACGATTATAAAATTATTGGCCAATGCCGTCCAGAAAATATCGTCTTTCATCATTTTGATATAATGTTTCATGCCTACCACGGTCGCCTCGTTCTTGTAAACATTATAATCGGTAAAACTCAGGAATACGGACGTAATAACGGGAAACGCCACCACGGCAAGGTACACGATTAAAGCGGGAAGAATAAATATGAAATATATTATAATCTTGGTTTTCTTCTCAGACCTGATTTCCATCATGGCTAATCACTTGCTCCTTTCAATCATCGGTTGTTTGTCATATCGGGTCGGTTATGATCCCGTAATCAGTAATCGGCACATAAAAGCTGCATGGGCCGTTAAAGGCCCATGCAACATTTCATTCACTTTACATAGCCGCTTTGAAAGCGTCGTCAATTTTCTTGGCAAGTGCTTCAGGAGTAATTTTCTTTAAAGCAAGTTCCTGTAAACCATTATTGATAATATTAATGGGTTCGCCGGAAATTACGTTGTCAAGAACGGCTGTTCCCGGATGGGCCGGATAAAATGCAATTCTCTTCTTGGCAAGCGGTTTTAAATCCACGCTGCTGACATCAAGTTTGTAGGCAGGAGGCATACCTTCGGTCTCGAGCCTGAACTTGGCGCCTTCTTCGCCGCAGAAGAAGGAAATCATCTTCCAGGCAGCGTCCGCTTTATCCTTGTCCAGTCCGGCTTTCATACCGAAACCGGTGGCAGGAACGGTGGCTGTCGATGAAGAGGGACCCTTCTGGCCGGCAATGTCGGGAAGTACCATCAGTTCGATGTTTTCCTGTTCTTCTTCGGACATAACATCGATGAGTGCCTGTGTTCTCCAGTCGCCGTCAATCATGAAGAGGCCTTTGCCCTGGGCAAAGAGGGCGGGGTTGTCACCATAGTCAAGCTGGATGCTTGTCGGGGGAAGAATTTCCGAAGCGTACATGTCAGCGATTACCTGGATGGATTTTACGAATTCAGGATCCGTGAAGGAAGCTTCACCGGCAACTGCCTTGTTGATCCATTCCTGGCCGGCAACTCTGCCGACAACGGCGCTGAACAGACAGGACTGCATGACCCATGCGGCCTTGTTCGGCATGATAACCGTTTCAAGCCCGGCGGCCTTGGCCTTGGGTACCATGGCCTTTAATTCATCATAGGTTTTCGGCATGGTAAGTCCGAGGCTTTCGATGAGTTTCTTGTTTGCAAACATGACATGACATGCCGTCACTGCAAAGGGAAGCTCATACAGTTTGCCGTCGCCCTGCGGTGCAAGGGCTGCGGAAGCGTATTTGCTTTTGTCGATCATCGGGGTCAGGTCGGCAACGAGTCCTGCGGATGTTACTTCGGCGCTTCTTCCGCCCGGCCACAGGTACATGACGTCCGGAAGGTTGTTCGCTGCGGCGAGAGCTTTTAATTTCTGGTGGTAAGCTTCGTCGTACAGGTTTTCAACCTTGAGCGTGATGTTCGGGTACTTTTCATTGAAAGCTGCAACGAGTTTGTCCCAGTTCTTGGCACCTTCAGATGTAAGGTCAAGATAATTTAATACTGAGAGCTCCATGACTTTTGGCTTCTCTGGCTGGCAGCCAAATACAAAGGCTAACGCCACTGCTAATGCCAAAACCAAAATTGTTTTTTTTAACATTTCTTCTCCTCCATTTTTTTATTTTTATTCTTCCTTAAACCATAAGAAAGATTTTGGTTCCCGTGATATATACTCAAAAATCTCATCCCAATCAATATTAAAAGCGGAATCCGAGGTAAATAATTGAGGGACGGCGAAAATCTTCTGTAAATACATGCTGGCCGCGCCCCAGGCAACGTCATGCACTTCGTAATCGGAAAAACCGAATGTGCATTTATTGTTGACTAAAACCTTGTATAATTCATCGATGCCTTCCTTAAATACCTCTCCAAAAAGTGTTTTCTCCTTGCTTAAGTCTCCGCCGATAAAAATATGACTCGGGTTTATAATAGAAACGATGACAAAAAGGTTTTGAAGCAGTTCTTTAATAAACTGCTTTAAAACCTGTCTGTCACTCTGGATCTTCTGCATTTCATTGTCGGAAATACCCATTTGCCCCTTATCAGCCTTATGCCAGTATATGCTTTTGAACTCACCGGCCGAATAATTGCTTCCGTAATATACCTTGCCGTCAATAACCACTCCCAGTCCGACACCCATACCTTTCTCAATTTCGGTTTTTATATTTTTCCCATGGAATTCGGCCAGCACATAGAAAAAATTCTTGGGTTCGTTGCCTTTGCTCCGCATCAATTCCCCCCAGGCACAGCAATTGGCGTCATTTTCCACCAGCACGGGAATTTCAAAATGCGGGTTGAGTTCGCCAAAAAAATCATAGTCATCTATGCCCAATGGTTTTGAATTCAGAATCTTGCCCTTATACGGATTGACAAGACCGGGTATTCCCACACCGATACCGACCAGGGGCAGATTCAGCTTCCTGATATCTTCTATATGGTTACGAATAATGGACAGAAAATAATCCCTGAAGCCGGCATTTTCAGAATCGATGTTTCCGGATGAGGAAAATAAAATTTTTCCGGAAATATTGACAATAACGCATTTATATCTTGAGGGCTGGATCTCAATGCCCATAACGCATCCGAAATTATCATTTATCCCCAGGAGCTTTGTTTTTCTTCCGCCCTGCGGTAAAGCTTTTCCTTCCGCAAGCTGGATCACGATATTTTTTTCAACCAGCTTGGCAACAATATTTGTGACAGTTGATTTATCGAGCCCGAGGATCTTGGCGATTTCTACCCGGCTTGTTCCCGGATTTAACCATAGCAATCTTGAAGCAAGAGAAAGGTTGGCATTCTTCTGGAAAAACTGATTATTGGCTCTCATTTGTCTCCTTTCAAGTTGGTTGGTTTAATCACCCAACTTAATTTACCACCCTTTATCTAGAATGTCAAGCTATTTTTTTTCTCCAATTAAAATTTTGTTTTTTCAACATAATTCCAGAATTTTTCCTTCATCGATTGACTTTTTACTTCTAATCCTTTTTAAGTAATCTCAAAGGAGTATATCTCTTTAAAAGGCAATAGATCAAGGTTGGGTGAGTAGAAAAAACCAACTAACCGACATTTTTTTCCTTTTTTATTTTAAAAAATTCGGGGGAATCATGAAAGACTGGGAATTACAGGAAGATAAATTCGTATTAAATACGCCTCAACTCTACAGACCGTGGTATAACTACCTGTCGAATCCTGATTACGGCTTGAAAATATCCCATTTAGGCGATGGATTTGCCACCACAATTGAAGAACCCAGGATCGTAGTGACAAACTATGATTTTTTTTCACCGACAAAAGGCCGCTTTATTTACATCAATGACGGACAGGATACGTGGTCACCGAGTTTTTATCCCGCCCGAACCGGGCTCGATTTGTATAAATGCGTACATGCCCCGGGATACACGCAATTTATCTCGGAAAAAAACGGGATATCGGCGGAACACACGCTGTTTTTGCCTGAAAGAGGTACCTACGAAATAGGCAGGGTTGTCATTAAAAATAAATCAGGGGAGAAGAAATCAATATCTTTCTTCTGTGAATGTGAAATGCTCCTCTACAACTCCTTTGCCATCGACCCCGTCTATTACTCCTGGTATACCGACTCCCGGTATTTAAAAGATAAATCCGCCCTGCTGTTCAGTAAAAAACACGGGGATAAAACGGTAGGATTCTTCAAATCCCTTGCCAGACCGGATGGTTTTGATTCCAGCCTGTTTCAGTTCCTGGGCAATGGGGATATATTCCTTCCCGAAAGCGTGGTGAAACGGAAAACACGGAATACGGTCAGCGGCGGAGACCCGTACATAGGATTATTTCTTTTCAACCTGGACCTTGCACCGGGAGAAGAAGCGGTGCATGCCTTCTTTACGGGGGTCGGAGAAGCTACGCTGGACCATATCAGTTCCGCTTACGCGGATATGGAAAAAGTCAATCAGGCGTTCAATCAAACTGCGCTTGACTGGAAAAAAAAGTGCGATAAAAAAGAATTTTCCTCTTTGAAGTCCAGCCAGTTCAAGAATTATGTCAGGACTTTTTTCCCGTACCAGATCTACCAGCAATCCCAGGGCCTCGTGCGTTCCACATACAGGGGTTTCAGGGATGTGGCGCAGGATTCCATGGGCTTGAGTTACTTTGATACCCTGAGCGCCCGGGATATTATCCTTACGATGTGTACGAAGCAATATGCCAATGGGCGGTGTCTCAGGCAGTGGAATACCGGCGGAGGATACAATGACGAACGGGATTTCAGGGACCTCCCGCTGTGGTTGCCGGTAGCGGTAGTTAAATACATGGAGAATTCAGGCGACACAGGGATTCTTGACCATAAGACGCCCTACCTCGATACGGAAGAGGAATTGAGCGTTTATGATCATATAATTGCGGGATTTCATTATGTGCTGCAATTCGGTAAACATAATCTCCTGGAAATGGGAATCGGGGACTGGAACGATGCGTTAAGCGGATTGGGGAAAAAAGGGGGGAGCGTATGGCTCAACCAGTTTGCCTATTATGCCCTTGAAAAACTGAACTGGATCAACACAACGTATAACAAGACATGCGATATTAACATAGAAGATCAAAAAACAAAGCTCTACGAAGGGATCATCCCTTACTGGGCGGGTGAATGGTTCTCCCGCGGCATAACCGAGGAAGGAACCATAGTGGGAGGCCCGGAAAGAATCTTTATCCTGCCGCAGGCCTGGTTTGTAATCAGCGGAATGCACGTGCATGACAGTAAAAAAGCGGAAACGGCATTGAAAAGCATGATAAATAAACTGGATAACGAATACGGTCTGTTGAAATGCAGCCCGGGATTCGATGATTATGATAAAACGGTGGGGAATTTGTCCGCTTTGTCTCCAGGTATGGCCGAAAATTACGCCGTGTACAATCATGCGGCCGCCTTTGCCGTTTACGCCCTCCTGAAATACGGTTGGAATGAAGCGGCATTGAAATATCTCAAAAAACTGCTTCCCATGTACAAGAACTATACCAAAACCAGGAGCGAGCCTTTTGTCCTGGTGAATTACTATAACGGAGGCTATTACGACTACAAGAAGGGACAGGGAGGCATTCCCTGGCTCACCTCGACGGTCAGCTGGATAGCCCTGATGATGTTTGAAGAACTTTTACCGAAAGGTATCCAGATTGATGAGTAAGGATTCGTTGCCGGGAAAAATACGGTTGAGACGTATTTCATTATCCGCTATAATGACTTCCGAAAGGATCAAAATAAAATGAATTATTATGCAGGGATTGATCTGGGGGGATCATCAGCAAAAATAGGAGTGATCGATGAAAACGGGAAAATAATAGCAAAAAAGAAAACAGACATAGACAGGATGAGGGATTTTCATCTCATCGCGGACAAAATCTCGGATTCTTTAAAATCCCTTCTTGTCGATACCGCCAAGGAAATCAAGGCCATCGGTATCGGCACACCGGGATTCATCAATAAACAGACCGGCATGCACGAAGGGGGGAGTGCCAACCTGCCGATGCTGCCCGGGAACAACATCGTGGGTGAATTCAAGGACAAGTTCCGGCTTCCCGTTTACGCGGACAATGACGCCACATGTGCGACGGCGGGTGAACATATTTTCGGGGCAGGCAGGAACTTCACGGACTTCATTCTCCTGACCCTCGGTACGGGGATAGGCGGCGGATTGGTCCTGGACGGAAAACTCTATACCGGAAAGATCGGTTTTGCAGGTGAAATCGGGCATATGAGCCTGGACCCGGACGGCCCGCTCTGCAACTGCGGCAACCGCGGCTGCTTTGAACAGTATTCATCCGGTCCGGCAATGGTGAAAAGCTACAGGGAAAAATTAAAAAAACGGAACGTGGCGCCGCCGGACGATTTAGCGGAAAATAACGCACGATTGGTCCTGGAGAAGGCCGCGCAGGGGGATTCCCTTGCCATGGATGTCGTTTTCACCGCGGCGGGGAAACTGGCTCAGGCCATAGGATCATTAATAAATATTCTCAACATAGAAGCCTGCCTGATAGGAGGCGGTATATCCCGCGCGGGAGACCTTCTGCTGAAACCGGTCAGGTCCATGCTGCCCGATTTTGTATGGCCTCCCCTTATAAAAAATTTCGTATTGCAGATTGCCAGCCTTCAAAACGATGCGGGTATTATCGGGGCGGCGGCAATCGCTAAAATTTCACTCCAATCCTGAATTTTCTCGTCCGGTCCCATTTTTTGTCCGCTTTTTTCAGGTTACGGAATCCCTTTTTAAATTCCGTAAAATTGAATTTCTTTTTAGTCCCGTCCAATCCGATCCTGTGTAAATCATCTTTATGAATGCTCAACAATTTAACCAGATCAGAGACATCGACCAGGGACTCCGGGTCGGGAAAATACGTTGCACCTGCCCATGCTACGTATTTATTCTCCAATATACGGGTCAATAAAGCGGGGGCAAAAAGCGAGGCAAGAGCTATTATCATCAATACCGAGGAAACCGTCTGGAATAAAAAAAAATAAAACAGGGCGTTTTTTTGCTCCGCGGCGGTCATTTGGGCCGCTTTCCCGAAATAAAACGCCTCCGAGTGATAGAGGTAGAGAGGCAATGAAAGAAAAAACAGGCCCACCAGGACATACCTGAGTTTCTTCACGATACCGATAATTTTACTGAACCGCTCCAGTTCTTCATTCAGCAGCATGTCCCCCCCCTATTCTATCCCTCTCAACAGCTCCCATGGATTGTTGAAAAAGCCGTATTTTACCACTTTGGGCAGTTTCTGCACCAGCTTCCAGTTCCAGACGGTATCCACGCCGGCCGACTGTGCCAGTTTCAAAAGATCGCTGTTTGCATTCACACTTTCCTGGCCGCGCATTAAAAGAAGGGATTGAAGAAGGCTGTTATACGCCCTGTTCGGAAGAAACCTGTACGGCATAAACTGTTCCGGCTTTTTCTCGATCCCGGTCAGGAGATCGACGGGATCCATAATGGGAAGCCTGGCCATTTTCCTGTTGCTCCTGTCAAAGGTTTTTATCCCCTCTTTCAATATATTGGTAATCAGGTCGCGGCCTTCCTGGTAGGACAAAAAGTTCTCCAGGGTCGTATTGCACATGGCCACCGGTAGCCAGGAGAGCTGATAGATAAAAAATGAATTCAGGTACGGGGTAACATCATCCACCTGGATTCCCCTGAACCCGAATCCTTTTAACAGGGAAAAAATTTTTTTAAGCTGCCTGTTTTTGGGGAAAATAATGCATGGGTTCTCAGAGCATAATTCCACATCCCCGGATTGCAGCGTTACGGCGGAAAAAAGGGTAAGACATTCCGTTACCTCTATCTCCGCCTGGAAAGGAAGTTCAAAATCTTCCCTGGAGGAGTTAAACAGAATGACGTTCTTTGAACCGTCCCCTCCGGCCGACAGGATGTCATTTTTTTTCAAAGAGGAAAAATTGCTTTTACGGACCGCCACGAAAACCATGTCCACCGTTTCCGGATTACCCGTATTAAAATCCTCCGCCTTTATCCATTTACCCGGAAGAATCAGCCTGAGTTTATTCTTTCGCAAATATTCTATGCGTTCACCATTATCGGGATTCCCGGCAAAGCAGATATCCACACCTTTTAATGAAAGCAAACCGCCGATCAATGACCCGACGGCACCCGCTCCGACAACTTTAATCCTCATACCTCACCTTTTTAAAATATCCAATTTTAACTAGCGTATCATACAACAATAATTAATATTTACCAACCTATCATACTAAATTAAAAGACGCAACAAAGGTTTGTTTTGTTTTCAAGGGTACTCACCGGCTTTAGGGGTAGAGGTTGAGTCACGCCGGAGCCGGGCTTCCTGTGCAGCCCTCCGAACAGCAAAAAAGGTACGGCGTAAAAGACTCGCCAATATTGTCATTTTCCGGGAAATAAGGTATTATTATGAGATGGATATATTTGACAGATTAGTTAACCTGTTCCGCTCCTTCATACCCGATGAGGACGGGGCAACAATCGACCCGGATGGGAAGAAAAGGTATTATGACCCGGACATGCAGGATGCCTGGGATGAACTGGATGATTACCTGAACGAGGAGAAAACAGCGTCGTCCGGGTCGCAAAGCAGAACCCGAACCTCGCATACACAGGATTATGCCAGTTATGAAAGGGAAAAAGCGAGGGAAGCACTCAGGCAGGACTATAAAAACCTGGAAGTTCCGTACGGGGCCTCTATTAATGATGTGAAAAAAGGATATAAAAAATTATTAGTCAAGTATCACCCGGACAAAAATTCCGAAACCCCTGAAAAATTGAGAACAGCTACCGAGATTACAAAAAAAATAAATATATCGTATAAAAAAATAAAAGATTTTGAACGAAAATACTCGAAGAAATGACAAATCGTAATGTTCCTTAATCATCATTTTTTTTCATAAAAATTATTTTTTCTTGACAATGTATTAGATTTTTTTTTTCAAACGTGTTAAATTTAAATCCAAGTATGATTAAATTGGCCCTTTTTTTCATTTCAATCGGCATATCATTTATTATCAATACATTGCTCACGCCGCTTATCATTAAGCTGGCGCACAGAAACCAATGGTACGATCTGCCGGACCACAGAAAAATCCACACAGGGCTAATCCCGAGGCTGGGCGGTGTCGGCATTTTTCTTTCATTCATCATATCCACCTTTGGAACGACAATCGCCTTTTCCGTCATTTTTAAACGGAATCTTGTCCAGATATCGGATTTCAAACCTTTCTTTTTCCTCTGCGGCCTGTTCATGATCCACTTACTCGGCCTTGTGGATGATATAAAAAACCAGAAAGCGGTCCTGAAGTTAATCATACAGATAATCGCCGCAGGCATTGTTGCGGCCGGCGGGTACCTGGTTGATACCATCACCATACCCTATTTCGGGACCATTCATCTTTCATGGCTGTCCTATCCCGTAACAATTGTCTGGATCATAGGCATAACCAACGCGGTGAATCTGGTCGACGGCATGGACGGTCTTGCCGGCGGCATAAGCGCTTTTGCCAGTTTTTCCATGGGCGTCATTGCGCTGCTGCAGGGGCAGATGCTCACGGCGGTCATCGCTTTCGGCCTTTTCGGCGCCATTGCGGGATTCCTGGTTTACAATCTGCCGCCCGCCAAGATATTCATGGGCGACTCCGGCAGCCTGCTGCTCGGTTTTGCGCTTTCCGTCATCCCGTTAATGGGCATTTCCACATATGCCAGCCTCACAACCATGCTAATTCCCATAACGCTGCTCATGGTACCCATTGTGGATACAACGGCGGCCATAATCCGGCGGATCAAGAAAAAACAGACCATAATGACGCCGGACAAGGAACACATACACCATAAACTGCTGAACATGGGATTCAGTGAAAAAAGAATTCTCGGCATAATATACGGGATTTGCTTCTATTTAAGCATTATAGCCATCACTACCGTTACCATGCCCAAGGAAGCGAATGTCTTTCTGGTGCTTGTCGTCTGGCTGGGGACAATGATGGGGTACGGTATTATTCAATTCCTTACATCAACCCGGAGGGAACTGGCCGGGTATCAGTCCGAAGACAAAAAAAACGAAAAAAATTCAGCCTGAAAAGTCCTCTATTCCAGTTTATATTCCTCAACCTTCCTGTGAAGGGTTTTCCTTCCGATACCTAGAATTTGAGCCGCCTTGCTTTTATTGCCGTTAACGAAATGAAGGGTGCTCCTGATGATCTCCTTTTCCGCATCGGGCATCGATATTCCCAGTTCAAGCTTGATAAAATCCTTGTCGGAATCCTGCCTGATATTTTCCGGAAGATCCTCCATCGTTATCAGGTTGCTTTTACACATGACCACGGCGCTTTCTATACAATTTCTCAATTCACGGATATTGCCCGGCCATGAATAGCTGAAAAGGGCCTGCCGCGCCTTTGTATCGAATCCCTCTATTGTTTTATTGTTTTCCCTGGCAAATTCCTTCAGGAAGGACGTAACAAGCAGGGGAATATCGTCCTTGCGTTCACGCAAAGGGGGTATTTTAATATTGACGACGTTAAGCCTGTAGAAAAGGTCTTCGCGGAACCGGCCTTCCCTGATTTCTTCGGTAAGGTCCTTGTTCGTAGCGGAGATGATCCGCACATTCACCGTCACCGTTTCTTCGCCCCCGACCCTTTCAAATTGTTTCTCCTGCAATACCCTCAGGATTTTTATCTGGATATTCTGGTTAATTTCGCCGATTTCATCGAGAAATATCGTGCCGCCGTGGGCCAGTTCAAAACGCCCCCTCTTCTTGGCAAACGCGCCGGTGAAGGCTCCCTTTTCGTGGCCGAACAACTCGCTTTCCAGAAGAGTTTCGGTCAATGCCGCGCAATGGACCTTTATAAACGGTTTGTCCTTTCTGGGTGAATGATAATGAATGGCGTCGGCCACCAGTTCCTTACCGACCCCGCTGTCGCCCGTTATGAGAACGGAAGCCTTTGTCGGCGCAACCTGGCTGATAACCTCAAAAATTTTCTTCATGGCCTCACTGCGCCCGATTATGTTCGAGAACTGGCTTTTCCTTTCCAGCTCCTCCTGCAAGGCCCTGTGCTGAAGCACGAGTTTCCGGTTTGAAAGGGCCCTTTTGACAAGCAATGAAAACCTGTCCAGGTTGATTGGTTTTGTAACGAAATCGTAGGCGCCGTTGCGCATCGCATTGACGGCCGTCTCGATGGTGCCGTGCGCGGTTAAAATGATGACGGGGATTGTCGGGCATTCCACGCTCACTTTGGACAAAAGTTCCTCTCCCGACATCTTCGGCATGATGAGGTCCGAAATAATAAGGTCTATATCATTTTCCTGCAGAAGATCAACCGCCTCTGATCCGTCGGCCGCCAGGTAAACCGAGTAATTGTCCATTTCGAGGGCCTTACCCAGCCCTTCCCTGATGTTTTTTTCGTCGTCGACAACCATCACATTGAATTTCATTCATACACTCCTGCGATTGCATATTGTCCATGGCAGCGATACCCCATCTTAATATTCACTCCTGTAGTCAATCAATTTCTGCTCCTTCTGAGGGATCGGAAGGCTTATGATAAAGGTCGTCCCCTCGCCTACCTTCGAGTTAACCATTATGTCCCCCTGAAGCTCCTTGACTATTTTAAAGACCAATGTCAATCCCAGGCCCGAACCGAATTCCTTTGTGGTGAAAAACGGCTCAAATATTTTTTCCATGACATCCTGGGGAATACCGTGACCCGTGTCGGTTATTTTTATAAGGAACTTGTCGTCATCCTGCGCGGTAATGATCTTGAGCACACCGCCGTCCGGCATGGCGGAAAGCGCATTCTGGATGATGTTGAGCAGGGCCTGTTTCAAATATTTTTCATCGACGGGAATTACCGGAACCTCTCCGAGTTCCGTCTCCAGTTCCACACCGGCGTTCTCCAGCTCGAATTTCAGGAATTCGAGCAGGTCTTTAATCAACTCATTGATGTCAGAGTCTTCCAGTTTTAAATCCATTGGCCGGACGGCAAAAAGGAAATCCACGACGATTTTATTGAGACGGTTCACTTCTTCATTGATGACGTCCAGGTATCCGCCGATATCATTCGGATGCAGACAATCCTTGTTCTTCATCATTTTCTGAATGAGCTGAATGTGTATGCCGATGGACCCCAATGGGTTCTTTATTTCATGGGCTATACCGGCTGTCAACGTCGTGAGGGACGCCAGGCTTTCCGCCCTTCTCAAGCGGGCTTCCTTGGCCTTTTTTTCCGTAATATCCTGCACATTGATGAGGGTTCCCTCGATCCGCCTTTCCTTGACAAGGGGGAGCGTCGAACAGGAAATGACAATCAGGTTTCCCTTGTTGATAATGGCGAATTCCTTGTCTTTCACCCTTTCCTGGTTTAAAAGGGTCATCTTTAAAAAATTGGCGATCTCGACATCGGAAACCGTCTGCCAGACGACTTTTTCATAAACATCTTCACTCACAAAAGGAATCAGGCGGCGGGAAGCCTTGTTCATCAGTGAAATCCTGTTCTCCCTGTCCAGAACGATGATACCACTCGTCATGGAGTGAAGTATCATTTCCAGGAGGCTGTTCTCAAGTGATATATCGAGGACAAGATTCTTGATCTTGCTGAAATCCATTTTATCGAGTTTTTCTAAAGCCTTTTGAATGAATCGTTTCATGGCATCATTGACTCCAGATGACCTGCCGCATCTTCAAGTAAAGTTTTTCAAGAATCGATTTGGGTGAAATATTTAAAAGCTCAAGATCGGACATGGCATTTTTAATATAACGTACCCATTCTTCAATATGGTTAAGATCTATTTTCCCGTCTCCGATTCCGGGAAGCAGCAAACGGAATTCATTGTATAATTCCCGGAAAAAAGCGGTAAAAGTATCTTTGATTACATTGGTATTGAAGAGTTCCTTCATCTCTTTAAAGATGTTCATTTGAGCCTCTTCATTCAAGACGTTTTCCAGGAATTTCCTGGTCAAATTCCTTAAAACATCGACATTGACATCCCTCCAGGCCAGGAAATACCCGGTCAGGGATTGATAATCAGCGGGGTCCTCCTTGAAAATCTTGTTCAGGACCATTCGGTCTTCTTCAACGGAACGGTTTCTGAATAGATAAGGCCTCAGTCTTGATTGCAGTGTTTTAAGAATGGCGCCCCGTCTTGTCGTAAGCAGAACGATAAAAATTTTGGAAGGCGGTTCCTCCAGGATTTTCAGCAGGGAATTAGCGGATGAAGAAAACATTTTATCCGCATCTTCAATGATGATTGTCTTAATGGAGGTTCCGCTTGACAAATGGGCCCAGTAAACAGCCCTTCTTATCTGGTTAACGGGAATATTCTCGGATTTCGTACCTGAAATGAGTTTCATGCAGTTATTGAAAATTTCATTGAAAGGGCCCTTCACGGAATCGCCTTCCGGTGTCAGATGTTCCTTCAGGAATAAAAGCAGGTTTTCCTCGATGGATTCGATCAGGGGCTGGAATTTTCTTGCCTTTTCATTTTCTCCCTCCCATAAAACCGGGTCGAACCGCTTCAGGACTTTCCTGACGGAACGAATGAAGAGAAAACGGGAGGATTGGGAACGGGTTCTTAAAAAAGAATTGAAACTCGCCTGAATTTCAACCTCGAAATTCCTTAATCCCAATAACAGCAGGTCGGGATGGCTTAAAAGACGCTGTTTTTGGCAGGCATCGCAATCACAGGTCCATTTGCCGGTCCCGGTTTTGCAGGTGAGAATCCGGCTCAGTTCCAGAGCGGCGGACAACTTGCCCGTAAAAGCGGGACCGTGAAAAAGCAGGGCATGGGGAAGCGTATTCTCCATGATGGATCTTGAAAGAGAGGAAACAACCTGTTTTTGCCCGATAATATTTTCAAACATAATTTCAAACAGACACAAAAAGGGGAAGGACCAGGCGTGCGGCAAAACTGTCTTTTAATACGGCGTCGGTATTCAGGAACGGGAATTCCCTCAACCAATGCAGGATGAATACAATAACGGCTGCCATGAGAACACCTTCAACCAGCCCCAGCAGGAACCCCAGAACCTTGTCCAGTTTTTCAAGGTTGAACCTGTCGAAAAAATTATGCAGGGCTCCCTCCAGAATTTTAATGAGCACATAAATGATGATAAAGGCGGCAAGGAATCCGATTAATGGGTTCCACATGGTTTTCCCTATCCAGCCGGCGAGGATATTGCCCAGCATTCCGGAAAAAAAGACTCCCCCGCCAATACCGAAAATCAAAGCGGCCATCGAAAGGAATTCCTCCACAAAACCCCTGAAGATGCAGCGTACGGCAAGGACCACGATAATACCGGCCAGAATGAGATCCAGGTAGTTAAAAGTCATTGTTTAATTTCACCTATCCTTTCCAGAATCAGTCTGGAAATACGAACGCTTGAATCCGGTAATAAAAAATTTTCAGCGTTGATTCTCATTTTTTTCAAAGCTTTTTCATTATCTATGAGATACATAATCTTTTCAAGAAGCTTTTGATCCAAATTTCTATCCTGTTCAATAACCTGGGAAACACCGTTCTTTTCAAAAAGCGCGGCATTCAATATCTGGTCACCCCGCGAATTGGATTTGGGCAGAGGTATCAGCAATGAAGGCTTGCCGGCCAGCGTAATTTCCCACAATGCATTGGCCCCCGCCCGGCTGATAACCAGGTCCGCGGCGGACAGAACATGGGGAAATTCTTCCTTGAAAAAAGATTTGGCCTTGTAATTGGCATGCTGCGTGGAGCAGACTCCGTGTTTGCCTGTCTGGTGAATGATGAAACATTTTTCTACAAGCTTGTCTATAATGGAGAAAACGGCATTGTTGATGGACCGGGCTCCCTGACTGCCGCCTAAAATCAGAATCGTTTTCATTCCCTCGGGAATGCCGAGAATTTCCCTGCCCAGTGCGGGATTCCCAGACAAAAACTCTTTCCTGACGGGATTACCGGAGAGTACTATTTTAGAACGGAATTTATCCGGGAAAAAAGGAACGGTTTCCTCGAAAGATACGAGTATCTTCTCGGCAAACCTGGCGTTGATTTTCGTTGCCAGGCCCGGATTATAATCGCATTCATGGGTAAATACGGGAATCCTCAACAGGAAGGCGGCAAATACGGGAGGAACGCTGACATACCCCCCCTTTGAAAAAAGCAGGCAGGGTTTCTCTTTTAACAGGAAAAAAAAGGAACTGAAAAATCCGGCTATTATTTTAAAAATATCCATGAAATTTCTGACCGAAAAATAGCGCCTAAATTTACCGGAAGGTATGCCGTAAAAGGGAATCCCTTTTTCCTGGAGCAGATGTTTTTCCATTCCCCGGCTGGAACCGAGCCAGATTACCGGTAATTTTGTATGCTTTTTCAATTCATCGATGACGGCCAGCCCGGGGAAAACATGCCCCAGTGTACCGCCACCTGTAAAGATTATGGTATTACCCATGCAAACCTCTAAAATCTCGATATTTTTCGCAGACAACCTTGAAAAATTACGGGCTTAAGTCTATGTTAGTATACCATGAAAAAAAAAATAATATCAATCACCCTGCTGTTCATCCTCGGCAGCATCGCATTTGGTGATGATTCAGATATTTTCCTGAGGTACATAACGGAGGATACATTAAGGCAACTGCAGGCAAAGGAAGAATTGAACAGGACAGCGATTAATGATTCCTCCCTTACATTGATTCCTGATATAGATGAAAAGAAAGAAATAATCAAGGACGTAGCCGAATTGAACCCGGTCATCATATCCGAAGTCCTTTTACTCCACCACCACCCGGTCTTAAGGGTGGGTGCAATGCCGCCGGTGACGAAAATTTACAGGACATTGCTCGAAATCAGCACACTGAAAGGTATTGAATATTATTCGGCAAGCAGGGAACAGATGCGCACCTTTTTTTACGACGCCTATGTTGTCGATTCTCCGGATTCAAGGGAAAGGCTGCCGGACCCCGTCTTTACAAGCAACAGAACGAATAAGGAAGTGTACGCCTTTGTAAAGGATTCCTCGTTCGGTGATTACGTCTGCTCCATACGATACCGTTTTACAGCGGAAATAGTAAACATGAAAATTACAAACGCCACGACCGTCTGGGTCTTTTTCATTCCCGTGGTGGAACCGGACTACCTGCGGAGCTACCTGTACATTATCCCGGGCAACAAGAGCATACTTTTCTACGGGTTCAGCTGTGTAAAAATAAAAGATCTGTTCGGGCTTGTGCAAAGCAAGCAGGCATCCATTTATAACAGGGTAAAGGCTCTGTACAACTGGTTCATCTCAAGGTACGATCCCTGATCCCGCGGTCACGAGCCACCCTGTTCCCCGGAATTCGATTTCAGTTCATCCTGTTCAGTGTCCAGGGAATTGTCTTTCGCCTTGACGGCCTGGTTTTTATAATAATCGATTTTCTCATCTACAATGGAAGGATCAATCTCCTCCTTATCGAACGTCCTGTAATGGGAAAAAAGGGCGTTTGTCTGGGAAACCCAGGTTGAGAATTCCGATTCGTTGTACGCGGAAGGGTATTTCTTGTAAATGTTCAACGCACGCTGGGAATCGCGGAACACCTGTATAAACTTGAGTCCCAGGGGCAGAAGGTTCAAATGGGTCAGGATCTTGCCGAAATTATCCAGTATCTGCATGATGTCAAAATTGATGACGTTAGATGAGAAAGTATTTATAAAATTCTCGTCACGTAAAAGTCCCGCCCTGAAAACTTCGTTAATTTCATTCAATTCAAGGTACTGGAGAAACCTGCGGACAATATCGTAACTGGCAAGAATGGCTCCCCGCTTGGATTGATACTTGTGGTTATACGTCCACAGTCCTTCCCTTGTATACCTTCCGCGGTTCAATGCCTCGCAAATGGTGTTAAGCGCGATATCGGCCGCGTGGATGGCGGAGGCCACCCCGCTTCCCATTGTCGGTATTACCTGGCAGGCGGCATCGCCTATCACCAGGAAACCATTGCCGACCATGCTGTCGATAGCCCGCCTGAGAGGTATGATATTGCCTCCCCCGTATATTTTACGTCCAAAATAAGGATGCTTTGTTATAAAAGCGTCGCAGTTTGGTTTGGCGCTGCGGTTTGTCTTGTCATAAACGGTCCCGAAAATCAGGTTTACCGTGTGGTTCCTCCTTAAGTGAATCACTTCATAGGCATGGTACTTCCCGATACGGGTGTATGACATTCCAGGAACCATCTCGAACCGGTCTGCAAGCTGGCTGATTTGCCTGTCATTCACCTCCCGGACCTCGTTCCATCCGCAGGCAAAATCCTGGTTTCTCAATTCCTTTTTTATATTAAAATTATCCGGCAGTTTTTTCCTGATGACGCTGGTGATACCGGAAGCGTCTATGATGACCCTGCCGTTTAAAAGGAACGGACGTTTCCCCAGCAGCGATCTTCTGAATCCGCTGACACCGGTTACAAAATCATCCGTTATTTCAGGGGCGGTAACAAAATGACCGGGCATAAAATGAATGCCTGCATTTAAAGCGGCGTTTAAAAACGACTGGTTGATACGCCGGTGACGAATAAACAAACCGTCATCCTTAGATGCATCAATCTGTATGTAGTTGTTTATATCTTTTGCGTAATACCGGGATACATCAGGATTCTCCTCCCACAAATTTGAATCGGGGAATTTCATTCCCACCCTTCCAAAGATGCTTTTTTCAATGGCGACTTCCCAGGGATGCCCGATTTTTTCCCCGGATCTTTTATCAAGCAGGGCGACTGAAAATCCCGCCTCGGCAATTTTCTTTGCAAGGACGCTGCCGGCGCAACCCGCACCTACTATAACGCAATCATATATTTTATGAGTCATTTTTCAATCCTAACGAACCCCGTATTCGAACGTCTCTAAAAACGTCGGATATCCCCTTAAATTTAAACCGCCTTGCATTCTATTTCAAGCAATTATTTACAAGTTATCCCAAAAATATTTTTTTAGGCCTTTTATGACAAATATTAAAATAAAAATGCATAAAAATAAGGTTTTTTTAAGATGAAATTAAGCCAGGAGATCGTTTATTTCACTGAGGATACGTTCAACGGTAAATCCGAGGTATTGATACACTTCGTTTCCGGGGCCCGACTCGCCGAAGCGGTCCATACAGACGATGCTGCCTCTGGGATTCAACAACGGATACCACCCCATTGAAACCCCTGCCTCGATAACAAGGCGGCTGGATTTGGGAGGGATGATTTCTTCCTTGAAGCCGGGAGCAGAGGTGAGGAACAATTCACGGGAAATCATGGAAACGACGCGGATACCGGGTTTGCCGCTTTTTTTAAAGGCTTCGATGGCAAGGCTGACTTCCGAACCTGTGGCGATGATAGTCAGTTCGGTTTTTCCGCCGCTGTCGCAAACCACGTAAGCACCGTTCCGGCAATTTTCCCTCCATGCCTTATCCGGCTTCGGGAAAACGGGTAAATTCTGTCTTGTTAAAATAATGGCGCTTGGCCGGCTATTGTTCCGGACAGCCATCATCCAGGCTTCCGTAACCTCCTCGGCATCACCCGGTCTCAATACCTGCAGGCCGGGAATGCACCTCAGGGATGCCAGCTGCTCAATGGGCTGATGCGTAGGGCCGTCTTCTCCGACAAACACCGAATCATGCGTGAAAACGTAAATGACGGGCTGCTGCATCAGGGCGGAAAGCCTTAAAGCGGGGCGCAGATAATCACTGAAAATCAAAAATGTCGAACAATAAGGACGCAGGCCGGAATGAAGTGAAATCCCGTTGGAAACAGAGGCCATCGCGTGCTCCCTTATCCCGAAATGGATGTTCCTTCCTTTCGGATTGTCCTTTGAAAAACTGCCCTTGCCATTCATTTCCGTTTTATTGGAGGAACTCAGATCGGCCGACCCTCCGACGAGATACGGCAATTGATCGGCAATGACATTCAATGTTTTTCCGGATGCCGAACGCGTGGCAATTTTATCCTCCACCGCAAACTCGGGTAATTTGATTTCTTTCGGTACCACAAGATTGATGTACGAATTCCATGTCTTCAGCAATTCGGGGTTGGCCTTGCCCCATTTTTCAAAGGTTTCAAACCACTTATGATATTCCTGTTTTAATTTACCCTTATACTTCCTGAAATAGGTAACGGCTGCAGGATCAACCTGGAAAAATGCATCCGCATCGGCACCAAGCGCGAGTTTGGTTGCTTTTACCTCGTCCTCGCCGAGCGGCGCACCATGCGACTTGTTGGTGCCTTTCAATTTGGGGGCGTCCCGGGCAATGACGGATTCCACTTTGATCAACGTGGGTTTATCCTTAACCGATTTGGCCTCCAGGATCAAATCCGCAATCCTGTCCACATCATACGCGGAAGACTTCACGGTATGCCAGTCATATCCCTTGAAACGCTTCAGTACGTCTTCCGAAAAGCTTATGTCGGTGGAACCGTCAATGGTGATGCGGTTGGAATCATAGAAAACGATGAGCTTACCGAGGCCGAGGTGCCCGGCCAGAGAAGCGGCCTCGGAAACGATTCCTTCCATGATGTCGCCGTCACTGGCAATGACATAAATATAATGATCAATCACGGTATGCTTGCCGGTATTGAAAAGGGCGGCCAGGTGTTTTTCAGCAATGGCCATCCCGACGGCATTGGCAAAGCCCTGCCCCAGGGGTCCGGTGGTTGTCTCGACGCCGGCCGTAATGCCCACTTCGGGATGTCCCGGTGTTTTAGACAGCAGCTGCCTGAATTTTTTCAGGTCACCCAGCGTCAGATCGTAGCCTGCAAGATAAAGCAGTGAATAAAGAAGCATGCTTCCGTGACCGGCGGAAAGGACAAACCTGTCCCTGTTTATCCAGGAAGGGTCCTCGGGATTAAATTTGAGGAAATGGGAAAAAACAAGCGCCCCCAACTCCGCTATTCCAAGCGGAAGCCCCGGATGACCGGAATTGGCCTTCTGAACGGCATCCATCGTCAATAACTTGACGGATTTGGCGATGGCGGCAACCGCTTCGTGGTCAAGAGAGAGGGTCATTAAATCTTCTTTGGTTTTCCTCTTTGCCATTACTTCAACAACTGCCTGTTACGGATTACTTCTTTTTCTTTTTCTTTTTTTTCAACCTCTGGATTCGCACCGGCTTGCCGTCCTTCTCTTCTGCTGAATATTCGCCGGAAACTTCGCTTGTTATGGATTCGCTTTCCTCGCCTGTTTCCTTTTTAACCGATTTCTCGTCCATTTTCTTGATTCCTTTATCCTTTTCCAGCTTTTTCTGCCACAGCAGGACAACCGGTGCGGCTATAAAGACGGATGAATAGGATCCGGAAAGGATACCGATAATCAGGTTAAAGGCAAAATCCTTGATGACCCCCGTGGTAAAGATGAATATGAATGAAACGGCAATAACCGTCGTCAAGGAAGTGATAATCGTCCTGCTCAAGGACTGCGTGATACTGATATTCATGATGGAAGAGCCGTCCATTTCCCTCAGCAGCTTCATGTTTTCCCTGATCCGGTCGTAGACAACGATGGTGTCATTAATTGAATACCCCACTATCGTCAATATGGCGGCGATGGTTACGTAATTCACCTCAAGTCTCAGCACCCCGATAACGGTGACCATGATCAGGACATCGTGCACTAAAGCAAGGATGGCCCCGATGGCGAAGTCAAGCCGGAACCGGATGGAAACGTAAACCAGTATCAACAGAATAACAAAAATAATGCTGATGAACGCGCTCTGAAAAATTTCCTTTGAAAAAGTGGGGCCTACAAAATCGCCTTTCCTGAGTATGACCGTGTCTTCACCATACTCACTGTTCAGGATCTTCACCAATTGCTCTTCGACGTTTGTCTGATACGCCTGCGCTTTCGACTTTTGATCTTCCTGGGCGGCCGCTCCGGATTCCCCACCCTGTGTTCCGGAAAGTGCGTTCAAGTCTTCTTCCTGTACGAATAATTTCAAGCTGAATTCCTGGCTCAGTGAGTCACCTATCTGCTGTATATTGAATTCACCTACGGGTTCAAGTAAATCCCTTATTCTGTCAATGGATGTAAATATCTGCGATTCATCGTCCAATCCTATGTTGGCCGTAAAACCCGACTTCAACTCTGCGGATGACAGGTAGCTGGTGGACAGCAGCCCGACGGGGGAAGCCTGCCCGAATTCCGGTTTAACATCGACCGTCATATTTTCAGTTTTCCGCAGTTCTTCGGCGAGGGCGTTGATTGTATTGTAATCGGCAAGAAGATATGTGCGCGTTTCATCCCCGATTGTCACCTGGACGGCCTGGTTGGCGATAATACCCTCGAACCTGGAAGGACCCGTATAGGTTGCGTTAAACGCCACTTCAGCTATCTGGAACTGCTCAGTCAAACCGCCGGCAAAGTCGATGCCAAGGTTGAACCCTCCGAGCACGTACGTTGCAACAAGACCCGCCAGGATAATAATGAGTGAAATTCCCATCATGATGAATTGTATTTTGGAAAATTGGATAGTTTTTTTCATTTGGAAACCCCCCAACCCAGCCTGATTTTCTGGGCTTTAAAGACATCGGTAAAGAAGTCAAAAATTAATCTGGACACGAAAACCGCAGTAAATACGGATGAAACAAGACCGATAAGGAGGACTATCGCAAAGCCCTGGATGGGTCCTTTTCCGAACATGGCCAAAGCCAAAGCGGCAATGGCCGTCGTCATGTTTGAATCGATAATGGTCAGGAAAGCCTTGGAGAACCCGGCGTTCACGGCGGCCTTCCGGGATTTACCGACCGCCCATTCCTCCTTTATTCTTTCAAAGATAATGACATTCGCGTCAACCGCCATACCGATGTTCAAAACAAAACCGGCGATGCTGGGTAGCGTCAGGGTAAAGTTGAACATGGAAAGCGCGGCTGCCATGAAAAATATATTCAATGCAAGGGCGACAACGGCATTGAGTCCGCCCCGCCTGTAATAAATCAACATGAAAAGAGCCACCGCCATCACGCCCCACATGCTGGCGTTCAGGCCCTGGCCTATTGCGTCTTCGCCCAATGAGGCGCCCACTGCCTGCTGCTCGATGACCTCGAGAGGTACGGGAAGCGCTCCGGTGCGGAGGATCAGTGCCAGGTCGCTGGCTTCCTTGGCATCGAAACTCGTCCCGCTCACCTGTACGGCGCTGTGTATGGGGCCGCTGATGGTTGCCTGGAATTTAATCTTGTCATCCAGAACGACGGCAAGGATCTCACCCTTGTTGGCACTTGTCACCTTGTAAAACAGGTCACCGCCGTCATTCGTGAGGGTAAAAGTGACATACGGCCTCATCGTTGTCGGGTCGTTCCGCGTGGTTGCGTCCTTGATGTAATTTCCGGACAGGGCCACTTCTTCCTTGATAACGGCATACCCTTTCGGTACGTCCACACCGTATTTATCCTTTTCCACGATAGGCCGGATAACCGTGCCCGGCGGGAGAATGGTGGGATCTTTCAGGCTCAATCCGTCCGGAGCCAGGAAATCGGTGGGGTGCGCCCTGTAATAATCCTGGAATTTCTGGGTTCCATCCCTGTCAACTATATGGAAATTGAGCCGGCCTTTACCAAGGATAATCCGGCGGATTCTCTCCGGGTCCGCAATACCGGGAATTTCAATAAGGATGCGGCTTGTACCGAGCCTTCTGATCTGCGGCTCCGTTACACCGAACTGGTCTATCCTGTTGTTGAGGATTTCCAGGACCCTGTTCATGGCATCTTCTTTTTCCTTGTCGTTCATGGCTGAACCGGTGTCCTTTTCCATGCTTTCGAAATCTGCCTGAACGGTGACGCTGATTCCGCCCCGTAAATCCAGGCCCAGCTGGATGGTACCGCGCATCATATCCTTCAGGTCGATTATTTCCTGCCTGTAGTGGTCTTCTATGGTTTCAAGAAGCTCTTTTTTATTAAAAAAACTCAAAAGCACAGACCTGACATCCATGACTTCCGGGAGAGATTTATGCAGCCTCTGGTACTCGTCTTTTACCTTGTCGGTAAGAAATGAAAATTCCTCCGGAAGGACGACGGACTTGATATCACCCTGGTATACATCCTCAAGGATGGACCTGTTTATAAAAATAATTTCTTCGGAAGGAAGACTGGCTCCCGGTGAAATACTTCTTTCAGCCAATGCTTGAATCTGGGGACTCAATGTCAAACCCTCGAATGTATTGGCATCATATAGAATTTTACCCGAAATATTGGAATTCAATTCATTGACCAGGGACTGGGTGACATCATCGCCCACTTCCACACCTTCCGTATAATTATTAATGGCGGCCTGCACCTGCATGGAAAACCGCTCTTTTAAAAGTTTTGTGAAAAGATCACTCCTTGTTTTCAATTGATTCAAGAAATGACCCGGATGGGGAATATCTTTCTTTTCAAGAAGCTTGAACCGTAGTTGATCTAGTTGCTCAAAAACCTCATAGGATTTCTTTACGGCATAATCTCTTATCTGGGCAATGGAACTGGTAGCCAAAACCTTTTTCTCAGGTGAAAGTACCAAATACCAGTTGACGGTTGCGGCCAGGAAAAATCCTGCTGCCCCGACCAAGAGTAAAATTAATAATAACCTGAATCGTTTACTCATCTGATCTACTCCAAATTATATATGAAATTCAACAACCGCCCATTCAAGCGGCGGTTTCAAAATACATTCCTCACTAATTTTTAAATAAGCCTTAAATAAGCTTAAAACCAGCTCAAAAAAAGCTTAGAAAGTTCTCCAACAAGGAGGTTTTTGAGGTGACTTGTCGTTACTTGTTTTCTTCAACAGATTCATCGGCGTCTTTCGCCGCTTTTATTTCTTTTTTCTCCGTCTCGGCTATTTCTTTGGTCAATCTGTCCGAAATGGCATTTTTCAGAAATTCCATTTTAGTGTTGTCATCCACCTTGATAACAACGGATTTTTCCTTGACATCGAATATTGTACCGTGTATTCCTCCGATAGTAACTACTTTATCTCCTCTTTTAAGTGATTCGAGCATATTCTTGGTTTCTTTCTGTTTTTTCTGCTGTGGCCTGAAAATAAGAAAGTAAAAAACACCTATGATCAAAGCAAAAGGGATAACCATCTGCACTAATGACATAACCGGATCCCCTCCCCCTTCCTGGAGAAGAGGCAAATTAAAAATTAACTTTTCCATTTCAAATTATCCTTTATTAATAAAATATTGACGGTAAAGTAACACAAATAACTATCCTGCGTCAATAAGATTTGAAAAACACGCTGCTTTTTTTAGACGGGAAGTCTTCCTTTATACAATAATGACGCTGACTATTCCTTCCGGTAATTTGGTAACACCCAGGGTTTTTTTAAAATCTTCCGTGCTTTGTATCTTTTTCCGGGTATTTTTATTGTAAAGCTCCCTGATTTTCAGAATCTCGTCTTCCTCGCCGGAATAAAGGCAGGATATGAGCGCCTGCTTGAAAAAACCTTTCTCGGCCAGCTGAACAGCGGACAGGGATCCGTATTTTCTCTTCAATTCCCCGTCTACAATGGCGGCATTACCCTGAAAACCGATGGTAAAAAGAACATTTTCCCGCGATATCAATTCAATCACTCCTTAAATCATCATTATTATATGATTTCTCGTCCCTATCATGCATCATTTTCCCGCTTTTGACAATCAGGCGCTTCAAAAATTCCTCGATTATCGGCCCGCAATAAAACTGTAAACCGTTCAACTTCTTTAATGCTTGAAAATTTGGTGCCGATATTTTACAGTTTAGGAGTAAGTTATGGAAGAAATTCGTTCTTATAAAGTATTATTTCTCGGTCAAAAAGGGAAATACCGCCTTCCGGCGAATCACTTTCAATCAAAATTAAAATATATATACTGCGACAACAGAGAAACGATAAACCGGGAAGATGTATCATTCGTGCCTGATTTGATCCTGTTTGATTCCCCCTTCCTGGAATCGGACATGGTCGAGGGTTTCAAGGCATTAAAAAAAGAATGGGAAACCGTTCCTGTCGTTGCCATTATAGTGGAGAAAGATGAACGGTATTTAAAAGATTTCTATTCTGCCGGTATATTCGATATAGTGCGCACGCAGCATTTTGAAGAAGATATTTTCGGAGTATTTACAAAAATCCTGGATTATTATGAAAGAAAGGAAAACTCGGAAATACTGATAAACAGCATTTCCGAGGCTGCTACCAATTTACAGGAAAAAAATACGATCCTTCAGACCAGTCTCGACATCCTTTCCCATGACACGAAAAATCTCTTTTTCAGCCTCTCCATCCTGCTGGACCAATTGCCGGTCAGTTCCCAGCAAAGCCTTCTGAAAGCCACCTTCGATGAACTTTATAATGAGATCATGGAAGCGGTCGGTTATTTATGGTCAAAAAAACGCATTTATTGCGTTCTGGATGAAATCAACAACCTGAAACTCACATCGCAGCGGATTCCGCTGTGCGTTTACTCCCGCATTATACTAAAGCATTGCTCACGGTATCTGCTCTATATCGAGACATCGTCCCTTTTTAAAAACGCGATCATCAACCTGATAGAAAACGCGTTGAAATATTCTCCGGAACAGGAACCGGTAACGGTTTTCCTGGAGCGGATTGACAACCAGGTTGCCATTCATATCATGGACAAGGGACCGGGAATACCCGGACAGGAAAAAGAGAATATATTCAGCCGTGATTACCGGCTTTTAAGTACCCGGCAGATTGAAGGAACAGGCAAGGGATTATGGATCACGAAAAATATAGTGGAAAAGGAGGGAGGATGCCTGGAAGTGAGGGACAATGAAAATCAGGGTGCCGTATTCACTTTGAAAATTCCCGCTTTCAAGCTGGATGAACTTGCCATAAACCGTACCGACCTGATGACTTGGTTCAATATTTCCGCTTCCGAACTCAACAGAAAGGAAAAAGCTCTCCAGACGGTACTGAAGCTGCAGGAACTGGAAACACACGAAGACTTTAACTCCATACTTTTTGCCACCATACTGGATCATTTACGAAAGGAAAAAAAGCTGAAAAACAGCGAAGAATTCAACCGCAAGCTGAAAGACCTTAAAAAATTGAACCCCGAGGGAAAAACCGTGCTGATAATCGATGATTCGATTCATGTTCACTATTATTTAGGCAGTTTCCTCACCGAGTTCGGATACAGGATAGTCGAATTCAATACCAATGGAATCGACGGCATCAGCACGTACAAGGATACCGCTCCCGACCTGGTCACCCTTGACTTTATCATGCCGCAAATGTCCGGCATCGAAACAGCCAGGAACATCCTCAATCTGAATCCGAAAGCGAAAATCCTTTTTCTTACTGCCCTGGGAGACCATCCGGATTTTCTGGACAAGGTGAAGACTATTTTCCCCCATGAAAATTACCGGATTCTGACAAAACCGGTGAACAGGGATATTCTCAGGAAAACAGTGGCCCAATTTCTTGCATAAAGCCGGCCAATTATTAATTCTTTACATTATATCTTTATCCGCTTCAATGGGAAACGCACGGTAAAACAAACGCCCGGGTTGTTTTCAATACGCCATTCCCCGCTTAATTGATCGATAAGACTGAAAACGAGGGTAAGTCCCTTGTTGTTCTTTTCATACGCATCGACATCCTGCTTTAGCCCGACACCGTTGTCCCTGACTTTCAATTCGGCCCATTCCGGATCCAGCGAAACAAGATCGATGCTGATTTCACCGTTCCGGCTGCCGGGGAAGGCGTGCTTAAATGCATTAAGGAGAACCTCATTGACAACCAGAGCCAGGTTAAGGGCTGAATCCGCAGGGAGGGATACGGGCTGAAGGTTTTTCCTCAAAATCACCCTGTGCTCCCCTGTGTCATAATGGGCAGTCAACTGCTCCGCCAGCTCGGCAATATAATCGTCCAGGGAAATCACCTCCGTCTTGCGGGCCTTGTAAATAGTCTCATGAATGAGGACGATTCCCTTCATCACGTCCCGGCATTTTTCCATCAGGTCCTTGTCGTTTTCACAGACCAGGTTCCGGGCATAATTATTAAGCAGGCTGCTGATGACCTGGAGGTTGTTTTTGGTCCTGTGATTCACTTCCTTGATCAGCAGGTCCCTCCCCTTAAGGGACCTGGTTAATTTCCTGATAACTTTTTTATACGGGGTAATGTCCACTGCCTGGATTGTATAGCCGGCACCCCAGAGCGAACCGGGAGATACAGGGGCTATATCGAGCATGCCTCTTAAAACCGAACCGTCCGCCCTGAGCACACCCCCCTCCATGTGCTGCCTTGTATCGTAAAAACCGAGTTCAAGGTTGTTCTTTATTTTTTCAGCCGTCCCGGTCCTGAGTATCGAAAAAAATGAAGTGCCGATCAATGTTTCCGCGGGATAAGACAGGGCGGACAAAACGGAACCGGTAACATACCTGATGGTAAAATCAACATCGGTTATGAAAAGCAAAACGGACATGTTTTGTAAAAATTCGTTATATTCCGACATTTTTTCCTCGAGGGCCGCAATATGTTTGCTTCTCTCGGAAACCAGCACCAGATCATCCGCCAGTTCCTCAAGCAGAAGAAGCTCATCGGTATCCTTGACACCTTCGCCCTTGAACTGGAGGATAAGGACTCCCATCATAAATTTTCTAAAACGCAGCGGGATGATGGTGGTATGGTATTCTTCCGAATCAAAGGAAAGATTGCCCCTTCCCCCGTCATGAGCAAGGATCTCATGGTATTTGCTCCGGGCTATGTCCTGTATATCTTTTTGATCGTCATCGCCGCTGTGGGCGACGGGAAGGAAGCGGTTCCCATCGGAATCGAGGGCGGCTATGGTGACGGAATGGCAATCCCTGATTTTCAGCAGGGAATCGCAGGCTTTCTGAAATGATTCCGCCGTATCGGGACAACGGTTCAAATCCCTGATTATGTCTTTGACAAGCGACATGAGTAAATAATACTGTTCAGACCCGGGCACACTCACACTTATTTTTTAGTATAATGCCAAACAGGCGGGAATGCAATATAGTTTACATCCGGCCGCCATCAAGCACGTTCCCGGTCCTGCGGCATTTGACACAAGTAAAATTGCGTGTTATTCTACTTATAAGCCGTTCGACGGGACCTTCTTCAGAAAAATTCCCGTTAAAAATCAGGAAAGGAGTGGCCCTGATGAAAAGATTCTGCTTGATCCTTTTAATGGCTTTTCTTACTCTATACCTGACCGCGGAAGACAAGCCTACCATAGCGGTAATGGACTTGAAAATCACGAACGTTCCCAAAGACGAAGTGGAATTGATCGTTGATTTTCTCAACAATGCGCTGTTTGAAACGGGCGCATTCGATGTAATACAGAAAAACATGCGGAATAAACTGCTCGAAGAGATGGAATTCTCCGCATCGGACCTGGCGGATGCGGAAAAAACAAATAAAATAGGAAAACTGCTGTCTGCCAAACTTCTTCTTTTCGGGAGCATCGGTAAACTCGGTACAAACATCATTTTCACCCTCACCCTGGTGGACGTGCAAACGGGAAAAACGGAAAATACTTTTTCCAAAACGTATAAAAAGCTGGAAAATATAGTTGAAGACCTTCCTTCCATCAGCGAAGAAATGGCCAGCATTTCACAGAGAAGAAATTTTGAAGAAAAAAGCGCCGTACTTTATTTTGACGATTTCTCGGCGAAAACATGGCCCGAATCGGAAAAGCTGTATTACAGGGACAACAAATACCATATCTTCAACAAGGAGTCTGACTGGTATACCTGGGAAACCATGTCGGTCGGCGACTGCATCATTGAAGCGGAAACGGAATTCATTGACGGCCAGAACGACGCCGGATACGGTCTTTTATTCAGAATGAAGGATACGAACAACTTCTATCTCTTTGACATTACACAGAACGGGTATTTCAGGGTGGAAAAGAAGCTGGACGGAAAATACATAAACCTGATCCAATGGGAAAAGTCACCGGCAATCAACCTCAATGCGGTGAACTTCATCAAGATCGAGGCCCTGGGAAAACACCTGGCGCTTTATATCAACAAGGTGAAGGTAAAGGAAATTATCGATACGGATTTCAAGGAAGGTTATTTCGGCATGTTTGCATCGAAAAACGTGCACGCCTCTTTTGACAACCTCCTTGTATACCAGGGCAACCTGGTTTTCTTTGAAAGCTTCACAACGGCTAATGCCAACTGGATCCAGGATGAATACGCGTATTTCAAGGACGGCAGGTATATCATTACGGCACCCAAAGGGTCTAACGGCTATTATTCCTGGACGAGTCTTGAACGCAGGAATTTTATCCTGAAAGCGGACGTCGAGTGGCTGAAGGGCAGCAGCGACGACCTCAACTACGGGGTAACCTTCCGGTTCAAGGACCTGAACAACCATTACCTCTTCGAGATAGCAAAAACGGGATACTACCAGCTCAGCATGTATCTGGATGGAAAGTGGAAAACCCTCATCCCCTGGCAAAAATCGAACGCGGTAAACAAAAAAGGAAAAGACATATTGAAAGTGGAATGCAGGGGCAAAATGATTACCCTGTTCGTCAATGATGCAAAGGTGGACTCATATGAGGACGACACTTTTTCGGAGGGGAAAATCGGCGTTGTCAGCGCGGAGGGAATGACGGCGGCGTTTGACAACATAGAAGTGTTTTCCATAAAATGATTCTCTCTGATACAGACTATGGATAAAGAAAAAAATTTATGCTTCAATTCGGTTAAAGAAGCAGTGAATATAATAAACCGATTATTGTGCCGGCGGGATTGGGTCACCCTCAGTGCCTACTATGATCTCTCCAATGCGGACATCGATATTGAGGATATGAAAAACGGTAGTTTCTTTATAAAAAACGACAAACCGGAAAATGCCCATCCCGGAGAGTTCTGGAGATACAAGCACCCCTTTGCGCCTGGTTTTCAATATGAATATCACACCGAGACAGAGGATAACAGGATTCAGGTAAATGTATCGATGGAAATTGACGAAGGCGGAGGCATGATACGGAGGGGAATAACCACATTCACAATGATAAAATTAACGGAAGGCTATAAAATTCTTCCTCCCAATGATTAGAACTTAAAGGAGATGCATTATATGGATAAACCAAACGGGGGCATAACCGGGTCCTGGGAATACTCACTGAAGACACCCCGGGGTGAAATGAAAGTTGATCTGGTAATCGAGCTGCGTGAAGGGAAATACAATATTGTCCTGTTCCAGGATGCGATAGGCCAGTTAAAAACAATCTCCGCATCTTATAAGGACGGGGAGCTTACGGCCTCCTTCAGATTCTTCTGGATGACAACAACACTGAAGGCCCGTTTTGACGGCGACGGATTTTCAGGCACCCAGGAATTCCCTGAAGGTACCCTTGAAATAAAAGGTAACAGGGGGGACTTCCTAGAAAGGTATGAACAAATCAAAAAAGAAATCAGGAATCTCAACAGCAGGTCCACAGCACCGATTAATGACGCGGAAACGGGGAATCGGGTTGATGCGCTCCTGGCAAAAATGAGCCTGGAAGAAAAAATCGGCCAGCTATGGCAAATCCACGGTTCGGGGGCGCCGACAGGTCCCGGAGAACCGCCCGCATCTCCCTTTGAACTGGTAAAAAAAGGCATGATCGGTTCATTGCTGGGTACATGGCATCCCCTGACGATTTATAAATTCCAGAAAACGGCCGTGCAGGAGAGCCGCCTGGGAATACCCCTGCTCTTCATGTCCGACGTCATCCACGGGTATAAAAACAATTCTCCGATTCCCCTCGCCCTGGCCTGCAGCTGGGACCCGACATTGATCGAGGAGACGGCCCGCATGATCGCCTACGAGTGCGCGGTAACGGGAATAAACGTGAACTTTGCACCCATGATCGACCTTACAAGGGACCCCAGATGGGGACGGGTCATGGAAGGCCCCGGCGAAGACCCCTACCTCGCCTCGCTGATTGCGGAAAGCTACATAAAGGGGTTCCAGAAAAAACGCCTGGCGGATGATTATGCGATTGCGGGGTGCATCAAGCATTTCGCCGGCTACGGCGCGGTGGAAGGCGGACGCGATTACAACACGGTGGATATTTCCGAAAGGAGCCTGCGTGACACTTACCTGCCGCCCTTCAAACGGGCCATCGAGGCCGGAGCTGCCATGGTTATGCCCTCCTTCACCGTTTACGACGGTATCCCCGCCGTTATCAATACGTTTTTACTGGACAAGGTATTGAGAAAGGAATGGGGATTCGAAGGTGTCGTCATTACCGACCACAATGCCCTGGCCGAATCCATCAAACACGGCGTTTCTGAAAGTCTTCCCGATGCGGCGGTCAGGGCCTTTCGGGCGGGAATAGACATTGAAATGGGCTCCCCGGCCTTTGCCTGGCATTTAAAGGCATTAATGGCTGACAAAAAGGTAAATGAGGAGGATTTGAACCGCGCGGTTAAAAGAATTCTTACACTGAAAATGAAACTGGGGCTCTTCGAAAATCCCTATCACCGGATGAATATGGACGAATTCGAAAACCTGACGGTCAATCAGAAACAGCGTGCCGTCTGCAGAAAGGCGGCGGCGCATTCGATGGTTCTCCTGAAAAACGAACCCTGTGAAGGTCAACCCGTATTACCTCTTAAAAAGCAGGGTCAGAAAATAGCGTTAATCGGCCCGTACGGAGAAAGTAAAAGCATCCTGGGCGAATGGTCGTCGATTGGTGATGAAACTTTCGCCGTTCCGGTTGCCAAAGGAATTCTTGATAAAATCGGGAGCCGGGAAAACCTGAGGGTTTGCAGGGGGTGCCATATTACCAGGCACGAGGAAGGGCGGATGGAAGAGGCTGTTACGGCGGCTAAATGGGCCGACATCGTGGTTCTGGCCCTCGGTGAGGCGAGCCATTTCAGCGGGGAAGCCAAGTGCCGTGTCCACCTTGGACTGCCGGAAGTCCAGATGGAACTTGCCCGTGAAGTGGTGAAATCGGGAAAACCGTTTATCCTTCTGCTGTTCAATGGCAGGCCGCTTGCCCTGGAATGGTTTGATAAGAACGTACAGGCCATAGTGGAAGCCTGGTTCCCCGGCACGGAAGGGGGAAACGCGATCGCCGACATCCTGTTCGGCGATACTGTCCCGTCGGGCAAACTGCCCATTTCTTTCCCCTATACCGCGGGACAGATACCGGTTTATTACAATCACCTGAGTACGGGACGCGCCGAGAAAGCGGACGGCACGAATCCGTATTACAGCTCCAGGTACCTGGACTGCCCTACGGGGCCGCTCTATCCGTTCGGCCACGGCCTGAGTTATACGACCTTTGAATACAGCGGTTTCTCATTGAGTAAGAAACGGATAAAACCCGGGGAAAACCTTGAAATAGAGGTGACCGTGAAAAATACGGGAAACTGCCGTGGAGAAGAAACGGTCCAGCTATACATCCAGGACGTTTTCGGGAGCGTGTCCAGACCGGTCAAGGAGCTGAAAGGCTTTGAAAAAATCATGCTTGAACCGGGTCAATCGGGAAACGTGAATTTTTCCATTTCAGAAAAGGACCTCTCCTTTCACACGGCCGATATGTCGTTCAAGGCGGAACCGGGCCTTTTCAATGCCATGGTGGGAACATCTTCCCGCGATATAAGCTTCACGGACCAGTTTGAACTTTTATAACAGGAGAAAAAGTGATGAGCAAGGAAGAAAATCACGAAACGAACAATGTAGACTCCAATGAAGCCCTTATAGAAGAAATACAAAAAGACAAAAAAAAAGCGGATAAAAAAAGTTTTTTCGGTCATTTTGCGGCAAGGATCAGGAAAAACGGATTCGGCGTATTTAAAAAGGGATTCGGAGGCCTCCTGGACGAGTATCATGATTACAAGGATAAAAAAGGCGAAATTATAGGCAAATACGAGGCATACGAAACCGTCGTGGCCGGTTCGACGGATACAATCGAATATTATGTCCTGCTCATTTTGTCTTGTTTAATTGCGACGTTCGGATTATTCCAGGATTCCCCGGCCGTTATCATTGGTGCCATGATCGTGGCCCCCCTGATGGGGCCCCTTTTCGGATTTTCCGCCGGGGTCCTCTGGGGGTCGGGCAAGGTCTTAAGGGAAGCCGTTTTCACCCTTTTCAAGGGGGTAATCCTCGTTCTGGCCGTGACGGCCGCCCTTTCTTTTTTCATACCGGGAACCACGTTTACCAATGAAATGCTGACCCGTTGCCGGCCTAGTCTTTTTGACATCATGATCGCCATCTGCTGCGGACTTGTCGGCGCGTACGCCTATGTTAACAAGCGAATTTCAACGGCCATTCCCGGCGTGGCCATTTCCGTCGCCTTGATGCCGCCCCTCTGTACCATGGGCATATGCATAGGCCTGCAGAGATGGGACCTGCTGATCGGTTCGTCAACGCTCTTCGTAATAAACCTGATCAGCATTTCGATTTCCGCATTAGTGGTTTTTTATTTTGTCAGGCTGCATCCCCAGGCTGATGATTCGGCCGAGTTCGGCAAAGCTAAAATCAGGGCCTTAAGCCAATTCATCATCTCATTTCTCATACTGATTGTTATATCTATTCCCCTGGTCTTTTATATGATGAGCACATTCCAGGAAAACATTTTTAAGGAACAGATTTATTCAATCATCAAGGGGAATATAGGTGAAAGTAAAATTTACCATTACCAGGTCCTTCATCCCTCCGAAAACATGGTTGAGGTTGACCTCGTTCTATTAAGCGATCCCGGCAATCTGGATACGAATTCATTGAACTCGCTGCAAAATAAACTGGAAATGGATATCCATATTCCCGTCAAATTGTCCCTGTACGCCATAAATAGATGGGTAAATCCCGAAAATCCGGAATCCCCGGAGCCTCCGGATGGCGGAACGGGGTCGAAAGGTCCCTGAACCGGGAAATATAAGAGGACGATCGGCCAAATTTGGAAATGTTTAACCTTGACAGAATATGCATTTAAATATAAGCTGACTGAAGCCAAGTACTAATCAGGAGTTATATAAATGAGTGATAAATCAGAAACTTTGAATTTCACTTCGGGTAAAATCGCTACAATAAAAATACTAAGGTTTTCTACCCGGATTTTATTGTATGCATTACTCATATTTTTCCTTGTTATATTCGCATTTCCTTTCTATTACATGACGGTCATGGCCACCCTCCAGTCCGATCAGATCTATGACCAGCCACCCCACCTGATTTATGGAGAGAACCTGGGTGAAAATATGATAATGCTGCTGGAGAGCCAGAGATTTTTCTATACGGCCATTTTTCATTCCATAGCCATCGCGGTTCTGGGAACTTCAATGAAGGTTTTTTTCTGTGCCATCGGGGGCTATGGCTTTGCCAAGTATAATTTCAAGGGGAAAAATCCCCTCTTCATGTTCCTGCTAGTTACATTGATGATGCCGGGATTCGTTAACATTATTCCGGTGTATAAAATGATTGTTTCTTTCGGCTGGATAAATACGTACTGGCCTTTCCTGCTGCCGGGTATGGCCAATGCTTTCGGTATATTTCTGATGAGGCAGTACATTCAGGAATCCATTCCCATGGACATCCTGGACGCGGCCAGGATAGACGGTGTAGGAGAATTCAGGATGATTCTCATGATCGTGCTTCCATTGATCCGTCCCGCGGTCGCCGTATTGGGTACCATCACATTTATCGGCCACTGGAACGACTTCATGGGTCCATTGCTCTTCCTTCCGGCTGAAAATATGTACACCCTGCCGCTTGCCTTAGTAAAAATGCAGGCAGGAATGGGAAACCGGGGAGGTCATGGGTCACTTATGCTAGCCAATACTCTCACCGTTTTACCGCTTCTGGTGGTTTTCGTATTTTTCTCAAAACAAATTATCAGGAACCTGACTGCAGGAAGTGTCAAAGGTTAATACTGTTTGTATTACATACCGGGATCAATGAGGAATTGATCCCGGTATGATACCTTTTCTTTTTAACTGAATCACATACAAGCTGTCTCAAAAATGTTTTTAAGGTTTTTAGAGGTGCCTTATATGAGATTCCCGGGGGATAAAGGTTGAATTAAGTATAATCCTGCTTTTATCGGGCTGATTGCCATTAATCAAGCCCAGGATCATCTCCGCGGCCCGGGTTCCCAGGACATCGTTCGGCTGTTCGAATGTGCTCAACGAAGGAACGAGGTAGGGACTGAATTCGGCAATATTGTCATGCCCGATCAAGCCGTAATCCCTTGTGCACACAACCCCGTGTTCATAAGCACTCCTGATGAATCCGACCCCTGAAGAATCATTGGACGCAAAAACCGCCGTAAACGGGGGTAAGTCCGAAAAATTCTCCTGGCAATACTTGTATGTATAAAGTGAAAAATAATTGCCCTGGATCTGCCTGTTATCGGGCAGGTCGATTCCCGCCTCCGAAAGCCTGTCCTTGAAACCCCTGTACCTTTCAAACGAGGATGCTACCTGGGTTGACCCCCAGATGAATAAAAAATCCTTATGATTATCCTTGAGGAAAACTTCGGCAACTTTCCTGCCGGAACCATAATTGTCCACCGCAATCTGACAAATGGAATCATCCTCGATAAGCCTGTCAATGATAACGAAAGGTTCATTCAGTCTCTGCAGGTATTCGATGATATGATCGTCACTTTCGCTTGCCTGCGCGAAAAAAATAACACCGTCCACACGCTTTGTTTCCAGCTCCGGCATGATGTTGCCTTTGATTTTCCTTAATTGCTCCCTGTAAATGGTAGACGTGAAATAACCGGCCGGGGAAACGGCGCGCATGATGGCACCCAGAACCTCCGAATAAAACGGGCCGAAATCCGGTGCGATAATGGCTATATTATTGTACTTCCCGGTTCTCAATGCCCTTGCGGAATAATCCACGCGGTAATTCAATTTAACCATGGCCTTTTGAATGCGCTTGGCAATTTTCATTGATACGAGTTTCGGGTCGGTTATGTACCGGGAAACCGAAGCGCTGGATACATCCGCTTCTTTGGCAACATCTCTTTGGTTTGGCATATATTTAGTTTAGCACAAATTGATGAATAATCTCAAGCTAAAGAATATAAATTTCAATAAGGCACCTCTGATAACCACCTTTTGGAGCCCTGGAAAAATCAATAGTTTTTATAGGTACCTAATAATTGAATACCTTCACTGAATATATTTTAACTTGACTTTTACAATACATTTTTATATTCTACGCTTAAACAAGATATCCAGTATTTTTCCTGGAAAGTGTTATAATTAATAAGGCACCCCGAAAATGCTTCCTGAGGGAGTTTTTCGACTCAAGGCGGCAAGGAAAATACTTCGTATTTTATGCGTAAATATGATGATAATCGGAATTTTTGAGGTTGCTTAGGATAAATATCAGGTTTTTAAAGGTGCCCTAAAAAAATATGAAGCGTATACAACTTGGATTTTTATTTCTTTTCATGGTTTTCCTGTCAATACCCTGTTTTTGTGACGATTTTGATCCGATTTTGACAGAATACTTCGATGCCAACTATTCATCGAATATTATTGATTTAAACACGCTGACAGCCCTTTTTGAAACGTCTGTTCAGAAGAAACGAACCATTTTCGAACTATTGAACAGCATCATAATGTTTGCCCAAAAAACTTCCAGGAATATCATCATACCCGGAAACTCAATACGGGAAATGGATAAAATATACCAGCTTGGAGGAGCCACGGTCAGCGCCCTTCTCCCGACCCACATAATTGATAACATTTATATAAACTCCGATGAGGACCGGCCCAAACTGGAACTGGTCCTGACAACCGAATACCACACCTCCATTTCATTCGGCGATATCAACCTTTCAAAACGTTTTGGTTTCAAGGATGCCGTTCGGGGCAAATTCATGCAATCCTTCGGCATTTCAGCGGGTATTTCAATTTTCCGGTTCGGGATCGATACTATTGACCTTTTCCCTGGACTGGAAATGGGTGCACAGATCTTCTGGTTTTATGTCAGGATGCCTGTAAAGGAAATCCTGAGAGATTAAGGAATCTTTTTATGAGATTAAAGGCGACAGTTCTCTTCTTTTTTGTTCTATTATTGAGTTGCACGAACCAGAAAATCGTGGAAGGGGACAGGCTGCGGGCCGGCTACATGGAAGAATTCGCAGCTCTTACTTCGGATAATGCGGAAGGGGAAAGCCCCTTATACAATGTACTGGATAAGGAAGGCCTTGCCGTCTCCGGCTGCACGCGAAAATTATTTTCCGTAAAAAGCACGGGATATTCGATAGCAGGCTATGGATTTTATCCTGCGAACCCGAGGGGGACGGTATACGTGCTTCACGGGTATTCCTCCTATGCAGGCATTAATCACGCTCTCTTTGAATTCCTGGCAGCCAACAACTGGGCTGTTGCGGCCATGGACCTGCCCGGGCACGGACTGTCATCCGGTGAAAGGGGAGGCATAAAAGATTTTTCGGAATACGGTACCGTTCTGAATGACTTTACCAATGCCACCAAACCCTCATTTCCCGCTCCCTTTCATATAGTTGCCCACAGTACGGGCTGCAGCGCCGTATTCGAGCTTCTGAGAAACGGTATAAGTCCTTTTGAACGGTATGTATTCTGTTCTCCCCTCATCAGGACCGTGGTTTACAAACAGGCTGTTATAGGGAATGCCCTCTTCGGCTGGCTGTCTCCGGATTTTGCAACCCCGTGGGAGGACCCGTTTGCAACGAGCAAGATTACGCGGGGATGGATAGACGCCCTGATCAAGTGGAATGAAAAAATTCAATCCACCCCCCCCATTAATACCCCCGTACTGATGTTATTCGGCACCAGGGACCAGGTTACGGACTGGGAATACAATAAGGATTTCCTCGAAAGAAAAATGCCGTTCAGCCGTATCGAGGTTTATGAAAAGGGAATCCATGAATTGTTTGTTGATAGACCGGAAATAGCAGACAGGGTCTATTCAAGGTTGGAAAGCTACCTGGAGACGGGAAAATAGGCCGTCCGGAAACAATCCGACCAGGATCAGCACTTGAACGATATCAATGGAAGCTTTCTTCCCCGGGGATTTTACCCCAGCACCGCGATCACTTCATGTTCCTTACCATCCTCGAAGAGAGGGAGAACCGCGCCATTCACCGTTTTACCGTCCACTGTTATTTGTTTGACGCCCCGGCAGACATGATCCGGATTTTTAACCTGGATGCTGTACCGGCAGCCCCGGTAAAGACGGTTGACGGTATAACCGTCCCAGGCGGCCGGGATGCAGGGATCAATCCGCAGCCCGTCGAAATCGGGCCGCACTCCCAGAATCCACCGGGAGATAATATCGAAGTTCCATGCGGCGGTACCGGTTAACCATGAATTTTTCGCCTCTCCCATGTTAACCGCATCCTTGCCCGCTATCATCTGGGAATACACGTACGGCTCTGTTTTATGGATCTCGCTTATTTCTTCAAGATACGCGGGTGCAATCTTCGCGTACAGGTCAAACGCCCGGTCGCCCCGGCCTATAACGGTTTCGGCGGCCATGATCCAGGGATTGTTGTGACAGAAAATTCCCGCGTTTTCCTTGTACCCGGGCGGATACGACGAAATTTCCCCCAGGTTCAGGTAATACCGCGAATACGGCGGGTTATGAAGCACTATCCCGTACTTTGTGTCCAGGCGATCCTTCACCGAATCAAGCGCTTTCAATGCATACCCGTTTTTAACGCCTATACCGGCCATGATGCAGAATCCCTGGGGTTCAATGAATATCTGCCCCTCGGTACATTCCCTGCTGCCCACTTTTTTTCCGTAAGCGTCATAGGCGCGTAAAAACCATTCCCCGTCATACCCGTGCTTCAAAACCGTCTCCACCATGGCGTCTATATGCTCCTGCGCCTTCGCAGCTTCGTCCGGCAGGCACTTTCGCTTCAGTATTTCCACGAAACCGGGCCCGACAAACACAAAAAGTCCGGCAATGAAAACCGATTCGGCAACCTTTCCTTCCTGGTTTTCCGTGGTCTGGAACGATTCGTCCGGCGTTTCGGAAAAACAATTGAGGTTCAGGCAGTCATTCCAGTCGGCGCGGCCTATCAATGGCAGGCCGTGGGGCCCCAGGTTGTTGATGACATGGTAGAAGGAACGTTTCAAATGTTCCAGCAGCGGCGCCCTGTTATGCGGATTACAGTCAAAACTCACCTCTTCATCCAGTATCGCGAAATCGCCCGTCTCCTTGATATAGGCGGAGGTTCCGAGCACCAGCCACAGGGGATCGTCATTGAATCCGCGCCCCACTTCGTCGTTGCCCTTCTTGGTAAGCGGCTGGTACTGGTGGTAGGCGCTGCCGTCCTCGAACTGGGTAGCGGCGATATCGAGTATCCTCTCCCTGGCGCGTTCCGGAATGAGATGGACAAATCCGAGAAGGTCCTGCGTTGAATCCCTGAATCCCATGCCCCTGCCTATGCCGGATTCGAAATAAGAAGCGCTTCGTGAAAGGTTGAATGTTACCATGCATTGGTAAGGATTCCAGCTATTGACCATCCGGTCCAGTTTTTCATCATGGCTTTTCAGCCTGTACCGTGATAACAGATTTTCCCAGTACGCGTTCAGGCGTTTAAATTCCTTTGTGATGTTTCCGGGAGCCGTTATACCGGTAATCATTTCCCGGGCCTTTTTCTTGTTGATAATGCCGGGTTTTTCCCATTTCTCGCTTTCCGCGTTTTCCACGTACCCGATGATAAAGATGAATTCCTTTGATTCACCGGCATCCAGAGACGCCTTTAAATGATGGGAGCCGATGGGTGCCCATCCGCTGGCAATGGATTTATATGATTTGCCGGCAGCAACCACCTGCGGGCAGTCAGGCCCGTTATACATGCCGAGGAAGCTTTCACGGTCCGTGTCATAACCAGCAATATCCGCATTCACGGAAAAGAAGGCATAGTGGGCCCGCCTTTCCCTGTATTCCGTTTTATGGTAAATGACGGAGTCGTCCAGTTCAACTTCTCCCGTACTGAAGTTGCGCTGGAAATTCGTCATATCGTCATACGCATTCCAGAGACAGAACTCAATGAAAGAAAAAAGTGATAAATCCTTTTTGGCCGATGTTAGATTCGTGACGGTAACCTGTATCACTTCACCGTTAAAATCCAATGGAACGAAATGCAGCTGGGTTACCTTTACCGAGTTCCTTACCCCGGTAATCGATGTGTAACCCAGGCCATGACGGCATTCGAACGATTCAAGGTCCTTCCTTACCGGCATCCAGCCCGGACTCCAGAAATCCTGCCCGTCCCTGATGTAGAAATACCTTCCGCCGAAATCCAGGGGCATATTATTGTACCGGTACCTGGTAAGCCTTCGAAGCCTGGCATCCTTGTAAAAACAATAACCGCCCGAAAGATGGGATATAATGGAAAAAAAATTTTCACTTCCCAGATAATTAATCCAGGGATAGGGTGTTTTTGGTGTCGTGATAACATATTCTTTATGCGCATCGTCAAAATAGCCGAATTTCATTCAAAACCTTCTTTCTGCCAGTATTATTTTTATAACAATATTCAAAAGACACTATAACGTACATGGATTAAAGATGCTAACATATTTTCCATATCATAGAAAGTATTTTTATCAGGCAACGTTTAAAAACCTGATTTTTAAACGTTTTTTGCCATAGCACAAAACATTAAAAAGAATATATTTCAAAGCCTGCTATTAATATATAAAACTCCTCTGCGAACTCAGCGTCTACTCCGCGTGCTCTGCGGTTACTTCCCTGTTTGGGTCGATATAAAAACCTCTGCTTAAATCGGATTCTAA
>JAFGKU010000166.1 GCA_016928415.1 Spirochaetales bacterium
CTATTAATACATAAATATAATTTTTTTGCCAGTAATACCTGAATAAATAGACTAAAGCTACTATGATAGGAGCTGCCATCGAACCAATGGAACGGAATACTATTTCAAAACTGAAAATAGCTGATAAAATAATTATTAATAAAACTGAAAACGAAAGCATTATAATGGACATTATTAACCATAATCTTGTTGAAGATTTTTTAAAACTAAAAATTTTTGTTTCCACGGTTTTTCCTCAACTTTAAAAATTTTATATATCTTCGCCACTTTTTTTATTTTTATTCAACAAATTTTTTATTCCAACAAAAGATAATATAATTATCATAATAGTATATAAAATCAGAAAAGAATATAACAGGGTAATAAACCACGGAGCCACAAAAACCGCAATGACAACCGAAATTAAAATATAGGGTATTATAAAGAAGATGGGAAGGCCCCTGCCGACGGGATGAAAGGATATAATAATGAAGCATATAAAAAAAATAACTATCGAAATTATTGGAGGAAAAATAAAAGTCCGGTTATCCAGATAATAAACAATCAAGCTGGATATGCCTATTATTTCAGGGATTATAAAGAATAAAGCGAATTTAAGTTTTAACATAAAAGGCCTCCAAAATGCTGCGCTATTCTTGAGTCATTTTATATGTTATTATTATCAATTTACTAACCAATTATCATTCTATCGGGGCTTTTCCGGGGGTACTGCCAAATAAGAAGACCCGGACACAGCCGCAACTGTTGCCCTGCCACATATGTGCCGGTATTGTACTTGAAATTCATACATCATGCAAGAACAAATAAGATACTGCCACGAAGATTTCTAGTTTTGAAATGCCTGTGGGCATGGCCAAGGGCCGTTATTTTTAGTATTTTGATAACCATAAGACTGAAGGTTGGAAAAAAATCGTTATTTTTCCGGAAGAACGCAAAGCTTTATTAGCGAAAATATTTTTTTGGAGGTTTAGCCATGAAGCCACGGGGAGTCCTTATGATTGAACACAGGCTCATTGAGAAAATGCTCGATGTTACGGTAATGGAGTTGGACAGGATAATAAAGGAAAGGAAGGCGGATCCCGGCTTCATCGACGTGGTCGTGGATTTCATCCGGACATACGCGGACCGGACGCATCACGGTAAGGAAGAAGATATTCTATTTAAAGCCTTGAGCGATAAACAGATGGACGAAGATGACGATAAAATGATGCGGGAGCTTGTCGATGAACATAAAAGGGCCAGGCAAGCCGTCAAAGAGCTTGTTGAAGCGAAAAACCGCTATGCCGGCGGCGATGAAACCAGCATCGACGATATAACTGAAAAAATAGGTTTTTTAGTCGGTTTTTACCCGGAACACATCCGGAAAGAAGACGATGTTTTTTTCCCCAATACGGAAAAATATTTCACCGGCTCCGAACTGGAATCCATGCTGGAAAAATTTTGGGAATTCGACAGGAAGATGATCCACGAGAAATATAACGGAATTTATGAATCATTGAGAAACTCCCGCGGCTCGTTTAAGGGTGACAGTTAGAACAAATATTCATCCATTTTACCAAAATCATTATGAAAACAGTAATGGACTTTCTTTTGTTTTTTCGAAAATACAAATGAAAAATCCGTTATCCAATCACCTGTTTTTTGACTCACGGATTCAAGTACCGTAAATGCCTTTTCGATATTCATCTCATCGATTTTTGATAGCATGCCTGTTGCTTTTTTATAACGCTCACATTCACATCCATTATTATCCGCTTTCATGTCGATTAAAGATACGTTTGACATTACATAAAACGGGGATTCTTCCACCGGACTAAAGATATTTCCCCGTCCCGGTTCAACAATCCAGACATTGGCATTTGAATCACAAATCATATTATGGCAGCTTGAGTTTGGAGTATTAACAACTTCGACTCTTTCCAGGTATTCTGTCAACTGTTCCGTCTCAATCACTCCATTCAGGATATCGGCAACCAATTTCGTTGTATGGGTAACCCTGGAACCGGGTCGGCGATATAAGCCTTTCCCGTTTGAATTTACAACAAGACTGTTAAAAAACCGCCCGTCTTTATCGATACCAAATGACGGGAACCTGCCGCGGCCGGTATCCACATAAACGACAAACCAGCCATCGTGTTTTTGGGTATCAATAGAAAATTTCATTTCATTATTATCGAAATTCATTCCAACAATTGTATTGTCCTTACGGCTTATAAAACTTGTACACATAATTTCCCCCGATTAATAATTATTATGACAATTGTTCACGCGTCAAGCCAGGGAGAGACCAAATATCCCGGCAGTCTTCATGTCATCAGGCTTGCATGAATTGAAAATTTAGTTTATTATACATCAACTAACCGACCACCCCCAAGGAGTATATGTGAAAAATTTAATGCCGTTTACAGCTTTTGCCGCCATCATCATTTTATCCTGCAGCATAATGAATACCCCGGGTGATCCGTCGCCTACAACGATACCCCCGGGATCACTTGAAGCGCCCGGAGCTCCCCTGCTTGCGGCCGGAAATGCCTCGATTTCCCTTAGCTGGAATTCGGTCAGTGAAGCGACTTTCTACGAGGTCTGGTACGGCTTTGCCAATGATTGTTCACGCGCGGTAAAATATAGCGCGGATTTTTCGGTAACAAATGCAACCATAAACGGCCTTACGAACGGCGCGGTCTATTATTTCTGGATCAGGGCCGGGAATGATACGGCAAAAAGCCCTTTCAGTCCCTCTTCCTATGCCATTCCCAATGCGGGAAGCGGAGGCAATGATGATTGGACACTGGCCTGGAGCGATGAATTCGATGGAACCGTTCTTGATCCCGATACATGGACATACGACATCGGTGCCGGCGGTTGGGGAAATAACGAGTCGCAGTACTATAAGGCGGAAAACGCGGTCGTGGCCGGCGGCTACCTGACCATCACGGCAAAGATCGAGGCCGCGGGCGATGCCCCCTATACATCCGCCCGAATCCAGACATCGCAAAAGAAAGTGTTCCAGTACGGCCGGCTTGAGATCAGGGCAAAGCTGCCGGCCACCCAGGGCATGTGGCCGGCATTCTGGCTTCTGGGAGAGAACTGCGATTCCTTCGGCCTGTACGGCGGCGACGTGACCTGGCCGGCCTGCGGTGAAATAGACGCCATGGAAATGATAGGCGGCCTGGCGGACGGGTCGGGCGATTTTACGGCGCATGGGACACTCCATTACATAGACGCCACGGGAAGGAACCCGGCGCCCTCCTGTGCTTTCAGGAACGAAACACGGCTTTGTGAAGCTTTCCATACATTTGGCATGGAATGGACACCGCAGAGCTTCACATGGACCATCGACGGCCTTGCCTACGGCACCCGCCTGATGGAAGCCGATATGGATGAATTCCACAAGCCGTTTTTCCTTCTCCTGAACCTGGCTATCGGCGGCCCCTGGGGAGGCTGGGCGGACGAAAGCACCGTGTTTCCCCAGACCTTTGTCATTGATTATGTCCGGCATTACACCAAACCGTATGCCCCTGCCGGCACTCAGCCCGGCCTCCCTTCGATATGGCACATGACCGACCAGGGACGGCTTGAAGCACAGGCGGGTACGATAAGTGGAGCACAACCGATCGTTACCCTTTCAGATGACGCGTTGTCCTGGAACACACCTTATATGACCGGCAGCATCGATCCCGGCGCATGGGCCGTGGGCATCTGGACTTATCCGGTTGCGAGTGCCTCTTCTGTTCAGGCGCGCCTTTACCGCGGAAGCAGTGCAAGCGAAGTTATGATGGCGGAGACTGCTGCTGATCCCTCCAAAACGGGAAACGGCAATCACATAACATGGTTCACGTTCACGGGCATTCCCACAATCGATTTAACGGATGAATCGATCCGCGTTGAGCTGACCAGGATATCGGGTCCGGATCTTACCTTAATCGTGAACGGGAATGATTTCGATTCACGCCTTACCATACCGTGGAGCCCTACGGGCGAAGTCTCGGAAGAGTATCCCGATTCCACACCCGCACCGACTTCAACACCGTGGCCCGATGACACCCAGGGACCTACCGCCACACCCACCCAGACGATCGCCCCATCAAGCCTTTCCGTCTATTCCGAGACAGCCATGGCGACCGCCTGGCCCGGCATTGTGGGCCCGAATGTTTATAACGGCGGATCTGCCTCCGAAACTTCCGACCAGGCGCGGGAGGGAAATAAAAGTGTCTATGTGGAACTTACAGGCGACAGAAGCGGCGCCCACTGGGCCGGCGCGCCCCATGATATTTCCGCTTACGGAAATCTGCACTTCTGGATCAAGGTCGATTTACCGGGACCCGACGTGAACATCAAGTTAGCCGCCACAGGACCCGTCTGCATTGTCTCCCTGGACTCCAGGCTCCAGGCCGGAAGTGACTGGCAGGAGATCGTTGTCCCGGTAAGTGAATTGATTTCCGGAGGTTTGAGTGATCCAGCCAATACAACGGTGCCTTTTGGACTGGAATTGGGAGCCGGCGGCACGGCTTTCCGCGCCTGGGTGGACCACGTCTGGTTCTCCGCCGAATGAAGAAGCGCTTCCCGTGTTTTTTTACCAAATACCTTGAGTGATTTTCAAAGATTCATTATCCTGAAGATAAACATAACCAAGACACCACCCGGCACACGGCGGGTCATGCGAAATAAAGAGGGGGGTATGGAATGAAAGTTGTCGTTATCGGAGGTACGGGGCATATCGGGACGTATCTTGTTCCCAGGCTCATTGAGGGGGGATGCGACGTGGTTTGCGTGAGCCGCGGAACGGGCAGGCCGTACCGCGAGCCGGGGATATGGCGAGAGGTGTACCGTGTTGAACTGGACCGCCAAACCGAAGAGGCGGAGGGAAGGTTTGGTGAACGAATAGCATCGTTTGATGCCGACGCCGTCATAGACCTTATCTGTTTTGATCCCAAAAACGCGCGGTCTCTTGTCGAAGCCTTGCGCGGAAGGGTAGGGCATTTCCTGCTTTGCGGTACAATCTGGGTTCACGGGCACAGCACGGTTGTGCCTACTACGGAAGCTGAGTCCCGCCGGCCGTTCGGTGAGTATGGGATCAAGAAGGCGGCCATTGAGGAATACCTGCTGCTCGAATACCGGCGGAACGGCTTTCCCGCCACTGTTCTCCATCCCGGCCATATAGTCGGCCCCGGCTGGATGCCTCTCAATCCTCAAGGCAACTTCAACCCGGGGGTGTTCGAGCGCCTTGCCCATGGTGAAGAGCTTCCGCTGCCCAACCTCGGGATGGAGACCGTCCACCACGTTCACGCCGACGACGTTGCGCAGGCGTTCATCCGGGCACTTGATCGCAGGACCGCTTCCGTGGGCGAAAGCTTTCACGCCGTGTCAGCGGCAGCGCTTACGCTTCGTGGCTACGCCGAACGGATGGCCCGATGGTTCGGACGGGAAGCGAATATCCGTTGTCTGCCCTGGGACGAGTTTCGTAATGCCGTGAGGGAAGAGGACGCCTCGGCCACATGGGACCACATAGCCCACAGCCCGAACTGCAGCATCGAAAAGGCCCGGCGGGAAATAGGTTATGCGCCGCGCTACACTTCGATCGAGGCGGTCATCGAATCCGTGGACTGGCTGGCCGCGAACGGTAAAGTGAGCATCCCGTACCGGGTGCTTACCTGAAATCCGCTATGTTGTCGTTAATATACTGCACCATCAATCTGTAAATATCTTCATCGTGTTTATTGAATTCCTGGTCCAGATGCTCCCATACCCGCTCAGCCTTTTCCTCGATTTTTAGCAACAGTTTCTTCCGGGCATCCCTGTCTTTCGGTACATCCTTTTCCGGGAAAACAGAGATTGCCTTTTCGAAGATGTTTGAAAAACCGGTTGAGCCGATTTTCTTTAAGGCTTCCAGTATTTCCAGTGAATAGTTGCCCGTTGTATTATAGAAAAGCTGATTAAAACCTCCGTTATTCACTTCCCTTTCCCATTCTTCGATTAATACAATATCTCTTTCCGGATTCGACAGTTTTTCAGGATTTTGAAGAAATACGGGATAAAGCAATTTGTCGATTCCAATGATCGCATCCTGGCCGCTTTTTGTCTGGAGAATTTTCTTAACCTTTTTTACATTAAACATTGTTAACTCCTTCAATCTTTTCTATCTTAAGTTTACTTAAAAAAAGGCATGTAGGGAAGAGTACCGCGGGTTCAAAGATACGATATATTTTTTTATTACCGGAACAGATAATGCAATTTCTATTCTGAATAAAATTCAGAAGGTTGAGCTTGGATAACTAATTGTGTATTACAAGTTCATCGTGTCGTTCAAAATATTGACATTGAAGAATTTTACAACTATAATATAATCATCGGCTTGAAGCCCGATTTAAACATTTTAATGCAATGGCCAAAAACGTTCTTTGTCATTAATTTTTGCAGTATTTTATAAAGGATGAATAATGAATACAAAAAAAATTAAAGATAAACAGATAATGTTTAAAACTCCCGGTTCACAATTCACATTTCGTTCCATAAATGAAAATGATTTAAGCTTTTATGTGGATTGGTATATTAATCTTTTTGTGCCGGATTATAATGAAAGTGAACATAAAGATCTGGTATTTGAAACCATCAGGGGTACGGCGAATATCGGGTATAAATTTATTATTGAAGACAATGAGCCGATTGCAGAAATATACATTGGCCATGATAAAATTTTTAAAATAGAAAATATGAAATCACCGTTTTGGACTTTCGATTTTTTTTCCCATACCGGCATGGACGAACTGAAAAAGAAATTTATCGTAAAATCATTCATAAATTACTGCAAAGACAACATATCGAAGAAAGGAACCCTTTATACCTTTATTACAGACCTGACAAGGCCGATGCTTGATATTTATAAAGAAATCAATTTTAGATCAATAATGCCGGATGAAATAAAAGTCAATGAAATGTTCAAGAATATTTACATTCAAAAAGATATAAACATATACGCGCAGGAAATTGATAAATTCTATTTCTGATTTTATGATGTTTGGCTTGCCAGCTATCCTTTAATCTTCCTGTAGGTGCTTTCCACAAGGCCGTTTTTGTGGATTTTTGTACCAACATGTTCAAAATTTATATCCTTGGTTAGATTCCCGAAAAGGGAAATGCCCGATCCAAGAATAATGGGTATTGTGGTGATCGTCATTTCATCGATAAGATCAAAGGCAAGAAAACCCTGAATTGTTTTGCCGCCGTCAATATAGAGATTATTGAATCCCCTGGAATTTAACTCCTTCACAATTCCGGGCGGTTTCCTATTAATGGTAAAGACATCTTTTATCTTAATATCGTTCTGGGTCAGGGAAGTTGTTAAAACAAAGACAGGAACGGAATAAGGCCAGGGTTTCACGGTTTTTACAAAATCAAAAGTATTCCTGCCCATGACGAGGGCGTCGATTTTTGCCATGAACTCATCATACCCGTAAGTTGAAGGCTCGGGATCGGGAATTGACATTAACCAGTCGATTGAACCGTCAGTCCTGGCAATATACCCGTCGAGACTCGCAGCTATATACACAAAATTACTCATAGGCTGTTAAGGATGTCCCCCGAATAAAACGAAAATCTGTTTCATGCTATACCTCCTGAATAATAATTTTATCAATGATCCGGGTAAATTTTGCGCATCTGATTCTGCGGCTTAATTGAAAAGCATTAAAATGGACATCATCAAAAATAATTCGTTTTTCATATCGTTATTCCTTCATGTCCCGGCATTCATAGGCAAGTTTTGATGAATCATATATTGAATCAATATCCATACCTTTGACATTTCCGGCTTGTATGCCTTTGATTAATTTCTCCAACTCATATTTATATGGATCGTAATCAGTGTTCCTGATTTCCTCCATACCCACCCTTGATGAAAACTGCATTTTGTATTCAGGATGATCCGTATACCTCCAATGCAAGTCAATACAGCCATTTTCTCCTGAAATAATATGCCGGGATGTGAACGGATAATTTGGGTGCATATTTGTCGTTCCATAAATTACCGCCATGGAATCCTTATAGATAAAAGTCAATGCCGCCATATCTTTATTGGGAGAACTGCAGGAAAAACTCCGCGGACTGCCTAAAAGATTTACCATAAAATCTATATCCTGGGATATGAGATTGTTGATTATATCCTCGCTTGAGAATATTTTTGAAGAACTTCTTGAGATATGGAGGCTGGTTATTTTTCCGATCCTGCCGGTCAGGGCCAGGTCAAATATGTATTTATACTGACTCTGGTAGCGTGAATAGTACGCAACGACGCATAGTTTTTCATTCTTTTGACTTTCCTTTATTATTTGTTCCAGTTCATCGAGGTTGCCGCAGGCGGGGAATTCCAGAATGACATGTTTACCGGCACGCAGACAATCAATGGCAATCTGAGCATGTGTGTCCGTAGGAGTACAAATATCGGCGATTGAAATGCCGCCGTCCTTAATCATTTCATGATAATTCTTGTATAACCTGATATTGAATTGTTTAGATACGCCGGACGCCCTTTGCATGGTTTTTGCCGTAATACCGGCAAGGTTAACGAATGGGAGATCATTCAGTATATTCGCATGCATTGAACCCATATAGCCGGACCCGATAATTCCGATATTCATCCGTTCCGTCATTTTCCGTACCCGCCTTAGCCATTATAATACGTCATTGACGGGAGTTCTGTCTATCGCATGACACGATAATTTTTGAAAGTCGCTTCTTGTTATTTATACGGTAAAATAATAGAATCCAATCAATGCAGAATGACAGGTATGCCCTTGTCCTGAGCGGGGGAGGGGCAAAAGGGATTTATCATATAGGGGCATGGTGTGCCCTGATTGAACTCGGAGTAAACATACAGGCCGTATTCGGGAATTCCGTGGGCGCCATTATCGCCGCTTTTATTGCCCAGAACGATTATAAAAAGGCCGAACAGGCCCTTGAAGGCCTGGACCTTTCCCGGTTCATATACATTCCGAAAGAATTACTGAAGGACGGTCAGGTGGCGCTTACCCGGAAAAATCTATCCAAATTAAAAAAGCTCCAGGAATCCCTGTTCCAGCACCGGGGATTCGATACCTCCCCCCTGCGTGATTTTTTAAAACAATATATTAATGAAAACAAGGTGAGAGAATCCGGCATGGATTTCGGTATTGTTACGTTTAACATGAGCAAATTCAAACCGGAAGAATTCTTTATCGATTCAATGGAGCCGGGACTTCTTGTGGATTATATACTTGCCAGTGCCAGTTTCCCTGGATTTAAAAGAACGACAATAAAAAAAGATTCCTTTATTGACGGCGGCGTCTATAACAACATTCCCTATTCAACGGCAAAGGGGCGCGGGTACAGGAATATCATTGTTCTGGATATTTCCGGCTTCGGCATCAACAAAAAAATAGATATTGCCGGTACAAATACCATCTACATTAAGAATTCAATAAATATCGGAAGCATTTTCGATTTCAGTAAAGAATTTTTCCATGACTTTAAACTGCTCGGCTACCTGGATACGATGCATGCCTTCAACCGTATTGACGGTATTGATTATTTCTACCACGGCGATGAAAACCTGTATGTAGACCTGGAATCCGCATTACGCCATGAGAGCGTCCAGGCGGAACTGGCGAACCATCTCTCCAAATCCGCCACCGGTATGGATGGACGGGCGATTGAACCGGGACTACGCTCAATACTGCCGGACGACTGCCGGTCATACAAGAAATATATCTACAGTTTTGTCGAATGCGCGGCAAGAAGCCTCAATATAAAAAGGATACATGAATATCAGTTCCATGAATTCGTTGGATTGATTTATAAAACGTACCGGGCGATTGAGCAGGAGGTAGAGGAATTTGTGCACACGCTTACCCGGAATAAAATTTCCGGGATTGTAAAGGAAATTGTTTCACTCTCAAAAAATATCAATATGGAATTGATCCAGAAAACGCCCCTTTATAAATATGAACGTCTGCTTGAAGAAATAATCAAAACCCGAAAAATGAAATTGTCATTTCTAACCTTGAACAGGTTTTTCCCCTACCTGAACGCGGCAAAGCTGTTCTTTTCCGCATTGCGGCTGTTTTATAAACATAACGGTAAATAGTTGGTTTTTAAAGCCGCCTTATTGATCGTTTATTCTGGTTTTAGTACATTGTGTCAGAGGGAGAGTTGATATGGCAATAGCTGTTGATTTTAAAAACGTATCCGTGGCCGGGCTGGAATCTTCGCCCGTATCAAAGTCGCTTGCCGGTTTACGCGCCAACGAATCCCGGTATTACAAGAACAAGTACAATCATGATTTCACGGTAACTCCAGCCAGTAAAAGCAAAAGCACATTGGATTACGTGAACCGTATTTTAAAAAAAGAGCGTGATATCACCATCGCCGCCAGGCCCCTTGAGACATCGTCCTTCCAGGTGGAGAACATCAGGATGGCCTATGTTTTCTATGAGAGCGGCCTGGCCATTAACGTAATGTATACTCTTGATAATCCCAAAAAGAGGGCCGTCGGTCTTAAGCTTTCCGAGGGGATGGAGGTGCCAAAGGAACTGGAAGGAAAATTCAAGTTTGCCAGGCAAAAGTCCAAGCTGGCCGGGACAATCCGCGGTTCCTTTTTCGTGATCAAGGGCGAGTATTAGGGGAAGCGAGTGCAAAGAGCCGGTGCAATTCCCTGTTTGGTGCGCACCGTCTTATCTGTAAATCAAATACAGTTTACCGCTGAACAATTTCCTGTAATCCATTATGGATTCGGGATAAGGAAAATATATTTTATAATCAACAACGGTGTCCGGATTTATCTCAATTTCACTGAAATCAATTACCATTGAAGCGATGCTGTCTATATAGGCACGCATTTCCACTTCAGAGCCAATTAAAAATAAGTGGTCGTTTCCATACAATTGAATTTTATCTGAATTGTTGATGACCCGCAGATTGCCGTAAATAAATCTTTTTTCATTATCCGCGCTTGTTAAATTGACGGATATTTTTAAACCATTTTTTATCAAATCATATTTATGGTTTAAAGGATTACATGATATTAATGTTATAGTCATTAAGATGATGATGTGCTTCAATTTATCTCTCCTGAATAATCCGGTTTCAATCCTTTGCCAGGTTTTTAATCTTATAAGTAAAGAATGACCCGGCCTTTATTGTATCTTCAGTACAGCAAAACAATGCTATCCTGTCAATCCATGCTTTTCTTTTTCCAAATTTCTCTTTTACGTTTATATGGATGTTATTGTATTCTTCCAGTGTTTTATTACCGTAAAATAATGTCGTATGGAACCTGAAATTGTCACCATCGATCAATGAATTTTCTATTCCCAAAACATCCGGTAAATCCACATTCAATTTATTGTGGATTGAACGCAATACATCATTCTCTTTTACCGAATACCAGATTAAGCCCGACTTGTTCCCGCCATCCTGAATATCGATTACTTCTATATTTTCAAGCTCTATTTCGATTATCCTGGTATTTTCAAACAACGCATTAAAATAATTTTCAAGTTTTTCAACTTCATCCGTTTTAAAAGCTATTTTCAATGAAACATGCTGCGGCAGTAGTAACGATAATACGCCGGTATTATAGGTATTATTAATCTGTAAAATTTGTTTTCTGATTTTGTTCTGCGTTTCATCATCAATGAGTCCGGCGATGCCGAAATACATATATTCCCTTCCTTCAGGCAAAATTTATGCTGACAAGTGTCGATCCAATGTATTTTAAAGTATATAAAAATTATTGTAAATTCAATAGTCCTTTTCCGGGTCAGCGGCTTCTTGACAAGCCTATGAAATAACATACAATTTGGTACAATATGCAGAAAGAACTATTGAACGCTTCACCTTCCCCGGTCCGTCCGGCGGAAAAATGGTTTGTCCTTGCCGCCGTCGTGCTGGGCATGTTCATGAGCCTGATCGACCACACGACCGTCAATGTCACGATTGCCCGGCTGCAGGCCGTTTTTAAGGCCGATCTGCAGGCGGTTCAATGGGTATCCACCGTCTACATGCTCACCCAAGCCGCCGTGATTCCGACCGCCCCTTTCCTGGCCTCCCGCTTCGGGATCAAGCGCGCCTATGTCGGTACCCTTGTGGCGTTCCTGCTGGGCTGCCTGTTGTGCGGTTTTGCCTGGAACCTGCCTTCACTGATTTTCTTCCGCTTCATCCAGGGCATCGGCGGGGGCGTCCTTCTGCCTCTTTCAACGACGCTGTTGTACCAGGCCTTTCCCGCAAAGGAGAGGGGCATGGCCTCCAGTATTCTAGGCATCTTCATGATGATCGCCGCCGTGATAGGGCCGGTCATGGGCGGGGCATTGGTCGGCGCGTTCGGCTGGCAATTCGCCTTCTTCATCAATGTGCCGGTGGGGCTCATAACGGTATTTCTGGCGCAATGGCTGCTGCGCAAGGCTCCTGCCGAAAAGGGCATGCGTTTCGACATCCCGGGCTTTGTCACGGCCTCGGCCGGTTGTGTTGCCCTTCTGTTTGCCGTTTCCACTTTTTCAGGTTCCCTCAATCCGCTCGTGAACGCCGCTGTCTTTGCCGGCGGGGTAGGGCTATTGCTGGCGTTTTCCGCCATCGAACGGCGCACCATACATAAAGGGGATACACCTCTGCTGGACATACGGCGCTACGGCGACCGGGCGTTCACGCTCAGCAACATCGCGAACATATTCGTGACCATGGTGCGTTTCGGATCACTGTTTTTGATTCCCATTTACCTGCAGACCATCCGGCTGCAGACGACGGCCCAGGCGGGGATGATTCTCGCGGCCCAGGCATTGCTCACCGTGTTGTTGCTGCCGCTTTCCGGCTGGCTGGTTGACCACAAGGGCCCGAAGCCGGTGGTAATAACCGGAGCGATTGTCCTGGCTTGCGCCGCGGCAGTGATGACAATACTCTCGCTGGACACCGCGATCGGCGTGATTATCGCCATCCTGGGGGTCCTCGGATTTGCGCTGGCATTCGTGCAGCAGCTGGGGGTGGCCGCGCTGTTGAAGATAGACCAAAGCGAAAAACGCGAGATTGCGAACGCCACCACATTGTTCATTGTGCTGCAGGCGGTGGCCGCACCCATGGGCATTGCCCTGGTGTCGAGCCTGGTCCAGCTCAGGGGACAGGTGCACGCGGCGGAACTGGCCGTCAAGGGCATTGCCGGTGAACTGCTTCAGCGGCAGAGCTCCCTGCTGGCCATGCGGGAAGCCTTCCTCATCGCCATAGGAATGGCACTACTGGCCATGGCCGTTATGTGGGGCATCCCGGCCGTGCGTAAGAAGGTCAAACCGCGGCAGGATTGAAGAACACGGGCTTAAGTTTTTTTTTGACGCCGAGGAAGACGAATAAAACGAAGGCGCCGGGTTTGAAAAATTTATTTAATTAAGGGTTTTTATTTCGGGAATTTTGATACTGTACTTCTTTCAGCTTTTTGTCTTCCATAAACATTCCTTTCTTTTTTGGGGGAATCTCCAGATAACCTCATGACTGTCATTCCCGCCCGTCAATTTTATTATCATCCCGTCAGGATTTTTTTGCAAGATGCAAAACAATCGTGTCCTTCAGCGTTATTCTATTTTCAAAAAGAAGCCCTTGATTGTCGTTGACAGAACAGGGGCGGATCCTCCAACAGAACGGCATTAACTTTTTCCGGCCTGTTTGCGGCCAGCCAGGCGGCAAGCAACCCGCCGGACGAGTTTCCCGTAATGGAGACCGGTTCTCCTTTAACCTTTGCCATAAAATCACCCAAATCCGTACCGATCCGGCCGGCATTCATGGGAAAATTTTACGGACACCGGGTGGCGCCGTGCCCGGGATTATCGATATCATATACATGGAACTGTTCTAACAGCCCCGGCAGAACACGGCTGTAGCTGTACCAGTCCATGCGCCAGGCATGCAATAAAACCAGCGGCGGACCGTTATCCGGTCCTTCGACATATGAAAAATTTCAGATTTAAGACAACAAAAATCAATAATACAATTAACAGCAGAAAAATACTGATAAAAATATTTCTTGTATTCCTTAAAAAAGTTGAAAGTCTATTATTCATGCCACCTCTCTTTGTCGTAATATATCACCGTATCCGTATCTTGAACCTGAAACGAAATTATATGCAGCATTCTAAGGCTTTCTTGCAAGGTATAAAATGATTGTGTCCTTGAATATTATTTTATTTCCGGCTTCCAGAATAACCTTTTTGATGCCTTCATAAAACTTTGATTTAAAAGGTTCCTTTAAAGTGATGTGGTCGCTGTGCGTGCCAATATAACCGATATATTCATCCGCATTGAACTCCCGTGTTTTATAATACTGGCGGCATTCAAAATCAATAAATCCATAATTTAACACATTGCTGTAATCCAGTTCACAGGTATACCTTTGTTCCGGGTGGAAGTATTTGGAATAAACATTCTGAATTTTAGAATGCAGTGATTCATTCGGTGTTTTATAATCCCCCTGTGTCAGCATCATGGCCAATGTCCCGCCGCCGTTCAACAGCTGAAACACTTTCGGGAATGCGATTTTTTCCGGGATCCATTGAATGGTTGCCGCCGAATACACCAGATCGAATTTTTGCCGCCCGAAATCGTGTGTTTCAAAATCAGCGTTTACCAGATGGAAATTGATATATGACTTGAATTTATTCCTTGTATATTCCGCAAGATGTTCACCCAGTTCAATGGCCAGATATAAACAGCCCGTTTTTAAGACAGGCTCCGTGGCCTGACCCGTTCCAGGTCCGATTTCAAGCGCTGATTTGCCCGAATCAAGCCCCGAATATCCGATAAGATCCCTGAAAAGTTCCTCGCAATAGCGGGGCCGCCACCTATCGAATTGGTCCGGGACGGTATCAAAAATTTTTCTAAAATCCATCTATGACCCTTTAAGTAACAATCCGTAATGTCTTTTGATCCCGCTCTCCACCGTAATATTTTTCAAGCACCTTCGCGAAAACAGAATCGTTTCCCACCACAACCCTGGTGTATACCCTGTTCTGGGCCGTGATAAACCTGGTTAAATCAAAAGGATCCCTACCCATAATCCGCCTTTTGCATTTCTTGAAATCAAAAACCCTTATCTTTCAACGTTATAATAACACAGAAGGAGAGAGCAGCCGGGTACGGCCACCTGAATATATTAAAAAGGCCGCACCACTTCCTTCAAAGGATAATTATACGGATTGAAATAATACAATGGATAACTCAACAGGATATCAAAAGTGATCGGGCAATCAAGGATTTTCCAATAATCAAAATTTGACGGCAGGTCCAATTCACCCGTTTTATGGTATGATGATATCATCAAACCAAGTTTTACCGTTACGGGCAGTAAAAAAAAGCTTCCAAATTGGGCATCATATCCAGACAGACATAAAAATATATTCGGGTAAGATTGCGGAAATGCTCCTGTTTTACCCGATTATTGGATGGTTTATTTACCTGGCCGTGAGGGCTTTGTCGAGACAAGTACGGAAAAAGAAACAGGTTGCGTAATAGGATTATGGCACGGGTTTAATTTCAAATTTTTGCCATGATAAAAAAACATATTCCCAAAAAAAACGGTTAAAAATTTCAAAACGTTACAACATCTTCCTTTAAATATTCCTTTGTTCCACGTTTATCAGACAAATTTATTCCATTTTTTTTTTTACCTTTATGTCTGTACTCGGTATGAAAAACCATGTTATTGTTGTTTCCGAGGTTTTTCATGAACATAAAAAAAAGAATGGGACTTGCCACGGCAGGATTCATCTTATTGAGTCTCCTGTTATTTTCCTGTGTTTCCAGGCAGAAGCAGCCTATGGAGATGCATATAATTGCAGAGGAGCTGCCGCAAAGAATTGATCCCGATGATCCTGCCATTCAGTATTGCGGAAGAATTGATTTTTCTAATCCCAGGCAGCCAAGGTTCAGTCTTCCCGGTATCAGTATAAAAACCGGTTTCGAAGGGACCGGCATTGATATAAGTATGAATAACTCAACTTCCAATAATTACTTTAATGTTATTATTGATGGTAAAGAACCTTCGTTTATTCATGCTTTAAAAGGTGAGAAAACCTATGCGCTTGCAAGAAATTTGAGTGACGGTGTGCATGCAATAGAGATTTTTAAACGAACGGAGTCCGGCCAGGGGAAAACCGATTTTCTGGGCTTTAACATTGAAGAAGGCAAAAAACTTACCGCTCCTGAACCTCTCCCCGGAAGAAAAATCGAGTTTATCGGTGATTCCATTACCTGCGGCTATGGGAATGAATTGTCCGTCCCGGATGCAGGTAAATTTCCTTTTACACCGAGAAACGAGAATGTCTACATGGCTTTCGGGTCCATTGCCGCCCGGGCGCTTAATGCCCAATACCTGATTTTCGCCTATTCCGGACGGGGTGTGTTCAGGAACTACGGCGGTGACGAAAGGAACACGATACCTGAAATGTACTCAAGAATACTTCCGGATGACTCCTCTTCCCCGGAATGGGATTTCTCAAGTTATGCGCCGGATGTCGTTGTCATTAACCTTGGAACCAATGACTACAATTCACAGCTTTCCGTAAAGGACCTTACCCGGGAAAAATTTGACGCCGTTTTCAGGAAACACTTTGTAGAATTCATAAAACGCGTGAGGGGAAACTATGGAGAAGATACACAAATCATTATCTCCATAGGCCCGATGTTAAGTGATGAATGGCCGGCAGGTCTCGATTGCCTTACAAGAATTAGAAAAATTGTCAGTTCAATAGTGGCGGAAATGAAGGATGCGGGTGATTCAAATATTCATTCACTCCCTTTTGAAACACAAACAGGCCCTTTTGGAGAGGATTTCCACCCCACGATTGCGCGGCATGAAATCATGGCAAAGACGCTTGTAGCTGAAATCAGGGAAATTACGGGCTGGTAAGTCCACATTTGCCAATTACAGCGCCATGCAGATTATTGTATATTATCCCTCTTTTTCAGCCATTATTATAAAATATCTATAACTGAGGATGCTTTCCCTGGAATATTTCTTATTTAATCTACTCTTGATTACTTCCACGCCGTCCTTGTTGACAAATATAGTACCCGCCTTTTCCTCATATTTGAGACCTTTTATAATTGCAGGTTCCACGGAACTGACCGGGAAAAAAAATATTTTATTCAGGTTTTTCTGCCGTACACGCTCGATCATTTCTTCATAGGTCATTTCTTTATAATTCTCATTAGAAAATTCTTCATTGTACTCAAATGAATACAGCTTCCCTTTCATCCTGCATAATTTTAATTCCTGCCCGTTCTCCACAAACGTGATCCTGAAAACATCATTTGCCGTGCCCAGATATTTGGAGTTTTTATACACAGCATATTTTGAAGTATCCGTATCCGTCTCCTTAAAAAATATTTTAGAGCCTCCAGCCGTGACCAGAACCATATCAATGGTTTCATAGATATTAAAATAATTGGAAATGGAATCCTCCGTATCGCTCTGCGAGAAAGTGTGCTGCTCGGCGGTAAATTGGCTCTTTTCGAATAATATTTTATAGATTTCCTGAAAATTAATTTTCCCCTCTCCCTTATCGTTTGTATAAACAATGAATTCGGTATTCACTTCTATATCAGAAATACCTGATTTATTATTTAATTCAAATACCTTGATTTTATATGGAGCATCGCTGTAACAGTTCCATTGCAGAAAAAAAAGGAATACAGGAATCATCATTATTTTTTTAAAGAGCATTATTGAGTCCTTCTAATGTATCATAAATATATGAATTCAATTATATACGAAAAAACATCATATGTCCAGACGCCGGAAGCTTATCCCCCGATACTTATTACCAAATATACAAAAGATGCCATGAAGAAAACAACGATTAAAAACATCTTTATACTGATAAAGGCTGAAACACGGCTGATCCAGTATAAGCTGACGGGGTATTACGGCGGCACAATGCGGCTGCCCCTGGGGGCTGACAGCCTGGAGACTCTTAATTTCCTGAACAGGTTTGGAGTGAGTTTTGAGTGGGATCCGAACAGGGGGGAGGGGGATGAAGACTGACCGCCGAGGAAGACGATAACGCCGAAGAAGACGAAGGAAGTCGAGTACACCGAGGTATTGGGTAATCCGCTGGAGAGGAAGAGAATTAACCGCTGAATAAGAAAAAAGTGTTAGTCAGTCTATATTAAGCTTAACTTTTTCCCCATTAATACTTATTTTCTTTTTTTCAACCAACTCCGATATAATGGCATCTATTTCTTTGTCCGTGTTCCTGTTTCCCAATGCCGTTTTGATGTACGCCCTCAACCGGATCATCTTTTTGGGACGGTTCTTACCCGGCATTTCAGTGATCTTTTTAAGGGCTTTCTCATATGGGCTTATCCCGGTTTTTTTTGATTCGGTTGTTTTCCTGACCGCGGTTTTACCCTTTGTTGTTTTGCTTTTACTTTCCATTGAAACACGTTTAATATTGATGCCTTCCTCCGAAAGATGCTCAACCAGCGGATCGTAACCCTTGTCATTGGAAAAAATAGAATATTTAACGTTAATAGATTGATTTATAAGTTTTCCCAGGTAATAGGCAATATAAAAGTCCAAAGCATTTGCCCCCTGTCCCTTTACTTTGATAAGTTCAACCGATGATGCCCTGTCTATCGCCTCATGGGAATAAACAGCCGCCTTTCTGGTCTGTTTTGAACCTACAACGATAATCAGTTTCGTTTTTCCGTTAATTTTCTCAAGGTCGATTTTGGTAATATTTTCGAAGTCAATGAATCCTATATGATTTATCATTTCCATCTCTCCTTACAAGCAGAGTCTATCAAAAATATTCCAGATAAATAAGTCATTAATTTTAAAATTTTTCCATTGCTAACATTGATCGTATCCGGGACGAATTCAAAATTTGGAATAAAAGGCTTGCATACCCTTTCACTCTTCACTATTATATTTTAAAAAAGTCAGGGGAGTTCAAAATGATCACCGATTTAATAAACACAGGTACACTTATTGTATTTGTCCTTTTTATTCTGGTTTACTTTCGCGGCGGGGCATCGATTACCGCGGACATAAAGCACTCCAAGAAAAGTACCGGTTCCTTCACGGGAACAATCATTGTTTTGATCCTATCCGTAATGGGTCTGGCATTATTAGCGGGACAGGTTCTGATAGCGTTCAAAATAATAAGCATCCCCTTTCAAAATGACTATATGTCAATTTTCGGATTTATACTTTTTTCCGCAAGCGTGGTTACGGTTTGCTATATCAGGTTTGTTGTTCTTGGAAAGTTCTGGGCCGGCAACGTAAGGGTTCATGAGGACCAGAAAATAATTGAAGACGGCGCTTACAAATTGGTTAGGCATCCCCTTTATGCCATGACTTTTCCGCAATACATAGGCATTGGCTTGATATATCCCGTCTGGTGGATGTGGGTTATCTGCGGAATCCTACTGGTTGGTTACGTGATACTTGCTGCCTACGAAGACTCGTTTCTTGAGAGGAATTTACAGGGGTACAGCGATTTTCAGAGGCGCACACGCTACAGGATGGTCCCGGGATTATGGTGAAGGGGTGGGGAGGAAGCGATGGGGAAGGAAAGAGTTAACCGCCGATGAAGACGAATAAGACGAGGACGCCGAAGTGTTGGGTGATCCGCTGAGGGAGAAGAGGAATTAGCCGCCGATGAAGACGTGTAAGACGAAGACGCCGAGATGTTGGGTGATCCGCTGGAGCAGAAGAGAAATTAGCCGTTATTTCAATGATCCAAATCCAGTCCAAACTTCTTCAATATTCGTTTTAGAATTCTTACTTTTGGAGGACGGACCTCTATGGAACCCAAACAGGTATATCCGCGAATTCTCAAAACCGGCGCGTCCGGATTTTCACAATTTTTACTTTTATCATTAAAACTGCCCAATATGACTTTACAATGTCCGTCAACCTCAACGCCTTCGGGAACTATTATTGTAACCTCACCTAAAACACACTTTATCTCAATATCCGTTATTCCATCCGACAGTATTGCCTTGGTAAAATCCAGGGAAGTTTCCCCCAGTGTTGTTTTCACTTTCATATCTTTGGGAGGCTTCCAGACGCCCTGTCTTTTAACTTCTCCCAATACATTCACAATTCTGGATTCGGATTCCGGTATCGAAACATCTTTTGACTGCGGGCGCTGAATATTTTCGATTTCAGGGAGATCCTCGACAATTCTTTCAAGATCGGTTTTATCTTGAGTATTGATAGCGATCTCAAGCCTCTTCTCAAAGACATCCTGTTCGAGCATATCCTCGGTAAAGGCCTTCTTCAGGTGCTCGATGGTATTGTTTCTTGCGTATTTTGATATGCCTATTTGAAGTTCCCGTTTATCATCCATTTCTTTTCTCATGATAGGTAAAGTTATCATTTTCTGCAAGCCGCTCAAGGGAAAAAATTGTAAAATGAGTCCAAATTACTATTATTCCCCGGTCTCATAAATTTTCAATTCAGGTATTATTTCGGCAATATGATTAAAATCATTATCATTATGCAGCAGGAACAAATCGTTTTCTATTGCCGTCTCCACTATGATTAAATCGATTGTACTGCGTACGGTATACCCCGCTTTTCGGCAGGTTAAGTTTATTAAGGCGGCTTTCTCAAAGGATTCTTTACCAAAATTCAGGTGATAAAATGGAATAGTTTCCAGGTATTCTTTCAACTTTTGAAATTCTTTAATTGTCCGTGCACCCTGTAAAATTTCCTGATAAATAAAGTCATTAATTCCAAAAGGAATTCCATTTTTAAGAATTCGATCGATAGCTGCCGTACATATATTATTTTTACCTTTGAAATATTCGATTAATACCGATGTATCCATCAGTATCATTTAGAGGCCCGCAATTTTTTATGATTGTAATTGTCCGCAAAAAGGATTTTCCCTTTTAATTCACTTATATTCTTCATTTTCCGGTTTTTTACGAATTCTTTGAGGGCAGTTTCTATCAGTTCCCTTTTAGTATGTATTTCCTTTGCATATTTGAATGCTTCTTCCACGAGACGGTCATCCAATACGATATTTGTTCTCATAATACACCTCTTAATGTGTATAATAATACACATTATGTTTTTAGTCAAGGAATTTGTGTGCCGGGTTTTTACGCTGTACCTTTCCGGGTAACTCATTTGGCGGATATAATCGAATAGGATTTTGATCCGGAATGCCGTTGTCTCCGATCCCGTTAAGATCGACATCCCGGGTGCGCCCGGCAACCTCTAAAACCCCTATTTAAAAAGGGTTTTGATTCGGCGGATCCTTTAATTTATGCCTTTTATCAGGCGGAGGAGGAACAATATCATCACTCCCCCCTTCCAGATCAATGTTTAATTTCTTATCCATATTTTTGAGCATATTTTCCAGCTGCAGGGCTGTTTCAACCGGAACATCATGTTTTGAAGCAAGTTCCTGAATGGAATATTTTTTGCCCGCATTCGAATAATCAGTCAGTTCTCTCATTAAATCATTGATAGGCTTTAAATCCGGTGAACTTTCCCCTTGAACAGGAGGTTCTGTGTCAAAATATTTGTCATAAGCTAATGACGGATTTTTAATGCCGAGTACGGTATCTACAGCAATCATCATCTGTGTGGTAAAACACCAGGAAGGTTCCCGTGGAAAATCGTATTTGTTTTTAAGCAGCTCTGTCATTTCCCTGTACCGTGAAACACCGACAGCGTTAAGGGTCAGGTTGTTTTTCATTTTGTCAAAGTACAAACAGGTAAAAAACATCGTATCCTGATATTTTTTCAAGGTACATTTTACCACATCATTCTTTTCCTCGATTAAAAAATGCCTTGAATATTCCTCCGGATCAAATGATTCGACCTTCCGGGAATGGGAACAAAAAACCATCTGTTCGCCCTTATGCACGGTAAACGGAATTTCCGCGAAACGGTCAAGCAGCATGTATTCAAGCGGTTTGTTTTTAACGGATTCGGAGAGGCTGCGCGAGTTCCTGTAATGATAACTGACAAGGTACGCGAAACCGGTAAAATCCCGTACGGAATATCCCTGATAGTAATGGATAATACCATAGGTCTGGCGGCATTTTCCGTTATCAAAAAGCAGTGCCATAAAAAGGTTTTTACCCTGTTTGAAAAGATTTGCCGTGCCTTCCGAATAGAGATAAAATTCCTCCCCGCCGGAACAGTCCCTGGCTTTTAGTATGTTATCCGGATAGCTTTCTGTGATCTGAAAAAGGGAATAAAACCAGGGGGAATCCATAAAATGATGAAGGAGGCTTTTACTTTCTTTATCGATAAAATCCCTGTTATTATGAAGGTATTTATGCAATCTGCCGGAATTGCCGAACACATAACCGGCTACAAACTGATGGGAACTTGCCCTTAACCATTCCTCAGGAAACTCCTCGATTACTTTTTTATACCTGGATGCCTGTTTGAAAAACATTCTGAACAACTTTTGTTTTTCCGCCCAGGTGAATATACCGGTTTCGATTTTGGCGAGTTGTCTTGAAAAGCTTTCGCTTTGTCTTATAATTTCCAGTGCTTCAAATTGTTCCATAATTGCCGGGTTGCATGGTAAAGGATTTTAAAAGAAATGGCAATATGAAAAAATTATACTTTGTAAATCGATTATAACTGCACTGTTGTAACACCATCCTTTATTTAAAACGGACCCGGTAATACGGTTAGTTACCACTTAACTCCATGAACCGGTTTGGCGTGAGTGTTGAGCGGCGGTCAGAATTAAAAATCAAACATATATTTAAGTCTTTTTTTGGGACTATCAAACTTTATTTCATTGCAGTCAAAATAATCAGGGTCAAAATCTTCATCACACCATGCCATTGTTTCTTTATATTCTTCATCATCAGGATTTTTAATTATTTCAAGAAACCTTTCATATCCATAGACTCCGCCACAATCTTCGGGAGGACAGGCCCTTTTCCCGTCCAAACAGACAGGATATCTTTTACCGGATTCTTTGGGCAAAACCTTCTCCAATACCACCTCATGGTTCCAGTCATCACCAAAATCATAGGTGTAGTCCACCTTATTGTTTTTTTCCGAAAACCAATCCGCCAATTTTACTTCCCATCCCGCAAGCACGGGGAATTCGGAAAAGCCCGGATCATCGGGCATGCCGATTTCCTTCAATTTTCCGGTTTC